>CADBRN010000031.1 GCA_902797025.1 uncultured Lachnospiraceae bacterium
CCTGCTCCGCACGCTTCATGCTCATGGCCGGGCGCCGCTGTCATCGCTGCACGTCGGTTTCAGGCTCCGCCTGACCGACCTGCAGCGACGACAGCGGCTGGTTATACCAGGTTATTTCTTTTCAGGTATTCGACGATGATGTCGGCGCAGCGATCGATGCCGTATTTGCTGGAGTCGAGGATGATGTCGTAGTTGTCGAAGTCGCCCCAGTATTTTCCTGTGTTTTCCTCGTAATACGCACCGCGCTCTTTATCGACCGCACGGACGCGTTTCTCCGCATCTTCAAGAGACAGGTTTTCTTTCTTTGCGATGCGTGCGACGCGGTCTTTCCGGTCCGCAAAAACATAGATGTTGATGACGTTCGACTGATCCTTCAGTACTTCGGACGCGCCTCTTCCGACGATGATGCAGGGATTCTTTGCGAGCTCGCGGATCAGGTCGTTCTGCTGCTTCATGTCTTCCCCGTTCTGAACATTACGGCAGATGTAATCTTTTCCGTACACCGGCAGATCATACAATTCCGAGAGCTTGTTGACGATAACACTGGTTCCGGAACCGTATCTTCTGCTGACTGTCAGCACTGAATTCAGGGCACTCATAATCCTACCTCCTGCTCCTCCAGATGATGTGCTTCACGCTTCGTCGATTGCCTTTCCGATATCGTGGCGATAATACTTGTTGTCAAAATCAACCCAGTCTACCGCCTGATAGGCATTTGCGCGGGCCTGCTTCAAATCCTTTCCCAGGGCTGTCACCCCGAGGACGCGGCCTCCGTTTGTCACGATTTCACCCTTTTCGTTAAACGCCGTTCCTGCGTGGAACACATAGTATCCGTCTTTGCCGTCAAAATTCTCGAGACCGCGGATCGGAAATCCCTTTTTATAGGACACCGGGTATCCGTCCGACGCGAGTACGACGCAGACGCACGCGTCGTCACGGAACTTCAGATCGATCTGATCAAGCGTCCCGTCGATGCAGGCTTCACAGACATCGATCAGGTCATTTTCCATGCGCGGAAGCACGACCTGCGCCTCCGGATCTCCGAACCGCGCGTTGTACTCAAGCACTTTCGGACCGTCTTCCGTCAGCATCAGGCCGAAGAAGATGACGCCCTGGAATGGACGGCCCTCTTTTGCCATCGCATCGACGGTCGGCTGGAAAATATTTTTCTGGCAGAATTCGTCGATTTCCTTCGTGTAGAACGGAGTCGGTGAGAAATTGCCCATGCCGCCGGTGTTCAGACCCTGATCTCCGTCCTTCGCGCGCTTATGATCCTGCGCGGATGCCATCGTCTTGACGATTTTTCCGTCGACGAAGGAGAGAACGGAAACTTCGCGGCCGGTCATAAACTCCTCGATGACCATCTTGTTTCCCGCGTTTCCGAACTTTTTGTCTTCCATGATCTGCTTCACGCCGGCATCCGCCTCCGCTTCGTCCCCGCAGATCAGAACGCCTTTTCCAAGAGCAAGTCCGTCCGCTTTCAGAACGATCGGATATTTTGCGGTTCGAAGATACGAAAGCGCTTCCTCCGGATCGGTAAAGGTCTGATAATCTGCGGTGGGGATGCCGTATTTTTTCATCAGATCCTTGGAAAATGCTTTTGACCCCTCGAGGATCGCCGCGTTTTTGCGCGGTCCGAAAACACGGAGTCCCTCTGACTCGAACACATCGACGATACCTCCCACGAGAGGATCATCCATGCCGACGATCGTCAGATCAACCGCGTTCTCCTTTGCAAAAGCGGCAAGCTTGTCAAACTCCATCGCGTTGATCGGGACACACTCCGCGATTCCGGCGATGCCCGCATTCCCCGGTGCACAGTAGATCTTCTCGACTTTCGGACTCTGTGCCGCCTTCCAGGCGAGCGCATGCTCTCTTCCGCCGCTTCCGATAATCAGAATTTTCATTTTATATGCTCCCTTCACAGATGCCGCTGCCGCCCGGCCTTCCGGACCGATTCCGGCAATTTTCAATCCGGTCTTGTCTATCTCAATGAATCTGAACCCGGCCGTTCTTCACACTCACCCGGCCGTTCGCGATCAGATTGATCGCTTCGGGCATAATCACCCATTCCGCCTGCTCCATCACACGGCGCTGAAGTTTTTCGGGCGTGTCATCCTGCTTCACCTCGACCGTCTTCTGCAGAATGATCGGTCCGGAGTCCGTCCCCGCATCCACAAAATGCACCGTCGCGCCGGTCACGCGGACGCCGCGCTCCAGCGCGGCCTCATGCACATGGAGCCCGTAATATCCGGTGCCGCAAAACGACGGGATCAGTGCCGGATGAATGTTGATGATCCGGTTCTCATACGCCTTCACCATCTTCTCCGGGATGATCACGAGGCAGCCGGCAAGCACAATCAGATCCGGCTCATAGCTGTCAACCGCAGCCAGCAGCGCTTCATTGAACGCCTCCCGGCTCTCAAACTCTTTCGGCGAAACTACCTTTGCCTCAATTCCGTATTTTTTCGCGCGTTCAAGGGCATACGCGTTCGGATTATTGCTGATCACCGCCTCGATCCCTGCGTTTGTGATCGCTCCGCTCCCGATCGCATCGATAATCGCCTGAAGATTCGTGCCGCCTCCCGAGACAAGCACTACCATTTTCATCATAGATCCACCCTCATTTCCATCATCGCCCGACTTTTCCTGTATCATTCAGTCAGTCCTCGAGACTGACGCCCTTCTCGCCCTTCTCGATGTGGCCGACCTCGTACGGGAACTCACCCGCCTTCCGGATCGCATCCATCGCGGTTTCCTTATCCTTCGGATTCACAGCCAGAACCATGCCGATTCCCATGTTGAAGGTGTTGTACATGATGTGCTCATCGATCTCGCCCGTCTCCTGTATGAGCTTGAAAATACGCGGAATCGGATAGCTGCTCTTCGAGATTACCGCACACGTGCCGTCCTTCAGCATACGCGGAACGTTCTCATAGAAGCCGCCGCCCGTGATGTGGCTGCAGGCGCGGATAGCGACGCCCGCCTCCCGGACCGCCCGGAGCGCTTTGACATAAATCTTCGTGGGACGAAGAAGCACATCGCCGAGCTTCGCGTCAAGCGAATCATAATACGTATTCAGAGACTCCGGAGTCATGTCAAATACCTTGCGCACGAGAGAATATCCGTTGCTGTGAACGCCGGATGATGCGATTCCGATCAGCACGTCGCCGTCAGAAAGGTTCTCTCCCGTGATCATATCCTTCTCATCCACGATTCCGACCGCAAAACCGGCCAGATCGTACTCGTCCACCGCGTAAAAGCCCGGCATCTCTGCCGTCTCGCCGCCGATCAGCGCCGCGCCCGCCTGGACGCATCCTTCAGACACCCCTTTGACGATGTCTGCGATCTTCTCCGGCGTGTTCTTTCCGCACGCGATATAATCAAGAAAGAAAAGCGGCTCTCCGCCTGCACAGGCGATGTCATTCACACACATCGCGACGCAGTCAATACCGACCGTGTCGTTCCGGTCCATCAGAAACGCGACCTTCAGCTTTGTTCCGACACCATCCGTACCGGATACGAGCGTCGGCTTTTCCATATGCTTATACTTCTCCATAGAGAACGCGCCTGAAAAACCGCCGAGTCCGCCGAGCATCTCCGGGCGTGCGGTGCGCGCCACATACTGCTTCATCAGTTCTACCGAACGATATCCGGCCTCAATATCTACTCCAGCACTCTTGTAATCCATAAGAAATCCTTTCTTCCTGATGTTGCAAAACGGGATTGACGGTATTATTTCGTGTAATTTTTATATCCAACTTTCTGAAGCTTCGCGTCCTTTTTCTCAACCTGTTCCTTGAGTTCCGCGGCGTATGCCTTCACTTTCTCAAGCATCTCCGGATCGGACGTCGCAAGAATCTTCGCGGCCAGAACCGCAGCGTTCGCGCCGCCGTTGATCGCGACTGTGGCCACAGGGATACCTGTCGGCATCTGAACGATGGAGTAGAGGGAATCGCGTCCGCCAAGAGACGTCGTGTGCATCGGAATTCCGATCACCGGCATCGGAAAAATCGCCGCGCACATACCCGGCAGATGCGCGGCCATGCCTGCGCCTGCGATGATCACCTTGAAACCCTTCTCCTCAGCGGTCTTCGCATATTCAAAGAACACATCCGGCTCCCGGTGCGCGGAAATAATCGTCATTTCATAGTCAATTCCGAATTTTTCGAGCATGTCGGCGGCTTTCGCCATCACCGGCATATCCGAATCGCTGCCCATTACGATACCAACTTTTGCCATAATGTGTCTCCTTTTTTATTCATGCCATCTGCGGACCGGTATGATTCCTGCAAAACCCGAAAGAGCCGCGGTCCGAAACCAGCTGTAAAACCTGTATTTTCAAGGCCTTCATCCATCATACACGGATTGCGGGACAATGTAAAGAAGCCAGATTCTATCATCAAAGCAGCCTTATCAAAGCAGTCCGATTCCCTCCAGCGGACCGTTCAGAACCTCAGTCCCGGGAAGCACAAACCGACCGTTTTCAAGCAGCCGGATCCCACTTCCGTCCGGACGGATCACCGTGATGCTTCCAAGCTCCTCATAAGGAATCGTCACATCCGTATGGCAGCCGAAGTAGGCCTTCTCCGGCGCGCTTTTTCTGAGAATAGACCGTTCATTATCCCGGGCAATGATTTCCTTTCCGTCCGGATTGAAGACTGCCATATCCTCCTGAAAGCTGTAGCACGTGTCGCCGAAGGCAAAGTGCGGTCCCATCTTTTCCGCGATCAGGATCGGAAGCCGGTCCGCAATCCGGTAATCATGAGCCATCCGGTATGCGGTCGTGTTCGTGCCGATCGCAAATTCTCCGATCGGGACGGATGCGTGATGATAAAGGATATTGGTCTCGATAAATTTCCGGTTTTCCTCTTCGCTGCTGAAGTTCGCACAGCCGTAATCGCTGACCATTCCGTCGATGAGGCGGATCTTCAGATCGTGGTAGCCGAATTCTCCGAGATAAACCTCCTTCACGTGAAGCACCCCGTTCGTTCCGGCAAGAACCGGCGAGGTGAAGACCTCCCCGACCGGAATATTGACATCGGCGACGCAGTTCTCGAAATTCGTCTGATGCTCCGGATCCTCCAGATGATGAAGGCGGATCGTCAGATCTGTCTCATTTCCGTCTCTTCCGAGCACGCGGACGCTCTCTCCCTGATCAAGGGCATCGATCAAATACTGCTGTATGTTCTGATAACGCTCTGAATCGAGGTTGTTGATCCGGACCGTCTCCTTGAAAATCGCCTCAAAGTTCTCCCCGATCTCCGGGACCGGATAGGCGATGATCGTGAAGCTCCGCTCTTCCCCGCGGATGTATCGGTTGACGATATATCCGGATTCTGTCTGGTAGCGTGCAAAAAGCTGTTCCTGCGCCGCTGTCAGACGCGGAACTTTATCATTTGCCGCAGGCGTAAACGGCACCTCTCCGAAGACGTCCATGCACGCCGGACCTCCGTGAACAGCCGCCGCTTCTTTCTCATTTTCATAGGCGATCCGTTTCGCGGCCAGAGACCCGGTCACAAAATGCTCATCCAGCCAGAGTGCCCGGTCATTCGCGTGATCAAACTCGTACTGACGGTTCGGAACGGCCCCGTACCAGCCGATCCGGCCGTGAGGGCTCTTGTCCTGAATATGGATCGCGCTGCGGTAAAGGATGCTTTCCAGGCCCATCTCCCGGAACTGCAGAATTGCAGAGCGGATGACCCGCTCAAACCCGAGACGGTAGCGGATATTTACCGTCTTTTTCTTCGACAGATCCTTCTTCTCCACGAGAAACCCGGTGCGATAGCCGCGCACCCAGGTCCGCGCGATCGCGTCGATCTCTTCCCGGGGAAGCGACGCGAGATACTCCGCCGTTTTCCTCTCATTTTCCGTGATGTACTCGCCGAAGCGGTAGAGGTAACGCGGATCCGAAAGATCTTCCGAAAGAATCCGATCCCTTGCAAATGAAAACGACGGATCCAGTGTCTCGCTGACCCGCTGCTCCGTAAGATCCTGGCAGTAGTCGCAAAGATACCAGTAGATCAGCGACCGCACCCCCGCTGCCGGCGGCACGGCAGGCTTTCCGCCATGATCCTCCGCCGCCTCCTCAAAGAGACTGCAGCATCCCAGAAACAATTCCATAAGAATCAGCAGGTCGAAAGGGCGGTTCTCAAAAGCACAGACGACCGCTCCCCGCAGTTCATCGTACAGAACGCTCATCGAGGATCCGGCTTCTTTGAACACCGCTGCCGCATACGCGGGATTTCCGTAGCAGGACTCATAATGCTCCGGAAGAATTTCTTCATATAATAGCTGATTTCTCTCTTCCAGCTGCGGAAGCGTCCAGTCCCGATCCTTTCCGGCTTCAATATCTGCCCGGAGTTTTTCTGACTTCAGCAGAAATACGGCTTCACCGCGGAAAAAATCCGGTGCGAACAGAGCGTCCGCACCTCCTTCTGCGATTTCCCTTACACGCCAGAGAGCAAGTTCATACCGCTCCCGCTCAAATTCCGATAATTTTCTGTAGTACAATGGTTCTGTCTCCTTAGTCTGTTCAGCCGTCGATCAGGCTGCCCGACGCCACATTCGCATCCAGGATTTTCTTCATATAATCCCAGATCGCCGCCGACCCCTCCGGCGTCTTCTCATTCCGCTTCTCTGTCTGGGAGCGGCGGATACCGTGCTCCCTCCAGTCTCCTCCGCTGTTGGAATTGTTCAGCAGCATCGGTTGGAAATTGTCCATGACGTGCGCAAATTTTGCCTCCGCCGTCTCATAGGCGTTGAATTCCTCCCAGAGCTGCCGCAGCTTCCGATTTTGATCTTCCGGCAAAAGGCCGAAAATGCGGTCGGCTGCCGCCTGCTCCCTCGCCTTTTCCGTCTTCTTCGCCTCGGCATCATAGGCGTAGGTGTCGCCCGCGTCAATCTCGACGATATCGTGAATCAATGTCATCACCATCGTCTTCGCCACATCGATCTTCTGGTTCGAATATTCCGCCAGCAGAAATGTCATGACGGCGAGATGCCACGCGTGTTCCGCATCGTCCTCTCTCCGCCCGCCGTTCGAGAGATGCGTCTGGCGGAAGATGTTTTTTTCCTTGTCAATTTCCAGTATAAAATCCAGCTGCCTTCTGAAACGTTCCTGATCCATCCCTGTCTCCGTTCTCTCACTGCAGTCCGAGGAAGAAAATGCCGATCCAGATAATACTCATAATGCCGGCGAAAATCGTTCCGAGCGCTGTGATCAGATAATTCGTCCCGCGGTCCGAAACCGCCCGGATCCCGAGGTAAAATCCATACATTGCCACGAGCATCGCGAAAAGGCCGATCGCCCCGAGGACCGCTCCGCCGCTGCCCTTCATCGCACAGGAAAGAACGATGTCGAGCACGAGAAGACCGAGTGAAGCCACGGAAAAAATGAGCGACTCCTTCGCCGCCGGCGCCACCTTTTTGATAAATGTGTATCTGCTTTTTGCCATTGCTGCACTTCCTGTGAACATCAGAATAATTTTGCGTAAACATCCCGGTACTCATCCGCGCCGTACTGCTCATAATACGACTTCAGAGCATCCGTGAGTCCGCCCTCAAGAACCATCTTCCCGTTGTAGGGATGCGCGCTGAGATGTTCGATGACATCCGCCATCGTGACGATCGCGTTCGTCGGGAATCCGTAGGTGCCGCGGATCTCGGAAAGCGCGCTCTTCGTTCCCTTCCCCTGTTCCATGCGGTTCAGAGATACCATCAGACCACGGATCTCCACATCCGCCTGCGCGCGGAGGATCGGAACCGTCTCCTCCATCGACTTGCCGGAAGTCGTCACATCCTCGATGATCACAACCCGGTCGCCGTCCGAAAGGCCGCTTCCCAGCAGGATTCCCGTATCACCGTGATCCTTTACTTCCTTCCGGTTCGAGCAGTACCGTACATCGACGCCGTACAGACGGCTGATTGCCATCGTCGTCGCCACCGTGAGCGGGATGCCCTTGTACGCCGGCCCGAAAAGCACGTCAAAATCAAGGCCGTAACAATCATGAATCGCCCGCGCGTAATATTCGCCGAGCTTCCGGAGCTGCGATCCGGTCACATAGGCGCCCGCGTTCATGAAAAACGGAGATTTTCTTCCGCTCTTCAGTGTGAACTCCCCGAATTTCAGAACGCCCGAATCCAGCATAAATTCAATAAATTCCTGTTTGTAACTTTCCATATGACTGATTCTCCTTATTCCGGCGGCGGCTATTCCGTGACCGCGCCGATCAACTCATTGACATCCTCTGTCCCGGTCCGTCTCATATAATCCTCAAGTTCCGAGAGAATCCGCACCGTCGCCGCCGGATCGGTGAAATTCGCGGTTCCGACCGATACCGCCGTCGCTCCCGCCAGCATAAATTCCGCTGCATCCTCGCCGGTCATGATTCCTCCCATGCCGACGACCGGGATCCGGACCGCATGAGCCGCCTGATAAACCATCCGGACCGCCACCGGTTTGATTGCCGGGCCGGACATACCGCCGGTCTTGTTCGCAAGTACAAACTTCCTTTTATTGACGTCGATTTTCATCCCCGTGATCGTGTTGATCAGCGAGATTCCGTCGGCGCCGCCGGCCTCCGCCGCCCTTGCCATGTCGGCGATGCTCGTCACATTCGGACTGAGTTTCATGATGACCGGCTGCCTCGCGTACCGTTTCACCGCCCGCGTGATCGTCTCCACCGCAGCCGGGTCCGTCCCGAAGGCAATGCCGCCCTCTCTCACATTCGGACAGGAGATATTGATCTCGAGAAGATCCACGGGTTCTTCCGCCAGTCTTTCCACGACTTCACAGTACTCTTCTTCTGTGTGGCCGCAGACATTGACCATGATCCGCGTATCGAACTGCGAAAGAAACGGGATATCTCTCCTGCAGAAAAGGTCGATTCCCGGGTTCTGGAGTCCCACCGCGTTCAGCATGCCTCCGTATACTTCCGCCACCCGCGGCGTCGGGTTTCCCTCCCAGGGATGGTTCGCCACGCCCTTTGTGACCACCGCGCCAAGACGCCCCAGGTCCACATATTCGCTGAATTCCTGACCGGAGCCGAAGGTTCCGGACGCCGTCATCACGGGATTGTTCAATGTGACTCCGGCGAGATTTACTTTCATATTCATATTTTCACCCGTTCTTTCAGAACACGATCTCATCGGCGCGGAAAACCGGGCCGTCCTTGCAGACTCTGCGGTTTCTCACATTCGAATGTCCGTCCGTCTCTTTCGTTCGGCACACACATGCAAGGCAGGCGCCGATTCCGCACGCCATGCGCTCCTCCATCGAGATCCAGCACGGAATCGCTTCCTCCGCCGCGTAACGCGCCACCGCAGCGAGCATCGGTTTCGGTCCGCACGCAAAAATCACGTCCGCGTGCAGATTTTCCGCGCGAATCGCATCGAGCACCGTACCCCTCGTACCGAGACTTCCATCCTCCGTCGCGATCGCAACGTGCCCGAAGGGCTCGAACTCCCGCGCCAGAAAATCATTCCGGTCCCGGTAGCCGAGTATCACATCCGTATGATCGGATCTTCCACGCAGATCAAGGAGCTCCCCCGCCGCCTGCAAAAGCGGCGGAATTCCGATACCGCCTCCGATCAGAAATACCCGTCCTTCCCCGGCCTGCCCGAGGGGAAACCCGTTTCCAAGCGGACCCATCAGAGAGAGCGTCCTTCCCGGCTCCATGCGGGAAAGTTCGGCGGTCCCGGTTCCCGGTCCGCTCACGCGGTAAACCATCCGCAGTGCCCCCTCCGTCGGATCCGCGCCGCAGATGCTGATCGGACGCGGCAGAAGCCGGGCGGGATCATCCAGATAAAGATTGACAAACTGGCCTGCCGACGCCTCAGCAGCAGCGTCGGGTGCCTCCAGCCTCAAATCAAATATTCCGGGAACGATTTCTTTTTGTGAAAGGATCGTTCCTTCTTCCTTCTTACGCATAACCGTGCCTCCGGGTTTATTCAGCGCTTCGCGAGCGCGTTTCTGATATCTTCCTTCATCGCAAGAACGGCCGCTCTGGACGCCTCCGCGAAATTCTCCTCTCCGTAAGAAGCATACGTCTCCTGCCTGTACGCCGCGATGATTCCGCGGGAGGAATTCACGATTGCGCCGAGTCCGTCCCGGTTGAAGAAAGGCGCAAGATCCTCGCCCTTCCCTCCCTGGGCCCCGTATCCCGGGACAAGGATGTAGCTCTTCGGCATCACTTCCCGCAGCACCCGGCCCATCTCCGGGTACGTAGCTCCGACGACCGCGCCGACATCGCTGTAATCGCCGTCCATCGCCTCTTCGCCCCACTCGCGGACCTTATCGCCTACATGCTCGTACAGCGGGCGGCCGTCGATCTCGCGGTCCTGAAACTCTCCGCTCGAAGGATTCGATGTTTTCACGAGGACGAAAATCCCCTTGTCTTCTTTTCTGCAGACATCGATGAACGGCTTCACCCCGTCGCTCCCGAGGTACGGATTTACCGTCGCAAAATCCTCGTGGAAGGGCGTATACGTGCGGCTCCCAACCTGAACAGACCCGAGATGCGCGAGCGCGTAGGAAGCGGATGTCGATCCGATGTCCCCCCGCTTCACATCTCCGATCACAAGCAGACCCTTTTCCTGACAGTACGATACGGTCCGCTCGAAGGCGATCAGCCCCGGAACGCCGTACTGCTCGTACATCGCGATCTGCGGCTTGACCGCCGGAACGAGATCCGCGACCGCGTCTACAATTTTCCGGTTGAAGTCGATGATCGCAGCCGCGGCGCCCTCGAGTGTCTCGCCGTACTCCTCAAACGCCTTCTCCTGAATATACCTCGGAATAAAATCAAGCTTCGGATCAAGTCCGACCACGATCGGAGCTTCCGTCTTCTCGATTTTTTCAATCAGTTTGCTGATCATACGCATTCTCCTTATTTTTTCTCCTGGTAAACAACCGATCCTCTGCAGATCGTATACAGAACCTTTCCGTAAACCTCACGGCCGTTAAACGGCGTATTTTTTCCCTTTGAATGAAACGTCCGCACATCGATCCGGTAGCGGATATCCGGATCGATGATCGTGACATCCGCGATCTTTCCCTCCGCAAATGAGCCCCGGTCGTGCAGATGGAGGATTTTCGCCGGATTCAGGCTCATCTTCTCCGCCATCTGCGACGGTGTGATGATGCCGGGACGCACCAGTTCGCTGATCACCAGCGGAACCGACGTCTCAAGGCCGGTGATTCCAAACGCCGCCTCCCTCATCGGTTTGTTTTTATCCTCCGCCGTGTGCGGCGCGTGATCCGTCGAGATCACCTCGAACACGCCGGTGGCAAGACCTTCGAGAAGCGCGTCCCGGTCAAGCCGCGTGCGCAGCGGGGGATTCATTTTATACGAGGTATCTCCCGGAACGCGGTCCTTGCTGCAGAGCGTGAAATGATGCGGGCAGACTTCGCCGGATACATCATACCCTTTGCGCTTTGCCGCGCGGAGCATATGGTACGATCCCGCTGTCGAGCAGTGACAGAGGTGCAGATGCGCTCCGGTCTCGTGTGCGAGCATGATGTCCCTTGCGATGATCGCGTCCTCCGTGTCGTTTCCGATCCCGGGCAGTCCCTCCGCCCTCGAGTACTCATCCTCATTGACGCAGCCTCCGTGCGCCAGATTTCTGTCCTCACAATGATCGAGGAACGGGATGTTCAGACGCGCGCAGATCCTCAGCGCCTCCCTGCAGAGGTACGAGTTCATGACCGATTTCCCGTCCTCGCTGATCGCAGGAATCCCCCGTTTTACCATTCCTTCGATGTCGGACAGCTCCAGGCCCTTCTGGTCCATTGTGACCGCCCCGGTCTGGAGCACATGGACGAGAGCCTCATGGGCCGCCTTGTTCACGACGTAATCGACGCGGTCCGGCCGGTCGATGACCGGCTTCGTGTTCGGCATGGCGACAACCGTTGTGATTCCGCCCCGCGCAGCCGCTCTTGTGCCGCTGCTGATGTCCTCCTTTTCCGTCTGGCCGGGATCCCGCAGATGAACGTGCATGTCGATCAGTCCCGGCATGACGTAACACCCGGCCGCGTCGATCACCCGGTCCGCAGTGTACGGAATACTCCTGCTGCAGCCTGCGATTTTTCCGTCCCGGATCAGAAGATTATATACGCCGTCGCGGCCTGTGCCCGGATCGATCACCCGGCCGCCGCGAATCAGAATTGTCTCACTCATACGCCCTCCCGCCGATTATAACCGGCCGTCTCCACCCGGACGGCACAACCGTTCCGGCTAAAGGAAACGCTCTGAATTATGCATACAAAATCAAAATAAGTATACCGTAAACGTACGATGATTTCAATTCGCCGGCCGGTTCCGTCCCGATCATTCTGCAAACCGGACAGCCGGAGCAGTGATTCCATGCAATCTACAGAGCAATCCTCCGGAACAAACAAACGCCGGAGCGCGGTTTTCCCGTGCTCCGGCACATTTTTCTCAATTGTTCATCGAATTTCCAGAATCTCACCGCTGTTATTTCTTCTGAACCGGCTGAAAAATTCTTCCCATATCCGGAAACTCATTTCCGGCATCGTCGCGTGCGGCATATATTCAACCTGTGTATACCACATCGGCGTCGTTCCCTTTTTCTCCATCCTGTGGTCCAGAAAACGGCCATTTTTTACGTACGGCACGGATGTCCAGCTTTCCGGGATCATGCTTTCCTTCCCGCTGCGCCGCATCCAATAGTCCAGAGTCTTTCCCGTCTGGTTTTCGTGGGTTGGTACGGAGGGAATCAGCCACCCTTCTTCCATGCCCCAGAACATCCATAGCGGGACCGGCCCGGCGGCGTTCTTTATCCACGGCTGCTTCATGAACCGCTCATAGGAATCGCCGAACATGATACCGGAACACGGAGCCGCAGCCGTCAGCCTGTCTCCCATGCCAATCGC
>CADBRN010000032.1 GCA_902797025.1 uncultured Lachnospiraceae bacterium
TGAACGTAAACTCGCCGTTTGTCAGCGTGCCGCCGTTCAGAACCTTATTCGCATAAATGTTTACCGACGGATGCGTGAACGTATTAACCAGTTTCACGGCACTGCCGCTGATATCCGCGGTCACAACCTGATCGTTGTTCTGCGCCGTGTAATATTCGCCGGCTGGTTCCTCATGCACGGTATAATTTCTGCCGGCCTCGAGCTGTCCGAAATCGGCGGACCAGTTATTGTCCGCGGAAAGTTCCACCGTCTGAACCGTCTCTCTGGTCTCTGTGTCGATCAGATCCACGGTGATCGAGGACGGACGCTGATCCGAATTTCCGGCGTCGTCCCAGGATTTGCTCACATGAATCGAGCCATACCGGATATTATTGAATGAATCGACCGTGGTACTGTAATCCGATGCTCCGTTTGCCTTGAGCGTTCCGGAACCGTCGTCTGTAACATTGATCGTCACATTCTTCGTCCCTGCATCATATTTGATGCCATTGACCGTGCTGCCTCCATTCTGCTCGCGGATCATGTAATGATGTGTACCCACAGTCGGATAGCTGATCCTGCCAAACACATAATTCCCGACATTATCATTGGTCGCGGTATCGATCACCTGAC
The DNA here is from genome assembly GCA_902797025.1 of uncultured Lachnospiraceae bacterium. Lineage (GTDB taxonomy): Bacteria > Bacillota > Clostridia > Lachnospirales > Lachnospiraceae > CADBRN01. The sequence continues at coordinate 613 of CADBRN010000032.1, forward strand.
CATTTTCGATCAGATCAAATCGGAATTGACCCGCAGTGATCTTGTCCGTCCTTCCGTTGATTTTTTTGGAACCGCCGATTCTTGCGCTTGCCGCTGCCGCCTGATACCGGTTTGTGAAGTTCAGGTCCTCCCCGGTCTTCGTGTCGCCGCTGATCGATGCCTGAAGCTTCCCGGTCTTGTCGTAGGTTACACTTACCTTCACCTCATACGTCTTCGTATCGTACGTGTACCCCGCAGCATCGCCCGCTGCCTCGGCAACCGTGTAGGTATGATCGCCCGCTCCGGTGTACTTGATCGGGTCGAACCGGTAATCGCCCTCTCCGGTGACCGTCTTCGTGTCGATCACCTGACCGTTTTCACTCAGCGTGAAACGGAAGACCTGGTCCGAGTTCTTGATTCCCTCTACATTTTTGTGGCCGCCCAACGTGACGGACGCGCTCTCTGCCTTGTACGTATTCTTGAAATCCGCGCCGCTTCCGTCCGCGTTCAGACGACCGCTGACTTCCGCTTTGAGCTCTCCGCTTCCGTCATCCGTCACGGTGACCGTTACCGGATAAACCGCCGCATCATATGTAACGCCAGCTTCTTTCGTACTGTCTGTTCCATTCGGTACTTCTTCCGAAATGAAATACCTGTACGTTCCGGCCTTCGTATATTCAACCGGCTTGAACGAAATGGTTCCGTCCGCGCCGTTGCTCACGGTCTGAAGGATATTCCCATCCGGATCCTTCAGATCAAACTGAAACTCTCCTTCCTTCAGGTCTCTGCCTTCCAGCGTCTTCCTTCCTGTGAAGCGAACCGATACCTCTGCAGCCTTATGGCTATAGCTATTTGTAAATGTCGCAGCTTCACCGTCTCCGGATACAGATGCGGTCAGTGCCCCGCTCCCGTTATCTTCTACGGTCACGGTCACATTCTTCCGGCTCGTATCATAAGTTACGCCTTCAAGGCTTCCCTTATCCTCACTGATTGTGTACTGGTAAGTTCCGGCCTTGTCATACATGATCGAACCGAAGTTGACCGAATCACCTGTGTTGGTAACGGTAAGTTTTCCGTCCTTCGCCGCTTTCGGCATCGGCGCATTTTTCTGTGCCTCCAGCGTAAAACTGAACTCACCATCCTTAATTGCACGGCCTGTCAGTTTCTTCTTTGCCGTGATTTCTGCACTTGCTGATTTCGACTGATTCTGATCCGCATTCAATACATTAACCGTAAAATTTTTACGGCTTTCAATCGTAATCGGCACTTTGTGAATTTCCTGCCCGGAATGTTTCACCGTGTTCGCAATCACGCTGCCTATCAGCATGGCGCCAGTCTGATCTACGGTCGCCTCAGGAGATAAAATCATACCCGTGGTATATCGGTTGATATTGATCGTACCATTGTATGGTGAATAAGAACCGTCCGCATTTTTCGTCACAAAATTATAGATGATCCTGCCTGCATAAGGAGACCAGTTATTCTGAAGACTATTCCCATCTATCTTCAGGTCTTGTGTTCCCATGGAATAACTTGTTTTTGATCCCAGGTCGATATTCACCAGAAGATATCCGTTGCCAAGGTCTGTCACAAAATTCTGATCAAACCCGGCTGCCTTCAAATCACTTTCAAAATCGTCCCGGGTTGAAATCAGGTTGATTACACTGACTCCATCCCCCTCGACAGCACCATTTTTTCCTGTTGCAAGAACAGACGAATAGGATCCCAGATTATCAATTTCCGAATTGATTGCATTCTGTAATCCGTCAGTATATGTAAAAGCTCCTCCGGCATTCTGTACAATCAGACTGTGTCTTGCTTTACCGACGTTATCGAACACAACATCTCCGTTTTCTTTCTCCCTGAATTTGTCACCGACCCGGATGACCGCTTCTTTTCCCGTTTTAGAGAGTTCACCAACAAGAGACACTCTTGTGTCCCCTTCGTTTGTGATAGAAAAGTGTCCGATATCATTCTCCATGCCACCGCCATTCTGAATTCCCGTGACGCTGTCAGAACTATATGTATAACTCACAGTAAAGTCGCCGCATTTCTGACCTTCTTCAACTGCCTGACCGTTATTAAGCTCATATACATGGATCGTTTTCGCGTTTTTCAGTGCATCAAACGTCTTCTTTGCGTTATCTGCTGTCAGCACATAACTGCCCGTTCCCGACTGATCCGTGGTAATGGTGAATGTATCGTAAGCATTTCCTTCTTCGTCACGGGTGACAAACTGAAAGCTTCCCTTCTTCTTAGCTGAATCCTGCGATGAAACAGTCTTATTGACCGTAATCGAATCATATACCGTATTTGTAGTAAAGTTTGTAGCTTCATTCAGCGGAAGACTTCCATCTGTGGTAAGCTGTCCGACCCGCACGTTTCCCTCAATATGATGATCGGTCTGCAAATCTTTCGCAACTACCGCAAAATTAATCAGGTTGCCAAGATGCGAAGTAATATCAGAAAGTGTTATTTGTGTCGAACCGTCCCAGTAATTCGTAAATTCGTGTTTATCCGTCCATTTCCCGTCCTTCTGGTACCACTCTTTACTTATCGAAAAAACAGAAAATGAATCGGACGCGAATTCCGCCTTCTGACTGTCAACGGATACATCTGCACCGCTGACATCTTCAACCTTGATATCCGAAGCAGTGATATCCGTAGCGGCCGCCGTGGTATCTGTGTCCGCTTTAACCTGGTCCGTCAGCGGAAGATGTTTGATTTCCACATCCGCCCCGCTTTTCGCGTCCAGCGTATCGGTCAGCTGTCCTTTTTTGAAGTCCACGCTGATCTTCACGGCTCCCTTAGCCGGCTGTACCTCGACTTCCTTCTGTTCGGTGCTGCCATCCTCCTTCTGCACAGTTACTTCATATATAAAAGCCATGTCGTACAGAAGAGTGTTTTCGTCGCTATACTGTTTTTCCACACCGGAATCAGACGATGCCGCTGCCTCGTCGTTCAGTGCGTCCATATAAGCGTTGTAATTGTAGCCGGCCGTATCTTTGGTGATCGGAGTCACACGGAACTTCGCATTGTCCGGAACCGCATTGGCATTGTCAAGCACAGCCGTGACCGAGATATTATCATCCTGGTAGGAATAGGTCGTGTTTGTCGCGCCCTCGCATGCCTGAGCGATCTGCTCCTGTTCTGAAAGTACTTCCTCTTTTTCCTCATCGGAGACGGAAGATGTGGTTTCTCCACTCTTTCCGGATTCATCCGAACCGTCCGCTTCTCCGGCCGCTTCTCCGCCTGCAGCCTGCGAATCAACTTCCCCGGTGGCGGTTGTTCCATCCGCCGCCTCTCCCGCGGCAGTCTCCTCCACGTCGGTGCTTTCGGCCGCACGCATATGCAGATTCGTCGTGATTCCACTGGCCGCAATCATGGCAATCGAAAGGAACAATGCGATCCATTTTCTAAATGTATATTTTTTCTTCATGGTTCTTCTCCTCTCAAGGCCCTCTGCATCAATGCCTTCTGCCGGTTCGGGATCTTCTTACCCGAAGGATCACCGCAGCCGCGCACACGACGGCTGCCGCAATGCCGATAATCAGCAGAACCGTCTTTCTCACTGAATGGCTGTCCGCATCTGCCTGATCAAGTTTGATATTGCCCTGCGGCGTCTGCAGGTCGTCCGCCTGAACCCCGTCGATGCTCACGTCCTGCGATTTTCCGCTTCCGGCGCCATCTGCAGCATCCGCCGCACCGGCAGCCTCTGTGCCATTCTCCGCTGAAACAGCTGTTCCGGTGTCTGTTCCGGCAGCTGCGCCCTTATCTGTTCCGGCAGCTATGTTATTATCCGTTCCGCCCGCCGTCCCGGATGTGCCGGAAGGTGTCCGGGCAATCTGCGCTCCGGTCTCATCGCTTGTAGCCGCCGTCCTGCTCACACCGGTAGCTGTGTTCGTGACGACCGTCCTCGTGATTCCCGGAAGTACCCGATACGTCGTCGGACCATTGACGACAGCCTCCTGAACCTCCTCGGTCGTGATGACGCTGGTCCGGAACTGTGTGTTGTTCTCGTCATAATAATAAGCCGTATATACTTCCTTCGGCGAGAAAAAGCTGCCCGTCACGGAAGATACCTGCCCGTCGACCCGGCGATAATGGACGCCCCGCGCATCGAAGCTCTCCGGGAACGTAATCTCTGAAGCCGCGTCCGACGTCACATTCTGCTACTGACTCTGAAGCACGCTTCCGTCCGCAATATTCACATACTGAATGCTGATGGTTCTCGTCCTGGTTTCGGTCGTATTCCTGTATCCTTCCGGATCATAATAAACATACATCGTGTGATCCGTGTCACTGTACTCGTGACTGTACGTCTGATTTTCAAACTTCTTGTTGATGGTATATTTGCCTCCGTCGGAAGTTTCCTTCGCCGCAAGCACTGCCGGTGCGGTGAATGACGCGGTTTCGCCCGGCTTCACTTCCACCGTCCGGTAGCCGATGCTCCGGTTCGTCTCCGAGCTGTAGAACTGAATATACCAGCTGTACGGCTCCGTCGAGCCGGCCGTCAGCTTCTGATAATGCACCTGATACGTCCTCGCCGTATCCGATACTTTATGGCTGATCGTCGTTTCCCCTGTGGAACGATAGAAAACCTTCTGCCCGCCGCTCGTGACAGAGAAGCTCTTCGGCGCGATAAACGTATAATCACGGCCGTCTACGCGGAATGTCCTGGTCGTGATGACACTGCCGTCCGCATCGTCGATATACTGTACCAGTACCTGATAAGAAGTATTCGTGTCCGCTTTCAGCTTGTAATATACGTTGACGATGGAAGAATCCCTGCTGTCGTTTTCCTTATCCGAGCGGGCGTAGACCCTGGTTCCGGAGGAAATGACCGGCTTGATCTGGTCCGCGGTGCCTGTAAAGGTGGAAAGCAGCGTGCCGTCCTCGGTCATACATTGATATGTCTTCGTCTCTGATGCGGCGCCGCTTATGTGCCGCTTGTATACAAACGTCAGATTACCCGTGACCTTCACCGGCTCCGCACCTGCCTCAAGTTCAATCGAGGCCGCGCTCATGGGCTTTCCTTCCGGACCTTTTATAATGTCATAGTCAAGGCCGTCTTTATAGAACGTCGACCGGACTGAAATCGTTCCGTTCGGTCCCCATGTATCATCCGATCCCGCATCATACGATGCGAGAACGTCTCCATTCTCCGATACGAACTGAATCGTGTAGGGCTTCTCTTTTTGCTGCATATCCGGTGTTCCGTCTGATTCCGACGTGGAAGACGGCAGGGTGCCATTCACCCCGCCGTTATCTGCCCGCGCCGGCAGTGCCGCTGCCGATGCGCCCAGCAATATCGACAGGGTGATCGCCGAAGCCTTTACCAGCAGGGTTCTGCCATTCATTTTCTTTTTCATCTTCATCTCTTCCTCTCTTATCTGTCCGCCCGAAATCCGACAATCCCACAGATACACAAAACAGACGGTCCTTCATTTATGTCCCCATAGACCACCTGTCCGTCTTCTATTATTCTCTTACCGATTGCTCCCGGATCTCCGCCTGCATAAAAGAACCGGCCTCGCCAAGAGCGTGCCGGTTCGAAATCACAGAACCCGGTCAGACATAATCTGCTCCCGTAAAGTTCTCTGAGTTGATTATTTTATCGCTTAAATTTAAAATACTCCCTTTTTTGTTTTTTGTAAATACGGATTCCTATCATTTTACAAATCCGACACGTACTGTACCGGTTCCGATCTCAGCTGGATTTCACCCCGTTCCAGAGCCGATTGTAGATTTCTTCTACATCTGATCCCAGATAGGAGTACGTCTCGCACCGCTCCAGAACCGATTCATCCGGAAACGCGATCTGGCTGTTCCGGATCGCCGGATCCTCGATCAACTCTCTCGCCGCCTCGTTCGGCGTCGAGTAGGTGATATACTCGAAATTTTTCAGGGCGATATCCGGACGGCAAAGGAAGTTTAGAAATTTTTCCGCATTTTCCTTGTGTTTTGCGTTCTTCGGCACGACCCAGGAATCGATCCAGACATTCGAGCCTTCTTTTGGCACGACGTATTCAAGATCCGGATTCTCCTTTTGCGTGTAGATCGCCTCTCCGGAATAAATCACGCCGAGGGCCGCCTCATTTCCGATCATCTTGTCGCGGACCTGATCGACGACGTACGCCTGGACAAGCGGCTTCTGCGTCATCAGCAGCTGCTGTGCCTCGGTCAGTTCCTGGATATTTGTGGAATTGGCCGAGTATCCCAGATACTTCAATGCGACCGCAAATGCATCCCGCACCGAATCCTGCATCAGAATGCTGTCCTTATAACGCGAATCCCACAAAATTTTCCAACTGTCGACCGGTTCGCTGACCATCTTCTTATTATAAAGGATACCGATCGTCCCCCAGCAGTACGGCACGGAATAGAGATTTCCGGGATCAAACTGCTCCGACGTCTTCATATACATATCCCCGATGTTTTTGATGTTCGGGATCTTGTCCCAGTCCAGCTTCGCCAGCAGATCGTTGTCGATCATTTTCTGGATCATATAGTCGGACGGGCAGACGCAGTCGTACGCGACCGCTCCGGACTTGATCTTCGGGTACATGATTTCATTCGTCTCAAATTCCTCGTAGATGACGCGGATACCGGTTTCCTCCTCGAAGATATCGATCACGTCCGGATCAATATATTCCCCCCAGTTATAGACGACCACCTGATTCTGCGCCGCAAATGTCTTCCCGGTTCTGCTCGAAAACCATCCGACGGCGAGCGCCGCGCAGAGGACTCCGGGAAGAACGCGCCCAAACACAAACCGGCGCGTGAAGATCCGTTTCCTTCCGTATTTCGCCAGATGCGCCGCGTTTTTCTCGATTTCTTTTTTTGACTCCTTCACCGATGCCATATTGACCGCGATCAGCAGAAGAAAGATCATCAGAAACAGCAGGGTGGAGAGCGAGTAGATCTCGGGCTTGATCCCCTTTCGTACTTCGGAGTAAATCTTCGTCGAAAGGGTATCGACTCCCGGTCCCTTCGTGAAGTACGTCACGACGAAATCATCCAGCGACATCGTGAACGCGAGAAAAAATCCGGACACAATCCCGGGCATAATGTCTGAAAGGATGGTTTTGCGGAACGCGTAGAACGGCGTCGCGCCGAGATCCAGCGCCGCCTCGTATACGCTCCGCTCCGTCTGCCTCAGCTTCGGCATGACAGAGAGGATCACATACGGAATATTAAATGTGATATGGGCGATGAGGATCGTACCGAACCCGAGCTCGATTCTTCCGATAATAAACAGGAGCATCAGCGACACGCCCATGACGATCTCGCTGTTCAGCATCGGGATATTCGTCACTCCCATAAAAATCGTGCGTGTCCTCTGCCGCATGCTCTGTATGCCGACCGCGGCCAGCGTACCGATCAGCGTCGCCAGCAGCGCCGCGATCAGCGCGATCATCAGCGTCGTATAGAATGCATTCATGATATCCTCGTTCTGGAACAGCGCCCGGTACCATGTCAGCGTAAAGCCGCCCCACTTCGCCCGGGAGCGGGAAGAATTGAACGAAAGGACAATCAGCGTCGCGATCGGAGCATACAGCAGAATCAGGATCAGGGCCATATAAACCCGCTTTAATACTTTCATCAGAAAAGGGCCCCCTCTCCGTCCCGGTCGTATTTCGAGCTGACCATCATGGAAATCACGATGAACACCATCAGAATCATGGACATAGCCGATCCGACATTCCAGTCGTTCAGCTGCTTAAACTCCTGCTCGATCAGATTTCCGATCAGGAGGATTTTTCCGCCGCCGAGAAGATCGGAGATGACGAATGTCGTCAGAGACGGAACGAACACCATCGTGACCCCGGAGATGATGCCCGATACGGACAGCGGCAGTGTGATCCTCCGAAAGGTCATCCACGCTCCTGCCCCGAGATCCCGCGCCGCCTCGATCACGTCCCGGTCGATCTTGATCAGGACATTATAGATCGGAAGGATCATGAACGGCAGGAAGTTATACACCATGCCGAATACGATCGCGGCAGGCGTGTTGATCAGATGCAGGGCAGGAAGCCCCAGCATCTGCAGAATGCTGTTGATCACCCCGTTGTTTTCCAGAAGCGTCTGCCACGCGAACGTGCGGAGCAGAAAATTCATCCACATGGGAAGGACGAAAATCAGCACGATAAAAGCCGACGATGTGACCTGCGCGCCGGCGAGGATCATCGCGAGCGGATAAGCGAGCACCAGGCAGATCAGCGTACTCAAAACAGCCAGGACGAGAGCAAGTCCCAGCGCCTTCATCGTCGTCGCGGTGAACACGGACGAAAAATTCGACAGGGTAAACTGTCCGCTTTCCTGTGAAGTGAACGCATAGTACACAATCATCAGGAGCGGAATGATGATAAAACCCGCGGCCCAGACACCGTACGGAGCGGCGAGCCATTTTCTCTTATTCTTCAACGCTTACCGCCTCCTCGTCCTCGGATTCCGGTTTGTTCATGATCTGGATGTTGAACGGATCCACAAAGATACCGACCTCATCACCCACTGCCGCCATCCTCGTGCCGTGGACGATCAGCGCCGTGCCGTTCACCATCACTTCCATCTCATAATGGACGCCTTTGAAGATCAGATTTGTCACGCGTCCCTTCACGATTCCCTTTTCCGGCGGAACCAGTTCCAGATCCTCCGGGCGCAGCACGACGTCCACCGGACGCATTTTCCCAAATCCGGTGTCGACGCAGGCAAACTTCGTCCCGAGGATTTCCACGAGACGGTCTTCGATCATGATCCCGTCAAGGATGTTCGAATCTCCGATAAAGTCCGCCACAAAGGCATTTTGCGGCTCATTGTAGATATCCTCCGGCGTGCCGATCTGCTGAATGTAGCCCTGATTCATCACGACGATCGTGTCGGACATCGTCAGCGCCTCCTCCTGATCGTGCGTCACGTAGACGAACGTGATCCCGAGCTCATTTTTCAGCCGCATCAGTTCGTACTGCATATCCTGCCTGAGTTTAAGATCGAGTGCGCCGAGCGGCTCGTCCAGCAGCAGAACCTTCGGCTCATTGACGATCGCCCGCGCGATAGCCACCCGCTGCTGCTGGCCGCCGGAAAGCGCCGACGGGAGCCGCGTCTCATATCCTTCCAGATTCACAAGCTTCAGCGCGTAGCGGATCTTGTCGCGGATATAGGTCTGTGATTTCTTCCGGATCTTCAGACCGAAGGCGATGTTCTCCTCAATCGTCATATGCGGAAACAGCGCGTACCGCTGGAATACCGTATTCAGCTGACGACGGTTTGGCGGAAGCGCGGTGATATCCGCTCCGCCGAACAGTACCTTTCCACTGTCCGGCTGTTCAAAACCGCCTATGATGCGCAGCGTCGTCGTCTTTCCACAGCCGGAAGGTCCCAGCAGCGTCAGAAATTCATTCTCGCGGATGTAAAGGTTCAGATCATCCAGAACCGTCACATCGTCAAAACTCTTTGTGATACCGACAAGATCAATCAGCTTGTTTTTCATCGCATTCCTCCGTTAAGAACCGGTTTTCCGGACAATTGTACCATGATTTTATCCGCTCGGATATACCCTGTACAGCCACAGAACCGGCAAATCCGCGAAAATTTTCCGACCCCTTTGAAAACCGGTTTGCCAAACCGCCTGAATCGGCTATAATAAAACTCTGTATGGTAAAATTTTTGCAAAATGAGGGTATAAATTATGAAAGAACTGATGAGCCTGCTGACCGATTTTTCCGTGCGGCTCGATAAAGCTGTATGGGGAATCCCGATGCTGATCCTGCTCCTGGGAACCGGCATTTTCATGTCCTGGCGTCTCGGTTTTCTGCAGTTCCGCCGTTTCGGATCCATCATGCGGCACACGGTCGGCCGCCTGTTCTCAAAACATGAAGCAAAAGAAGGAACGCTCTCCCCGATTCAGGCGCTCACGACGGCGCTTGCGGGAACGGTCGGCACCGGCAATATCGCCGGCGTCGCGGGCGCGATCGCCATCGGAGGCCCCGGCGCGATTTTCTGGATGTGGATCGCCGCGCTCTTCGGTATGTGCACAAAATATGCCGAGATCATCCTCGCCGTCCGCTACCGCAAGCAGAACGTAAAGGGAGATTTCGTCGGCGGACCGATGTACTACATTAAAAACGGCCTTGGCCGGAAATGGCAGTGGCTCGCGGTAATCTTCTGCATCTTCGGTATGTGCGCCGCCATCGGAACCGGATGCCTGACACAGATCAACACCATCGCCACCTCGATCGGATCCGTCTTTTCGTCATTCAATCCGGCGATCGATCGGGAACTTCTGAATCTGATCTACGTGGTGATCGGGATCATCGGAGCAATTCTCACGATCCTCGTCCTTTTCGGCGGACTTCAGCGGATCGGAAGCGTCACCGAGAAACTCGTTCCGGTCATGGCCATCGTCTACGTCGTGGCCGCGCTGGCTGTCGTCATCTCCCACGGAAACCGGGTCGGAACCGTCTTCGGACAGATCTTCCGAGGAGCCTTCGAACCGTCCGCTCTCGGCGGCGGTCTCGCCGGCGCGGCGATCCAGCAGGCGATGCGCGCCGGGTTCGGCCGCGGAATCTTTTCAAACGAGGCCGGCCTCGGAACCGCGCCGATCGCCCATGCGGCGGCCGACGTCGATCACCCGGTCCAGCAGGGAATGTACGGTGTCTTCGAGGTCTTTGCCGACACGATCATCATCTGCACACTGACCGCACTCGCGATCCTCTGTTCCGGCTGCGCACCGCAGTTTTACGGTTCGACCGCCGGCACCGATCTGACGATTCTGGCATTTTCCACGACATTCGGCAGCCGGGCCGCGTCCATCATCATCGCAGTCTGCATCACGATGTTCGCCTTCTCGACGCTGCTCTCCTGGAGTCTCTACGGCGGCCGCTGCATGGAATATCTGTTCGGCAGCCGCGGAATGCTCGTATATCAGGCGATCTACATCGTTTCCGTCGTAATCGGCGCCCGGACGAAACTCGATATTGTCTGGAACCTCGCTGACAGTATGAACGCACTCATGGCGATCCCGAACCTGATCGCGCTCCTTGCGCTCTCCCCTGTCGTCGTGCAGCTGACACGGGAATACTTTTCCAGAAAATCCCGGGAAATTTAACGAATTCTCCGGAACGTGCTACAATCCTGAGTGACGAACACGGAATCATTTTTATGATTGAATCAACGAAGGAGGAATACACATGACGATCGAACAGCTTCGAAAAGATATGATCGCTGCGGCAAAGGCGAAGGACAAACCCAGAAAAGACGCGATTTCTGCGATGATCGGAACGGTCAAGAAGATCGCAATCGATGAGGGGAAACGTGATGAAATCCCGGAGGAGCTGGTCGACCGGGGAATTCTCAAGGAGCAACGCGCCGCAAAGGAATCACTTGACACCTGCCCGAAGGAACGCACCGATCTGATCGGGCAGTACACGATCCGCTACAATATTATCTCGGAGTACGCGCCAAAGATGATGTCCGCGGAAGAAATCCGGACCTATCTCGAAGAACATGCGAAAGAAGTACTCGCCACAAAGAACAAGGGACAGATCATGAAGACGGTGATGCCGATGCTCAAGGGCAAGGCGGACGGAAAGACAATCAGCAGCGTGGTTGCCTCTCTGATTTCTTAAACGCGATACAAAAGCGGCGCAGATCATTTCCTCTTATCTGCGTCGCTTTTGTATGTATCGCAGCCGGACGGGCCTTCACCCCCGCAGAATCAAAGCACCAGCGACGGTGCGGCGTATACGCGTGCGAGAAGTTCCTGGTTGAGCGCATACAATCCCTTCGGATCGGAGCCGAACAGCTCGTACTTGCGGATCAGATCCTCCGCGTTTTTCTCCTCTTCACCCTGCTCCTTGACGAACCAGTCGAGGAACTGCATCGTGCGGAAATCATTCACATCGTTTGCGGCCTTGTAAATACCGTTAATCAGCGAGGTGACGTACTGCTCATGATTCAGCGCGGCCTTCAGGGGATCCATCGGATTTTCCATCCGGATGTCCGGCCGGTCGATCGCGTCAAAGGTCACCTTTTCCCCGTTGTTGTGCAGATACGTGCGCATCAGCATCGCATGATCTCTCTCCTCCTGCGCCTGCACATCATACCAGTTCGCGAAACCATCCAGACCGAGCTCATGGAAATAGTTCGCGAAATCCAGATAAAGATACGCGGAATAAAACTCTTTATTTACCTGAACATTCAGTAACTCTGCGACTTTCTTATCTAACATAGGATCCTCCCGATTTGAATTTTTAAATGGAAACATCTGTTATTTTCATTGTATCGCATCCGCGATCTGACGGCATGAAAATTTCAAAAAAAGCTGGAAATTTTTATGCTCTGGTGATAATATAAATTTAGCATTTATATTTTGCACAATCTTTTTCCGTGCAACCTTTTTTGAGGGAGGAACTCCTGTGACACTCATCACCAGAATTTTTGCGGCACTCACCGCAGCCGAATTTTTCTACATTTTCTTTCTTGAAACCATTGCGACCACATCCGAAAAAACCGCAAAGGTATTCGGCATGGACGTCTCCGAGCTAAAACGCCCCTCCGTAACTGTGCTGTTCAAAAATCAGGGCGTCTACAACGCGCTGATCGGGGTGCTGATCCTCGTCGCAGTGTTTGCATTTTCATCGGTCACCGCACTCATCTTCCTGCTGCTCACCATCGTCGCCGTCGCACTCTACGGCAGCGTCACGAGCAATCCGAAGATCCTGCTTATGCAGGGCGGAATCGCTATGATCACACTGATTACCTGCCTGTTTTAGTCTGTTTTGTATTTCATTGAGGAGGAAAACATCATGAAAATTGTACCGGTAAAACTGTTTGGCGACGGATACATGACACAGCCGTTTGCATTCGGCGGAGAGGACGGCCCCGCAGCCTTCGACCCCACAGTCCGCTATCGCTCCAGTCTCACCAATTATGTAATTGACACCGGTGATGAGGTGATCCTTGTGGACACCGGCATGCCGGACGCTTTTCCGGAGCAGGTTCCCGACGAGAAGACACCGATTTATATGGGACACAAGATCGCCGTTTACACGGACGCTCTGAAAACCGCCGGCTACAATCAGGAGGATGTCTCAAAAATCCTCCTGACACACAAGCACGCAGATCATACCGGTGCGCTCGGAAGCTTTCCGAATGCAGAGATTCTCTGTTCCGAAACCGAAGCTCAGGCAGACGAACTGAAGAATCTTCCGAACGTTCATCCGGTCGCGTTCACCGACGGTTCCTACGAAGGATTTAAAAAATCCCAGACGATCGGAGAAGGCATTCATTATATCTTTGCTCCGGGACACACGGCCGGAAACTCTATCGTCATCGTAGAAGACGACGGCCTTTACTACATGATCCACGGCGATGTGACATACACCGACGAAGCGCTGTACCAGAACAAGCTGTCGATGGTGTTTGAAGACAGGGATGCTGCCCGCCGCACGCTTGATCTCGTCCGCGATTTCATACGGAATCATCCGACCATCTACGTCTCCACCCACACGCCGTTGGGATATGAAAATCTCGAGGCAAAGCGTGTCACAGACCTCGACCATCAGCCGGAAAGCATCCCGCCAAAAGCCGTAGAAGCGAAAGCAGCGACCGGTAAATTTGTATGCTCCGTCTGCGGCTATGTCTACGATCCGGAAAAGGGAGACCCGGAGCATGGCATTCCGGCAGGCACTCCCTTTGAGAAGCTCCCGGAAGACTGGCACTGCCCGCGCTGCGGCAGAGAGAAAAGTGCATTCGGCCGCGCCTGATTTTAATAAACCATCTCCATCCGCCGTTCTGCTGATACAGACCGGCGGATTCATTTTCGGAGGCCGCCCTCATGCTGTGCGTAGTAAAACGCGTACTGCTGAAAAATTCCCGCGTTTTCCCGAAAACGCGCGAAGGGATCACGGCCTCCGTACTCTTCTTCCACCACACGGCTGATCCAGGTGTCAACCGGGACGACCGCCGTCCGTCCATACGCAAACAGCGCGATGCAGCGGGCCACCTTTATGCCGACCCCTTTTATCCTCTGAAAATAATCGATCAAATCCCCGTCCGTCAAACCGGCTGCAGCGGTGAGGTCAATCTTTCCTTCCGAAACCATGCATGCCGCATCATGCACATACGGTGCTCTGTAGCCCAGACCGCACGCACTGCGGAGCTCCTCCTCCGATATGCACGCGAGCGCCTGCGGCTTTGGAAAAAGAGAAATTTCTCCCGGTCCGGTCTGTTTTCGTTCTCCGTACCGGTTTGCAAGTAATTCGACCGCCTTTCTGATCGCGGGAATATTTTTTCTCTGGGAGATAATGAATGAGATCGTCGTTTCAAAAGGATCCTGACGCAGGATCCGGATCCCTTTTCCGCATTCCGCCGCGCGCCGCATAAAAGAATCCTCCGGCGGTACCGCCCGGCGGATCCCGCGGTAATTCCGCCCCAGATCAAAATACGGAGCCCAGATATTATCCCACTCGTACCTGCTGCAATTTACCTCATAGCTCCCCCTGCCATCCGACGCATGATCTCCGACGGAACGGATCAGAAGAACACGGTCCTTCGTGATAAAGCGGAAACAGCCATTCTCAGCCGCCGCCCGGAAACACTGCCCGCTTGAACAGATCTTTCCGGGATCGAAATCATCCTCCACCCATACTGCTATTTGACGATTGTACATAAAATAATCACCTTCCATGGTTCATGTCTTTATTATATTAACAAAACTTTATCCACTTTTTCACCTGATTATGGTACAGTAAGAAATAATTACAGATATGGAGGATATGCCATGATTACATGGACCCGATCGGAATTAAAGGAAGAAGCAAAATCCGGCCTGTACCGAAATTACTGGAAATCCGTACTGGCAGGTATTTTGCTGACCATCGCCCTCGGAACCGGCGGAATCGTCAGCTACAGCATCAACCTTCCGCTCACACTGAAAAGACTGAGTGACTCCGGTTCCTTTTCGTATCAGATCGATTCCGAATGGCCGGACTCGGACAATTACTGGGACGACGACTGGGATTTTGGCGGGAATCACCTCCCGTACGGTGAATACGGATCTTACAGCAGCGGGGAACACGGGATCCGCAGCGTCGGCGAACGCGGATCCCACAGCGGTGCAGCTTCCGGCGTACGGACTGATTACAGCCTGTCCGACATGTATTATTTCGGCTTCTTCGGCATGCTTCTCGGCATCATTACCTTTATCGCCGTCATTATCACAGCGATTGCAATTGCCTGCGACATTCTTCTGCTCAATCCGCTGGAGGCCGGTGTGAACCGCTTCATGCTGATCAACCTGCGCCGGAGTGCGGATATCAAAGAAGTCGGATACGCATTTGACCGCAATTACAAGAACACGATAAGCACCATGTTCTTCCGGGACCTGTATATCTTCCTGTGGAGTCTGCTCTTCGTGATCCCGGGCATCGTCAAGGCATACGAGTACCGGATGATTCCGTATCTGCTGACCGATCATCCGGGAATGTCCCGAACCGAAGCATTTGCGCGAAGCAAGGCGATGATGAACGGCCAGAAATGGAATACCTTCGTCCTCGACCTCTCTTTCATCGGATGGGATCTCCTCAGTGCTGTTACCTTCGGACTTGTCGGCCTGTTTTACGTCGTCCCGTATCAGGCGATGACAAACGCGGCGCTGTACGAAAGACTGCGCGGCGCCATCACGTATCAGCAGCAGAACGGATGGAATCCCCAGAATCCGGGCGGATGGAACCCGACTATGCAGAACCGGACCACCCCGGCTCTTGGCAACGAACGTCCGGCCGATTCCGCACCGACGCCGTCCGACGGATCGGTTCCATTATCAACAGGCGAAAATCCGGCAATCAACTCAGAGAATGACAATACAACTACCACTGCCAATCCATAACTTTGACCGGATTACGCAGTCCCCGGAAAGAACATCCTTCCGGGGACTTTTTCATAAGCATTGCGAAGTTCCGCCTGTACCCGATTCCTGCCGCCGCGGCGGCACTGTCCGGGCACGGTTGGCGCACACCGGATTTTCATGTACAATAACGAGCAGAACACACTTATAGGAAACGATTGATTGGCAAAATGGAGTCGGCACAGTATGAACGTTATGCGACTTAAAACATTACGCCGCATAGCAGCGGCGGTTCTTCCCATCCCTGCAGTCCTTCTTTCTACCCTTCCTGCAGCGGCGGAAACAAACCCCGGACGGATTGTGGAAAACGGCCCGGAGACTTTTTCTTCCCTTCCGGATCAGATCACCGCTCAGGGACAGGCGGGTTTTGACCGGTATCTGGAGACGGGAGATCCGAACGATCTTCAGGATCCCTCCGGTGCCGCCTCACCTTCTTCGCATGTCCTGGCATCTTCCGAAACCCGGCAGGATCTTCCCGCCTCTTTTGATCTCCGGGAAAACGGAACCGTCACACCGGTAAAAAACCAGATGGATTGGAACACCTGCTGGAGCTTCGGAACGATCGCTGCAAGTGAAACCGCCATCCTGACCGATCTTGGAAAAACGTTCGAGGAGTATCCGATCGATCTCTCCGAGCTGCAGCTCGCATGGATGACGATGACAGCTCCGGATCCTTCCGAAAACGATCTGAACGGTCAGGACGGCGAAGGATATGTGGTCGAATCCTCTGACAGCGCACAGGTCCTGTCCTCAAAGAGTAACGCTGCGGCCACTGTCCGGGCGATCGAGTCGGGAAACGGTCCTGTCACGGAATCTGAGGTTCCGTATAAAAGCAGGGAGGGATACACTTCCTCCTACAGCAGCTCCGGCTCCTGGTATTATCAGGCGGCCGGCGACTGGTCCGTCTCTGAAAATTACCGGTTCAAGAGCATTTATCCCCTGTCGGAGACCCGCGTCATCCCCTCCGGCACCACATCCGGACAGAAGGCGATCAAGAACGAAATCGAGTCGGGGCATCCGGTCGACATCGGATGCTATCTCAGTCCGAACGACACACGATATTACAGTCAGGACACCTCGTCGGCCTACTGCGACCGTGCGATCAGCAATCATGAAGTCTGCATCGTCGGTTGGGATGATCATTACAGCAGGGAGAATTTTAATGAAAATTGCCGGCCGTCATCAGACGGCGCCTGGCTCGCAAGAAACAGCTGGGGATCGGAGCTCTCGGCCCCGCCGAATCAGAATGCCTTCGGCATTCCGGATGAGAACGGCGATCAGACCGGATACTTCTGGATTTCATACGCGGACCGGTCGCTGACCGACGCCGTATCGCTCTACTACGATGTCAATTCAGGCGGAAACCGTGCAGAATACACGGAGCAGTACAACTATCTCAACGCGCCGGCGGCGATGAAACTGTCAGAAAGCGAAAAAACTTCTATCGCGAATATTTTTACCGTGGATCAGACCTCTGACGTCACGGCGGTTTCCTGCGAAACACTATCCGGCGGCACGACCGTGACGTACGATATTTACCGTCTGAATGACGGATACACCAGTCCGACGGACGGCGCCCTGATCGGATCGCTCACCCGGACCTACCCCTATGCCGGATTTCACCGGGAAACGATCAACTCAGGGGCTGACACACCTCTGAAAACGGGCAGTTCCGTGAGCATCGTCGTCTCGATCTGCGAGGAAGACGGTTCCTATGAGATTCCGCTCCCCTACGGCTGGAATCAGGCATTTGCAGAGCGGCACAACGCAAATTACCCGGCTTCCCGGCTGACCGGTTATTACAACGGAGTCATCAATCCCGGAGAAAGCTTTGTCTCCGACGGAACCTCCTGGACCGATCTCACCTCCGTGATCGGATCCGTCCGTTCAGCGGACAGTCGATATTATACCTTTGACAATCTTCCGCTTCGTCTTTATTTAAGGCAGTCCGAAGAAAGCGGCGGATCCGATCCGACCGCGAAGCCGTCTGTCACGCCGACCCCGGAGCCATCCGCCACACCGGCACCGGAACCATCCGTCACACCGTCCCCGGAGCCATCCGCCACACCGGCACCGGAACCATCCGTCACACCGGCACCGGAACCATCCGTCACGGCACCGTCCGGGCAGGCGGCCCCTGACCGGGCATCGGCGGACCGTTACGCGGCAGTTTCTGTCTCTGCGGCACCTGCCCCGGTCAGCGGTTCCGCGGCATCCGGCGCAAAGACCGGCGACGCGAACCACCCGGCCGCGCTCGCGGTGCTTTTTGCCGCCGCAGCAGCGTCCGCGCTTATCCTCATCCGCGTGAAGCAAAAAACGAAAGGATCCTCTCTCTGACCGGAGTGGTCAGGAAGGGGGTCCTTTCTTAATTCTCCGCGCTGAAAATTGCCCGCCGCGCTGTCATTTTCTACAGAATTTCCCGGCATTTTCTGGCGATTTGACAATTTTGTATTGTACAATAAATAAACATGATTCAGGGCGCCTTCTGGCTGTTGACATCGATTTTTTACGAAAATATAATACAATATAAGCATACATTGACCGTTTATTTTCACTTGTTTGCGTGTCTGTTTTCACATCCATATTAATAAGAAAGGATATCCAACATGTCTGATTACAACAAGCTTACAGATGATCTCATCGATCAGATCCGCGCCGCTGCAAACGGCCACATTCTGACCGGCGAGGATGTCAGTGACGATTTCAGCAGAGATGAGATGCCGATTTACGGCACCAGAACTCCGGACGCGGTTGTCCAGCCGCTCACGACGGAGGAAGTCGCTGCAGTCATGAAGATCTGCAATGACAATAAAATTGCCGTCACTCCGAGAGGTGCCGGCACCGGACTCGTTGGCGGAGCTGTCCCGCTCTACGGCGGAATCGTCCTTGACACGACAAAGATGAATAAGATCATCGGTTACGATCTGGAGAATCTTGCCGTCACCGTACAGCCGGGTGTCCTTTTCAAAGAGCTGGCGGATGACTGTACAAAACAGGGTCTCCTTTATCCGCCGGATCCGGGCGAGAAGCTCGCGTGCCTGGGCGGAAACGTCTCCACGAACGCAGGCGGCATGCGTGCGGTCAAGTACGGCACCACCCGCGACTATGTCCGTGCGATGACCGTCGTTCTTCCGACCGGTGAGATCACTCATTTCGGCTCCAACGTCAGCAAAACAAGCTCCGGATACAGCCTGATCGATCTGATGATCGGAAGTGAGGGAACCCTGGGCGTCATCACAGAGCTCACCCTGAAGATCGTTCCGGCTCCGAAGAAGGTCGCCAGTCTGATCATCCCGTTTGAGGATCTTGAGGCTGCGATCTCCACTGTTCCGAAGATTAAAATGGCAAACCTGAATCCGCAGGCACTTGAGTTCATGGAGAAAGAGATTGTCCTCTCCAGTGAACGTTATATCGGAAAATCCGTATTCCCGCAGAAGATCGACGGCCTTGAGGCAGGCGCATACCTTCTCGTCACCTTCGAGGCAAAGGACGAGGATGAGCTGAACGACCTGATCGACGAGGCCAGTGAGCTGGTGCTCGAGGCAGGCGCAATCGATGTTCTGATCGCGGATACTCCGTCCAAGATGAAAGATGCATGGGCGGCAAGATCTTCCTTCCTTGAGGCGATCATGGCGGAGACAAAGCTTCTGGACGAGTGCGACGTCGTCGTCCCGATCACACACATCACCGAGTTCCTGACCTTCGCAAATGCGACGGCACAGGAGTGTGATCTGACCATCAAGAGCTTCGGTCACGCAGGAGACGGAAACCTGCATATTTACGAGTGCAGCAACGATCTCACCGAGGATGAGTTCAAGAATCGCGTCGATACATTCTTCGAGAAAATCTACGCGAAAGCGACCGAGGTCGGCGGCCAGGTATCCGGCGAGCACGGCATCGGAAGTGGAAAAATCAAATATCTGCGCAGATCTCTCGGCGACACGAATATGCAGCTGATGCAGGGAATCAAGAAAGTATTCGATCCGAATCTGATCCTGAATCCGGGTAAGGTCTGCTACACACCGGAGGATTGAGCCCCGGGATCTGTTTCGCAGGTTTTCAGCCGACCGGTGCAGGAAACTGCGCCGGGCCGGCTTTTTGATGGAATTGCCAGATACAAATATAGGAGGTATTAAAATGGCATATCTGATTTCTGATGAAGGCAAGGATCTGTTAAAGGACGTAAGAGAGTTCTGCAATAACGAAGTCAAAGAGCAGAGCAAAGAGTTTGATCTGTCCGGCGAGTGGCCGCAGGCGATTTATGATATGGCGGCTGAGATGCAGCTCGGTACCCTTGACGTTCCGGAAGAATTCGGCGGTCCGGGACTTTCCCGCATCGACCACGCTGCAATCCTCGAGGAGATGGCGAAAGCAGACGCAGGATTCGCTACTTCCTTCATGACAAACGGACTCTCCCTTCATCCGATCGAGTTCGGCGGCACAAAAGAGCAGCTGAAATCCGTTTACGATGTGATCCTCAAGGGCGGATTCGGCGCATTCTGCCTGACTGAGCCGAACGCAGGATGTGACGTTTCAAACGGATCCACCACCGCGGTAAAAGACGGTGACGACTACATCATCAACGGAACAAAGTGCTTCATCACAAACGGTCCGGTCGCTGATTTCTTCACCGTCTTCGCGAAAACCGACAAGTCCGCAGGCGCGAAGGGCATGAGTGCATTCCTGATCTTCAAGGGAACTCCGGGACTGTCCATCGGTTCTCACGAGAATAAGATGGGAATCCGCCTGAGCCAGACCAGTGATGTCATCCTTGAGGATGTCCGTGTTCCGGCGAGCGCGATGCTCGGAAAAGAAGGCGACGGATTCAAGATCGCCATGAAGACTCTGGATATCGCACGTACATGGTGCGGCATTGTCGCAGTCGGCCTCGCACAGCGCGCAATCGATGAAGCGGCCGCTTATGCCCGCACCCGTGTTCAGTTCGGAAAGCCGCTCGGCAGAAACGAAGTCATCCAGTTCAAGCTGGCTGATATGCAGATGGCTACCGAAGCTGCACGTCAGCTCTGCGCTTACAGCCTGACCCTTATGGATCGCGGCGAGGACTACACCACTGCTTCCGCAACTGCAAAATGCAAAGCCGGTGACGCTGCTATGTACTGCACGACCGAAGCGGTTCAGATTCTCGGCGGATACGGATTCAGCCGTGATTATCCGGTTGAGAAACTGATGCGTGACGCAAAGATCTTCCAGCTGTTCGAAGGAACAAACGAGATTCAGCGTCTGGTCGTCGGCAGAAGCGTTATTGGAAAGTGCTGATAAGGGAGAACAAAAAATGGAATTCTTAGTATGTGTAAAACAGGTTCCGGATGATTCTGTTGAAATCCATCTGAATCCTGAAACTTCCACCCCGGATCTGTCCCAGGCAGATCCGGAGGCCGGAGCGTTCGATACGTACGCCGAGGAGCTCGCGGTTCGTTTCATCGAGGAGAACGAAGGCAGCGTAACGGTCGTATCCGTAGGAACGGAAGACAATAAGACCTGCATCAAAAACAGCATTGCGGTAGGCGCTTCAAGCGGCTATGTGGTCGCGGACGAAGGCACCGACTGCCTCGACAGCGCGCAGGTGGCAGATCTGCTCGCAGCTGCCGCTGCTAAAATCGAGGAGCAGGAAGGCAAAAAATTCGACATCATACTCTGCGGAAAAGAATCCACCGACGCGATCGGCGGTCAGGTCGGCCCGCTTCTCGCCGAGAAGCTGAATCTCCCGCTCGTTGAGAACGCAGTCGAGATCACATCGGTTGACGGTGGAATCTCTGTCAAGCAGGAGACCGATACCGGATTCATGATGTATGAAATCGCGACTCCGGCAGTCGTAACGATCTCGAAGCCGGATTATGATCCGAGATATCCGACGATCCGCAGCAAGATGGCGGCGCGCAAGGCGAAAATCCCGACTCTTTCCCTGTCTGATCTGGGCATCACCGATCTGGCATCCGAAGCGAAGATCTCCTCTCTCGGTTTTGAAGAGCCGAAGAAGAGACAGGCCGGAATCAAGATCAATGAAACCGAGGCAGAAGAGGCCGTGAAGAAGGCGATGGACCAGATGATCGCTGACAAAGCGCTGTAAACAGGGAGGCAGATATGAAATATCTTGTATATGTAGAATTAAAGAACGGTAAGCCTTCCGGCGCGGCTCTGGAACTTCTCTCCGCTGCGAAAAAGGCAGGCGCGGACGCGGCGGCGGTTCTCGCTGAGAGCGGTTGCGAAGATGCGGCTGCCGAGACCGCAAAATTTGCATCCGAAGTGATCATCCTTGACGATGTCATCACGGACCCGAACGGCAGACCGACGGAGGACTTCCTCACTGCCGCTCTCGCAAAACTCGCTGCGGACGAGGGTGCGGACGGCGTTCTCCTCTCCGCTGCACCGTTCAACAGAAACATCGCACCGAGAATCGCTTCCCGCATGGGAGTCGGATGTGTCACCGATGTGATCGGTCTTACGGTCGAAGGCGGAACCGTCGTCTTCACCCGCCCGTCCTACGGCGGAACCGTTCTCGAAAAACAGAGTGCGGCGGACAATAAAGTCGTCGCTACGATCCGCAGCGGAAGCTTTGACGCTCCGGAAGAAGGCGCGGCATGCGAGCCGGTTCATAAATCGGTGGCGGTAGATGATGCGGATCTGAAGGCTAAAATTACCGAATTCATCGCGGAGGCCGGAGAGGTTGTAAACCTTGAGGATGCAGATGTTATCGTAGCCGGCGGCCGCGGAATGGGCAGCGAAGAAGGATTCAAACTCGTCGAAGATCTCGCGAATGAGCTGGGCGCAGTTGTCGGAGCATCCAGACCGGCGATCGAGAGCGGATGGGTAGGAAGAACCCACCAGGTCGGACAGTCCGGTAAGATCGTTGCTCCGAAGCTCTACATCGCATGCGGAATCTCCGGCGCGATGCAGCACGTATCCGGAATGATGGACAGCGGATATATCGTAGCCATCAACAAAGACGAAGACGCCCCGATCTTCCAGATCGCAGATGTCGGCATCGTCGGCGACGTACATAAAATCCTGCCGCTGATGATCGATGCGGTCAAGGCGCACAAGGCGCAGTGATCCACAACCAGCAGATAAAGACATTTTCCAAATTCCATAACTAAACCAGAAAAAACCCGATGCGCTATCCTCCGGTACTCCCCGGATGAACGTACCGGGTTTTTTCATCTCTGCCGGTCAGGAGACCTTCCAGGCGGTCGTCTTAGTTCTGATTTTTACAATTTTCGATGCAGGCAACTGCCTACTATAATGAACAGAGAAACGATGTGCGGTCTGAACGCGCCCATCATCTTCTGAAAAAACAAAATCAGCCGCCTGAAATTCCCCGCCGTATCAGCCCAGCGCCGTATCCAGCGCCATCATGAGACAGAACCCAAGAGCGAACGCCAGCACTCCTACGTTGGAGTGCTCCCCGTGAGACATCTCCGGGACCAGTTCCTCCACGACCACATACATCATCGCGCCGGCCGCAAAACTGAGCAGATACGGCATCACCGGAATCAGAAGACCGGAAAGCCAGATCGTCACCAGCGCGCCCGCAGGCTCCACCGCCCCGGACAGGACACCGCTGAGGAATGATTTGGCTTTCCCGTTTCCCTCCGCGTACATCGGCATGGAAATGATGGCGCCTTCCGGGAAATTCTGTATCGCGATACCGAGAGACAATGCCAGGGCAGCGGACGCCGTGAGTTCTGAAACACCGTGCATATAGCCCGCGTAAACCACGCCGACCGCCATTCCTTCCGGAATATTGTGGATGGTAACGGCCAGCATCATCAGCGCATTATTTTTCAGCCGGCTGTGAGGCCCTTCCGGTTTTTCCTCATACCTGTGCAGATGCGGGGTCAGATGATCCAGCGCCAGCAGAAACAGGATGCCGAGCCAGAAGCCGATCACAGCAGGAAGAAACGCAAGCTTTCCGAGGCTTACCGAGTCATTCATCGCCGGGATCAGAAGGCTCCAGATCGACGCCGCAACCATGACGCCGGCTGCAAATCCGGTCAGAAACCGCTGCAGACGGTCCGACAGACTGTTCCGCATCAGAAAAACACAGGCGGATCCGGCCGCGGTTCCGATAAAAGGAATCGCAATTCCAATCAAAGTTTCCCTCATCGTGTCTCCTTTCTTTCAATGTGTTTTCTTACCGCTCCATCTTTTGACCCGTGCGTTTCTTTTTCCGAAAGTCCGCCGCATATCAGCCGGCGGAAAACTGCGAGTTATACAGATCTGCATAGAATCCATTTTTCGCCAGCAGTTCTTCGTGAGTGCCCTGCTCCACAATATCGCCGTGGTTGAGCACCAGAATCAGATCTGCGTTGCGGATCGTGGAAAGCCGGTGCGCGATAACAAAACTGGTTCTCCCTTTCATCAGGCGGTCCATAGCGCTCTGGATCAGCTGTTCGGTCCTTGTATCGACCGATGAGGTCGCCTCATCCAGAATCAGCACCCGCCGGTCGGCGAGCATCGCCCGGGCGATCGTGAGCAGCTGCTTCTGTCCCTGGGACACATTCGTTGCATCTTCATTTAATACCATATCATATCCGCCTGGAAGTGTGCGGATAAAATGGTCGACGTAGGCCGCTTTCGCCGCCTTCCCGACCTCTTCGTCCGTGGCGTCCGGCCGGCCGTACCGGATATTCTCACGGATGCTTCCGGAGAAGAGCCAGGTGTCCTGCAGTACCATTGCGAAATTATTCCGCAGCTCGTGCCGCTCAAAATTCCGGATATCCTGCCCGTCCAGACGGATCTCTCCGCTGTTGACATCGTAAAACCGCATGAGCAGCTTCACGATCGTCGTTTTTCCGGCGCCCGTCGGCCCGACAATCGCGATTTTCTGCCCCGGTTCCACATGGGCTGAAAAATCCCGGATAATCACCTGGTCCGGATTGTAGCCGAAGCGGACCCGTTCGAAATCGACCGCCCCCCGGATCCCGGAATTTTCTTTCACATCTCCGGCGGGCAGCGTCTCCACATTTTCTTTCGCAGGCGCGGAAAACGATTCCTCATCCGCGGAAAGAAGACGTCCGTCATCTTCCTCTTCTTCGCCAAGGAACTCAAACACACGCTCCGCCGCCGCGGTCATGGACTGTACCTGGTTCATCACCTGGGCAAGCTGCGCCAGCGGCTGTTTGACATTCCCGACATACTGGATGAACGCCTGAATATCTCCGACGCCGATCACGCCGCGGATCGCCAGTATTCCTCCGGAAATCGCCACACCGGCATATCCGAGATAGCTGATAAAATTCATGACCGGCATCATGATTCCGGAGATGAACTGCGACTTCCATGCGGAATCATACAGGTCCCGGTTCGTACGGTCAAATTCTCCAAGCACCACCTTTTCCCTGTTAAAAGCCTTGATCACCAGCTGGCCGGAGAAATCCTCCTCAATCTGCCCATTGATCATTCCAAGGGAATCCTGCTGCCGTATAAAGTACTTCTGGGATTTTCTGACAACCAGCGCCACCATCACTCCGGATACCGGAATCACCACGACTGCGATCAACGTCATCAGGGGCGAAATCGTCAGCATCATGACGACTACGCCGACGATGGTCGCCAAAGATGAAATGATCATGGTGATGCTCTGATTCAGACCGGTTCCCAGTGTATCTACATCATTTGTAATGCGGGACAGCACATCTCCGTACGGACGGCTCTCAAAGTACTTCATCGGCATCCGGTCGATCTTTTCCGAAATTTCCCTGCGCATGCGGTAGGCAACTTTCTGGCTGACCGACGTCATGATCCAGCCCTGAATAAAGCTGAACACCGCGGATGCCGCGTACAGTGCGAGGGTAACGATCAGGATATTCCCGATTTTATCAAACCGGATCCCGCCGGTTCCCTGAATCTTCCGCATCAGGCCTTCCGCCAGTTCTGTCGTCGCGTGCCCCATGATTTTCGGACCGAGCACATTGAAAACCGTAGAAAGCACGGCAAATACAACAACCAGCGCCACCGCGATCCGGTAGCGGCCGATGTACCGCATCAGTTTTCCGAAAGATTCTCTGAAATTCTTCGGCTTTTCGGCCACCTGATTCCGGCCCGGGCCGTGATGAACCGGTCTCGCGGCGCCCTGCTTCTTCCGGTATTCCTCCAGCTGCTTTTCTTTCGCGCGCTGTTCCGCGTTCTTCTTATCTTCCTGCATGGCGCGTCTCCTCCAGTTCCTTCTCTGAAAGCTGCGAAGCAGCGATCTCCCTGTATACCTCACAATGATCCAGCAGTTCCCTGTGGGTTCCCAGGCCGGCCATCCGTCCCTCATCCAGTACAAGGATCTGATCTGCATTCAAAATAGTGCTTACTCTCTGTGCGACAATGATCTTCGCTGCATCCTTCTCCTGTTCCGACAGTTCTTCCCGGAGCTTTGCGTCGGTTTTCATATCGAGAGCGGAAAAGCTGTCGTCGAAAACAAGGATTTTCGGATTCTTCGCGATCGCCCGGGCGATCGAAAGCCGCTGTTTCTGACCGCCTGAAACATTTCCGCCTCCCTGGGAAATATAGCTGTCATACCCTTCTTCCTTCTCTTCGATGAAGTCATCCGCCTGCGCGATCCCGGCCGCGCGCCGGACCTCCTCATCCGAGGCTTCCGGTCTTCCGAACCGGATATTCGAAGCAATCGTTCCGGAAAACAATGTACCTTTCTGCGGCACAAAACCGATCTCATCACGAAGCTCGTGCAGATCCATGGAGCGGATATCGACGCCGTCTACCGTGATGCTTCCCTCCGTGACGTCGTAAAACCGGGGAATCAGGTTTACAAGTGTACTTTTTCCGGATCCCGTGCTTCCGATCACCGCCGTCGTCTTCCCCGGCTCCGCCGTAAACGTGATTCCCTTCAGCGCATCCATCTCCGCTCCCGGATAACGGAATCCGACATTTTCGAAGCGGACCACGCCCTTCTTCGCCCCGGCCCTTTCCGGCTGCGCCGGACTCTCAATCGACGTTTCCGTCGAGATGACTTCATTGATCCGCTCCGCGGCCACTCCCGCTCTCGGCAGCATGATCGACATCGCCGTCAGGATCATAAAGGAGGAAATGATCACCATGGAGTACGTGATAAAGGACGTCATCGCGCCCACCTGCAGCGTCCCGGCATCCACACGGTGTGCCGCCACCCAGGTGATCAATACGCCGAGACCGCTCATCACAAACATCATGGAGGGCATCATAAAAGTCATCACCCGGTTTGTGAAAAGCTGTGTGCGCATCAGATCCCGGTTCGCGTCGTCAAACCGCTCCTCCTCGGTTTTCTCTCTTCCGAAGGCGCGGACCACCATGAGGCCGGTCAATATCTCTCTGGAAACCAGATTCAGCCGGTCCACCAGCTTCTGCATACTCTTGAACTTCGGCATGGCCAGCACGACAAGTGTGAGAATAATACCGACGATCACAGCGATTCCGAGCGCGATCACCCAGCTCATATTGGCATGGGACTGGTACACCTTTACGATTCCCCAGACCGCAAGCACCGGCGCATACATCACCATTCGAAGAAGCATGGTCGTCACCATCTGGACCTGCTGCACATCATTGGTCGCCCGGGTGATCAGCGACGAGGTCTGGAATTTCTCCATCTCGGCGCTCGAGTAGCCGACCACATTTCGGAATACCCTGTAACGGAGATCCCGGCCCACGCCGGCTCCGACTCTCGATGCCACGAAGGAAACGGCGATCGCCGCTGCCGCCATCAGGAGCGCCATCCACATCATCTTTCCTCCGCTCACCCAGAGATACCGTTTCTGCAGACCGCTCACGTCCACGCCAGCCGCTTTTTCCGCATCCGCCGCATAGCGGATCGCCATCGCCTTCATCGTCTGCTCACCGGTCTTGCTCAGGGTTTCTTCGATCTGCTGCTTCATACCCGCGATCTGGCCTTCCTGCAGCTGCCCGGCTTCGATCATCTGCCGGATCGCAGGCCTGACATCCACATACGTGGCCTTTTTTCCGCTTTCATCCTCCGCTTCAAAAACACGGACATCAGGGCCTGCGCCATCCGCCTGGTCCTTTACCATGCCGCGGAATTCCTCCTCAGTCATATGTCCGAGCTGATACGTAAGAACGAGCGGCGTCATAAGATCCTGATCCAGCTTTTCCAGTTCCTCTTTATCAAGATCATCCCGGACATATTCCCCGCTCTTTTCGGAATAAGAATCCTGCCACTCCCGCTTCTGCGCGTCATCCATGAAGATCTGCGCTTCCGCATATTCATCTGCCGTGATCTTTGACGGCAGGATATGTTCGATTCCCCTGTTCTGGATTCCGATATCGATGATATTCTGCGTATACTGCGGCATCGACATCTCACAGAATCCCTGCACGATCAGAAGCACGGCCAGAAGCAGCACCGATCTCCAGTAATGTTTCAGGTTTGAAAATATGTATCTCAAGTCTTATCCTCCTTCCCGGATGCCCGGCATTCGGAATAAACCGATTCGGTATTCACATACAGTTCATCCAGCAGCATACAGAGCGCGCGCACCTTCTCCTCTCCCATTCTCCGGATAATCTCATGGAGCGCCTTCTCCCTCTGTTCTTCGAGCCGGCGAATCTCAGTCAGACCTTTCTCTGTAAATGTAACCAGTGTCGAACGCCGGTCTTCCGGATCTACGCTTCGTTCCAATATGCCGTCTTCCTCCAGTCCCTTCAATATACGCGAAACTCCGGGGGCCGGCATATCGAGCCTGGAAACGATATCACTGACGCGCACCTTATGATCCGGGCTGCACTGTAAAATATGCCACGCCGAACCCACTAGGAGCATTTTCCCGCGGCTGATCCCCGAAACACAGTCTATCGCCCGCAGCTTATGAAACTTATGCATAACCCGTATCAATTCTTCTTCCAGCTGATCCATAATGTCTCCTTCCTCTCTGTGAACCTCCGAAACACAGAAGCCAGATGATCTTTTTGCACCTACGCGAAACAGGGATCATAATTATCACTGCCAACTATTAACACTGTTAATTAAATCGTTCCATATAATACCCCACTGCTTCCCTTCTGTCAAGAAATGAAAGCAGATATCAAAATTACTCAGCCAGGCGATAATGCCCCCTATCTGTTTTGACCAGAATTTTTTCTTCACAAAGTTTTTTCAAAACCCGCTGCAGTTGACGCCGGCTGCAGATGCCCGCCGCAATTTATCAAATGATCGATAGATGGATCGGGAAAACTGCGGTATAATGTCGTACATATGGCAATCCCTGCTGTCCGGATCTTCATCGTACTCATGTCCGGTATCCGCAGCGGGCCGAAAGGGAAAAAACGGGAAATGAGGCAGAAAGGCATGAAGGCACTGGAAGAGAAAATCCGCAGAGAGGGACAGGTTCGTCCCGGAAATATCCTGAAAGTTGACGCGTTTTTAAATCATCAGATGGATATCGCATTCATCAACGAGATGGGAAAAGAATTCCGGCGGCTCTTCAGCGACCGCCCGATCAATAAGATCTTGACCATCGAAGCATCCGGCATCGGAATCGCCTGTATCGTGGCACAGTATTTTCAGGTGCCTGTCGTCTTCGCAAAAAAATCACAGAGCGTCAATCTGGACGGAAGTATCTATACAACGAAGGTCGCGTCTTTCACGCATAAAAAAGTATACGATATCCTCGTCTCGAAAAAATTTCTCGGGCCTGAGGATCACATCCTCATCATCGACGACTTTCTCGCAAATGGCTGTGCAGTCGAAGGGCTGATCCAACTCATCGGCGAATCCGGCGCAACACTTGAGGGCGTCGGAATCTGCATTGAGAAAGGCTTTCAAAAAGGCGGCAGGGAACTCCGAAAAAGGGGCATCAACCTCCACTCTCTCGCAATCATCGATTCTATGAGTGACAATGATCTCGTATTCCGGGAGGAGGATGTCTGATTCCGGAAAATCACAGACTTCCGGAATGAGGAAGCACAAAATACCGGAAATCGACATGGTTTTCTTCCAGAGCACTCTCCAGGCGTTTTGATGCGGCAAAAGGCCGGACTCTGTCAGGAGCTCCATATGCCACTACAGTTGGAACCGGGTTATGCGCTATCCATTCTGACGCGGCGATCGGCTTTACTTTTTCATCGCGTTCGGTTTCAGGAATATCTTCGAGGCGACACCTCCTCCTACCACACATTCGGTTTTCTTGAGACCTGGATACGAAGAGGGATGAAAGAGTCTGCAAAGGAGCATGAAGTTATTCTATCCTATCTATTGTTAGTTGCGCAAAACTATGATATTCTTTGGATGAGCAGGGCATCGCTCATCAAACCAGGCAAAAAGAATTAATCCGAAAAGATTGCACGCAAGTACCCTTTCACCTTTCAAGATCCAGTACCTCTGGATTCAACGGTCAAACAAGGAAAAAGCAAAGAAAGCAGCATATCCTAAAGGAGAGTAATGGACGATGGGATTTATAAAAGACTTTTTTGGGCAAACGCGCAAGCCGGAAGGTTTGCTGGGCAGGTTCATGCTAAGTACTATGAATTCCGGCCACGCGAAGCTGGCCGACTGGGGCATGGAGCACTTGTCTGAAATATTACCGGGGGAAATTATTGAGCTGGGATGCGGTGCAGGACGGAACGCCGGAGAACTGCTGAAACGCTATCCGGATGCCCGGCTGACAGCGATTGACTACTCTCCTATTTCAGTAGAAAAAGCAGCGAAGTATAACAAAACAAGGATAGCCAGCGGACGCTGCAGGGTACAGCAGGGCGATGTGTCGGACTTGCAATTTGAAAAAAACAGCTACGACCTTGCCACCGCCTTTGAGACCATTTACTTCTGGCCGGGGCTTGAAAGATGCTTTACGCAGGTGGCGAATATTTTGAAACAGGGAGGATTCTTCCTGATATGCAACGAATCAAACGGCAAAGATACCGCTGGCAAGAAGTTCGAAGGCATCATCGACGGCATGATCTGCTATAC
Source organism: uncultured Lachnospiraceae bacterium (assembly GCA_902797025.1). Taxonomy (GTDB): domain Bacteria; phylum Bacillota; class Clostridia; order Lachnospirales; family Lachnospiraceae; genus CADBRN01. Next base: position 31,422 of record CADBRN010000032.1, read on the forward strand.
CCCGGAGCAGATCAGGAAGGCACTCAAAAAGGCAGGATTTTCGGAGATCACTACGGACCATCACCCGAACAAACCCTGGATCACGGTTCTGGCGAGAAAATAAAAAACTTCCCATATAAAAAAACAACATTTGCCATTTGCGATCAGATTTCGGCAGTCCGCGAACGATTTACAATTTTCCGGCACACTCTGTCTCTATTTCTTTGTAGAGATCGGAGGTCACATCACTGAGCTTATGCTTTTTCAGGCTCTCTTCAAAATCTTTCTGCACATCCTGCAATTTTCCATACAGCGCGGCGTGGATATTCCTTCCGACCGGACACTGAGGATTCGTATTATCATGGAAATGGAAAAGCTCCTCCTTGTTCTTCTCGACCGCTTCATACACGTCATAAAACGTGATCTGATCCAGCGGTCTGGTGATCGCAATGCCGCCCGGTCCCCTCTTGATTTCAATCAGACCGGCATTCCTGAGGTCGGACATAAGATTCCGTATGATCACCGGGTTGCTCCCGATGCTTGATGCAAGGAAATCGCTGGTTACCTTTTCCTCTTTTCCGAAATATTCCACCGCCGCCAGGATGTGAATCGCTATCGTGAATTTCGTTGATATCTGCATAAACCGTTTCCCCTCTATCTCTTTTCCTCATCGATCGAGCAGGGCGGCAGATTAACCCTGCCACGTATCGTTGGTCTTTCGATCAGGCTCTGACTACAGAAATTCTCTGCTGAACGTGATCGCCCTTTTCAATTTCATCAACCATCGCAATGGCATAATCGGCATAGGAGATAACGCTCTCGCCTTTATCGTTCAGCGTCAACTCCTCGCCGCCGAGCAGATACTTCCCGGTTCTTTCCCCGTCTGCCTGAAAATCTCCGGCCGGAGAAATATAGGTCCACTTGACGTCTTTCCGCTCACGAAGTTCTGAAAGTGCCTTACCCATTGCGGAAGCCAGCGGCTTGAAGGCATCCGGGAAATCCGGTCCTTCCATGACAGTTGCTGTGTGCTCCTTATTGACATAAAGACTTCCGGCGCCTCCTACGATCAGAAGCCTTGTATCTGTTCCGCTCAGGATGTCGCAGAGGTGCGCAAGAGAAGTGCTGTGAAGCGGAAGCGTCTCCTCTGTCCACGCGCCGAAAGCATCCACAACAGCATCAAACCCCTGAAGATCCTCTGCAGTCAGATCAAACAGATCTTTCTGGACATAGTGCTGTGCCTTCGTGTTATTTTCCTTTCGTCCGAAGCCCGTCACCTCAAAGCCACGGTTTGAATATTCCGGTGCGGCGGAGCCGCCTGTCCGGTAATGACTGAGCCATCATTCCGGAAGTAGTGAGCCACCAGAAATCTTATGCTGTGAAAGGCTCTTGACATGAGTAGCACGTGTTAGGCTAGATGCCTTGGCAAACCCTCTGGCTTGCCCCTTTGCCAGAATGACACGTGCGATGGAGGCTCAGGTCAAGAGCACCATGGAATAATATTTCTGGTGTCAAAAGACTGGCTCAGTTTTCGCCGGAATGGTGGCTCACTTTCGCCGGACAGGGTGCCAAATGGGCGCCGGATTCTTCA
>CADBRN010000033.1 GCA_902797025.1 uncultured Lachnospiraceae bacterium
ATAGATCGGCAGCAGCTGCTTCGACGTAACCTTGGTCAGCGGATAGAGTCTTGTGCCGGAACCTCCGGCGAGTACGATTCCCTTCATCATTCTTCTCCTCAACTGTTTTCTTTTTCTGCTCTGCTTTTTTCTTCTTTTTCCCAGTAGGACCGGTTCTGACTGATCGACCGGACAAGCGGCCCCGGCAGATTCCGATAATGCTTCCCGAGCCAGTATCCGGCGTATTTGCATGCACTCTGCCAGAACAGCGGAACTACGAGATATCCTTTATTCTGTTTCCGGAGATTTGCGGCGCTCTCCTTCACGAGACGGATGCCTTCTCCCTCAGACGGAAACGCTTGAAAAACTTCCGGATGCTGTGCCTGTGAGACGCCGATGTTAAAATTCCGGTGAAACTGCTGCGATGCGCTGTAATTATGTGAATGCTGCACCCTCGCGTCCGCCGCGTACGCGACGCCGTACCCCTCCTGAATCAGGCGGCTCGCGAAAATCATGTCCTCGTTGAAAATCGCCGGTCTCGGAAAACCTCCGAGCTCCATGTAAACCGCCCGGTCATACATCGCGCACACATCCGAACAGAAATACGTCTTGATGCCGAGTGTTTCCAGATCCTTCTTCGTCTTCACGCGGCTCTCTTCCGGATAATTAAACGAACGCGACATCTGATCAAGCACCCCTGCGCCGCGTTTGGGGACCTGCCGCGCGTATGCGGCGGCGACGCGCACACCCCGGTCTGCAGGCAGCGCGTTCTTCCCGCCGGCGTGAACATTCTTCTCCCCGGATCGCGTCTCCTGAAACTGCGCGGCAAGATTTCCGACCATGTGCGTATCCGCCGGAAGTGCGTCCTGCGTCATAAACAGCAGCAGATCCGCTTCCGACCGCTTTGCCATCGCATGCCGTGTACCGCCGTGATCAAACGCGTCCTCCGGAATCTGCGTCACAATCACCTCCGGGTATTCCTCCTCGATCGCAGGATCCCAGTACTGTTCATCCGTATTCACGATATAAATCTTCCGCACGGGATAATCCTGCTTCCGTATTCTCCCGAGCAGCCGGAAAAGATCTTTATTCGGTTTGTACGTCGGGATCAGAAGATCGACCGTTCTGTCACTCATATCCAGCCCGCTCCGTTTAATACGCGTTCTTGTTCACGAATCCCTTGAAAACCGTCAGAAACAGAATCTTGAAGTCAAACCCGAGCGTCCAGTTTTCAATATAATAGAGATCATACTCAATCCGCTTGCGGATCGACGTGTCGCCACGGTAGCCGTTGACCTGCGCCCAGCCCGTCATGCCGGGACGCACCTGATGCTTGACCATGTACCGGGGAATCTCCTCGCGGAATTTTTCCACAAAATACAGCTGCTCCGGTCTCGGACCCACGAGACTCATATCCCCTTTCAGCACATTGAAGAGCTGAGGAAGCTCATCGAGGCTCGTCTTCCGGATAAATTTTCCGAATTTCGTGACGCGTGGATCATTCTCGACAGTCCACCCCGCCTTCTTTCCGGAGCCGTTATCAACCCTCATGGACCGGAATTTATACATCAGGAATTCACGGTTATGCAGCCCGACCCGTTTCTGCTTGAAAATCAGCGGTCCGGGGCTCGTCACCCTGATCCCGATCACAACGAACAGCATCGCCGGCGAAAAGACCACGATCGCCAGAATTGATCCTGCGATATCGATGATCCTCTTGATCAGCGCGTTGAAGGTATTCATCAGAGGCACGTAGCGGATGTTGATGACCGGAAGCCCCATGATGTCCTCTGTGTACGGCTTCGTCGGGATAATATTATAGTAATCCGGAATGAACTGGGTGTGAATGCCTGATTTTTCGCACTCCTTCACGAGATCCTCCAGTTTGAAATACTCCCGCAGCCGGAGCGTGATTCCGATCTCATCGATCTTGTTTGAATTCAGGATTTCCTGGAGCTTGTCGCAGGTGCCGAGTACTTTCACGCCCCGGAACGCCGTCCCGTCCGGCTCGAAATCATCCAGAATGCCGACGACCTTGCACCCCCACTCGGGATTGCTGTTGACCCGGTCGATGTACTGCTCCGTCGCGTTGCTGTATCCGATGAGCAGGATTTTCTTCACGGCTTCATCGTTGCGCTTGCGTCTTCGCAGATAGATGTGGACTACATCCCGCGCGATCACGTCGAGGAGTACATTGAAAATATAAAACGCGAACAGCATATTCCGCGCGAAATGCTGCTGCTTCGCAAGATAAAGTCCGAGTACGACGATCAGAATTCCGATCGTATTGGACCGGACGATGTTGAACAGCTCCACCTTCCTGCTCTGAATGTCCGAAACATTGTACAGCTTGCAGATATAATTGACCAGCAGAAAAAGCGGTACGATCAGAAAAAGCACCTGAATGTAGTACCGCATCGTCAGCACACGGACATACTGCCCGAACATATTGGTATTAAAGCGAAGCTGCCAGGCAAGCAAATAGGAGATGACAATCAGGACAGCATCTACGAGAACCTGCATACGGATTCTCGTTATCTGGCTTTGTTTATTCAAAACATCTTCCTCTTAAAGAGTGAATTGTCTGTCGTTTAATATTTTTCTTATCGTAGCATGATTGCTTCAGGCTGTCAAAATCCGCCCCGCCGCTCACCGGCCGAGATGCGACCTCACGTACAAAAACGCGGCGGCGATCAGCTCGTACTCGATCTCGATATAGCGGGGGAGATCGCGCCAGCGAAACGGTACGCGCCTGCAGCTCTCCCGCGTCCGCATTCCCTCGGAAAATCCCTCGCGATAGTCCCTGCCGTATCCCTTGCACGCGAAAAACACCCATTTCACCAATGTCCCGAGCGCAAAGGCCGGAAGATTCACCAGACGCTGCAGGGGCGGCATATTTTTATAATAGAGATAGATACTGTTCCGGGCGGAAAGTTTCACCTTGAACGGGTTGTACCTTGATCCGCTCGTTCCGCTGCCTACGTGATACACCACCGCCTTCGGCCAGTAAATATTCCGGTAACCGCGGATTCGCGCGCGGTACCCCACATCGATATCCTCGAGATACGCGAAATGCATCTCATCGAACAGGCCGATCTCATCGAAAACATCCCAGCGGTAAATCGCCGCTCCGGCGCAGGCGGAAAATACCTCTGTCGGCCGGCTGTAGGAATCCCTGTCTTCTCCTGTGCCGCGGTTGTACGCCCACCCGAGGATTGTATACAGATCTCCCGCCGAGTCCAGTTTGTCCGGTCTGTACATCTGAACCATCTTCGATGCCACGGAAAAGACATTCGGCGCGGCGCTGATCGCCCGTACCATCTCCCCGACGAAATGACGGCCGCACCGCACATCATTGTTCAGAAGAAGCACGTACTTCGTGTCCGACGCGCGGATTCCGGCGTTCACCGCCGCGGAAAATCCGGTATTCTTACCCATGAAGATCACCCGGACCCGGTCCGACTCATGGGCGCGCAGCCAGTCGGTGCTGCCGTCCGTCGAACCATTGTCCACAAACAGAATCCGAAAATTCCGGTACGTCTGCTCTTCCAGGGAATCCAAACATGTATCGAGAAATTTCAACCCGTTGAAATTCGGAATGATGACCGTCGTCGTCACTTTCAAAGCTTTCTCCTTCATTTTTCCCGCGACCGGAGCAGATTCTGCACCTTCCCCCGGATCCGCTGAAGTGCATTGTCCACGGATTTGTCCGGCTTTCCCAGTTTCTCCGCGATCTGCCGGTAATCCATCCCTGCAAGATACAGATCCAGCACCACCCGCTCATAGGAACTGAGTACGGACCGGATCTCGCGAAGCAGCGTGCTCTCCGATTCCCGTCCGAGCAGAATCGCCTCCGGGCTGTCGGCCGTCCCCAGCTTCCGGTCATCCTGGCGTTCCTCCAGCTCCTCGATCGAAACCGACTCATTGAGCGGCTGATTCTTCTTCCGTACCGAACTCTGCACCGCCGAGTACATCTGGCGGCTGACGCAGACCGACGCGTAGGTGCGGAAGGACGCGCCGTTTCCGTGATCCGGGCGGTACGTCCGCATCGCGTTGAACAGACCGATCATCCCTTCCTGCAGAAGATCCTCGCGGTCCCCTCCGGTCAGGTAGAGCGCCCGTGCACGGATCCGGACGAGCTGCTTATACTTCTCCACAAGGATCTCCGCCGCGCTGCTGTCTCCGGACTGATACCGCTCTACAAGCTCTTCATCTGTCAAATTCTGTCACCGTCTCAGATCCCTCTCTGGCGCGCAATCTCGAAGGCAAGTACGCCCGTCGCCACGGACGCGTTCAGAGAATCGATGTCGCCGCGCATCGGTATCTTCGCCGTAAAATCACATTTCTCGCGGATGAGCCGGCTCACGCCGCTGCCCTCATTTCCGATGACGAGTCCGACCGATCCCTTCATCTCGAGATCATACATATCCGTCCCGTTCATATCCGCGCAGACGAACCACATACCGTCCTTCTTCAGATCATCAATCGTCGCGGCCAGGTTCGTCACCTTCGCCACCGGGGTGTAATTCAGAGCACCCGCAGAAGCACGGACGACCGCCGCGGTCAGTCCCGCCGCACGGTGTTTCCCGATGATCACGCCGTGAGCGCCGGCAAGATTTGCCGTCCGGATGATCGCCCCGAGATTGTGCGGGTCCTCGATCCCGTCCAGAAGAATCAGGAACGGATCCTCGCCCCTGTCTTTCGCTTTCTGAAGAATGTCGCCGACCGTTGCATAGCTGTAGGACGCCACCACCGCGATCACACCCTGATGATGGCCCGTCTGGGACATCGCGTTCAGACGCTCCTTCGGGACGAAACTTACATTTGTCCCCTGCTTCTTCGCCATGCGGCGGATCGTCGCGATCGGACCGTCGTCCAGTCCTTCCTGCACGTAAAGACGGTCCACCGTCCGGCCGGAGCGGAATGCCTCGGTGACCGGATTGCGGCCCTCGATGCGGTTCTCATCCTCCGGAAGTTCTTCCGCGATCTCCGCCGCATCCGGCCGCGCGCCGATGTCTTTTCCGCGTCTTCCGGATGTTCTTCCCTGCCTTCTCCCGGACCGGTTTCCCCTGCGGCCATCCTGACGGCGGGATTCTTTTTCCTGTTCCCCGTCTTCCGGCGCAAACGTCTCGCCATCCCTCAGGGTCTTCCCGTACTTCCGGTCGCGATCTTCCAGATAGTCATCGATATTTGTGAACGGACGGTCCGGTCTCGGCCGCGGATACGTCCGCTTCGGTTTTCTGTTATAAGAAGCCTTCGGCTTCCGGTTTTCACTGTTTGTCTTTTCGTTTCTCTGTTCCATTGCTCTTTCGTACGTCTCCCTTTTCCTCACGAATCCGTCCTCGCCGCACCCAGCTTCACCAGCGCGACAAGCCGGTCCGTCTCCCCCTTCAGGTAGAGATAACCCATCACCGCCTCAAATCCGGTGGCTCTCCGGTAATCCGCGGTCGTCGCATTTTTCGCCTTCGTATGAGAGGTCGCATTCCGGCCTCTCCGATAGATCGTTTTCTCCGTCTCCGTAAGATCCGGTTTCAGCGCCGTGATCATCTCCGACTGTTTCTTCGCACAGGCGTATTTCACCGCCTTCTTGTTCAGCTTGTTCACAGGCGCATTTCCCCGCCGCACGAAGACGGTCCGGATCACAAGCTCATACGCCGCGTCGCCGATATAGGCAAGCGTCAGCGGCGAGAACTGTGCCGGATCCGTATCCGGCAGCGAAAATGCCTCGCCCGTCAGCTCTCTCAGGCTCTTTTCCACTTCACACCCTCTCTTGTGTCCTCGAGAATAATGCCCTTCGCGAGCAGTTCGTCACGGATCGCGTCCGCCCGCGCGAAATTCTTCTCCTTACGGGCCGCCTGACGTTCCGCGATCTTTGCCTCGATCTCTTCGTCCAGCGTCTCTTCCTTGCGCTCCACGCGAAGTCCGAGAATGTCGCAGAGCAGCAGAAGCTCCTGCTTCACCATCTCGGCAAACAGCCTCGAGGACCCCTCCGTGACTTCCACATTTGCGAAACGGACCAGCTCGAACACCGCTGCCAGTGCATCCGCGGTATTCAGATCATCGTCCATCGCCTCTTCAAATTTCAGACGGTACTGTTTCATATCCTCGAGTTTCTTCTTCTCGTCTTCTGTCAGATCCGCTTCCGTCGCCGCCGCGATCAGATCGTTCAGGCGGCCGGCGGCTGTGACGATGCGCTCGAGGGAATTTTTCGCGGACTCCATGATCTCCCGGCTGAAATTCAGCGGGCTTCTGTAATGTGCCGAGAGCATGAACATCCGCAGCACCATCAGGTCGTACTGCTCCCCGATCTCGCGGACCGTAAAGAAATTCCCGAGGGATTTGCTCATCTTCCGGTTGTCAATGTTCAGAAACGCGTTGTGCAGCCAGTAATGCGCGAACGGAACGCCGTTGCAGCACTCGCTCTGGGCGATCTCATTCTCGTGGTGCGGGAAAACGAGATCCTCACCGCCTGCGTGGATGTCGATCGTATCCCCGAGATAATGTTTCGCCATGACGGAACACTCGATGTGCCAGCCCGGACGTCCGGAACTCCAGGGGGCATCCCAGCAGGGTTCTCCCTCTTTCTTCGGTTTCCAGAGAACAAAATCGAGCGGATCCTCCTTCTGTTCCTCGCCGGTGACCTTCAGATCACGGAATCCGGAGCGGAGATCATCGAGGTTTTTGTGCGAAAGTTTTCCGTACTCCGGAAAACTGCGGGTGCGGAAATACACCGTGCCGTTCACCTCGTAGGCATGACCCTGCTCGATCAGCCGCGTGATCATCTCGATCATGCCCGGAATCTCGTTCGTCGCGAGGGGATGCGTCGTCGCCGGCCGCACGTTCATGGCCTCCATATCCTTCTTGCACTCCGCGATGTATCGGGTGGAGATCTCTTCAGCGGTGACCCCCTCCTCGATCGCCTTGTTGATAATCTTGTCGTCCACGTCGGTAAAATTCGACACGTAATTCACCTCGTAGCCCTTATATTCAAAGTACCGCCGCGCCGTGTCGAACACGATCATCGGCCGCGCGTTTCCGATATGGATCAGATTGTAGACGGTCGGCCCGCACACGTACATCGAGATCTTTCCCGGCGTGATCGGAACAAACTCTTCCTTCCGTTTTGTCATTGTATTATAAAGTTTCATGACTCTGTCATCTCCTTCTTAATCTGCAAAACCGCAGGAACCGCCGCAGCAGCCTCCGCAGCCCCCTTCACATCCCATCGAACCCGGAACCGCCGTCTCGAAATCCTCAAGTGCCGAACTGATCGAGCAGACCGCCTGCGCGGCGATTCCCTTCCCTTCTCCGGTAAAGCCGAGCTCTTCCTCAGTCGTCGCCTTCACATTGACCTGATCCTTCTCGAGCATAAGCGCGTCCGCCACCCTGTCCCGCATCGTCTCAATATACGGTCGGAGCTTCGGCTGCTGCGCGATGATCGTCACGTCGATGTTGTCGATCACATAGAGCTTCGAGAGCAGCATATCCCGGACCTCCTTCAGAAGCTCCAGACTGGAAATCCCCTCGTAAGCCGGATCATCATCCGGGAAATGCAGCCCGATATCTCCCAGGGCAGCCGCTCCGAGCAGCGCGTCCATGATCGCGTGCAGAGCCACATCCGCATCCGAGTGGCCCAGCAGGCCTTTCTCATACGGGATCTTGACCCCGCAGAGGATCAGCGATCTTCCCTCAGTGAGTCGGTGTACATCATAACCGGTACCAACTCTCATAGACCTGTTTCCTTTCTTCAGTTAAATCCGTAAAATTTCTGCGCGAGCTCATATCCCTTTTCGGAGAGCTTCCGGCCCGATTCGCCCGGCAGATTCATCCAAACCCCGAGCAGCCCGAAGCGGATCCAGAGATACGCGCCCCGGTCAGCATTTTTCAGGCGATCCCACAACGCTTTTTTCTTCTCAAGCGCATCCGATTCCTCCGAACGGATCAGAAGGATCGAGGTGATCGTCATGATGATCGAGAGCGAGTGCATGAGGAACCTCCACTGATTTCCCTTCGTCCTGCTCCCGGTCGTGTGCATGAAATCGATCATGCGGTTGTTGACGCGGATCTGCTGGTCCATGCGCGTCAGCATCACCGACTCATTGACCGACTGATCCTCTCTTCCTATATAATACCGGTAGAGATTTACATCGACGTAGTAAAGCGTTTTCACAGCCGCGAAGGGCTCGTATGCATAGATATTGTCCACGTAAAATGTGTGCTCCGGCAGCGTCAGCCCGATCTCCCGCAGCAAGGCGGTCCGATAAATGACCGAATGCATCAGGACGTAGCGGCTGAGCGGGAGCGGCTTCATCTCGCGCCACGTAAACGGCCGCTCCTGCGGAAAGAACGCCCCGTACCGCATGACGCGCTTCCGTTTTACTCCCTGCTTTTCGTAGACGTAGTTCGAGAGAACGACGTCCACAACCGTCGCGCCGTGAACGATCCTGCTCAATTCGCTGAGGATCTTTCTGTATGCGTCCTCATCCACCCAGTCGTCGCTGTCGACAACCTTGAAAAAGATCCCCGTCGCATTCCGCATCCCGGTGTTCACCGCGCCGCCGTGACCCTTATTCTCCTGATGAATCGCGCGGACGATATTCGGATATTTCTTCTCGTACCGGTCTGCGATCTCCGCCGTGCGGTCCTTCGACGAACCGTCGTCGACGATCAGGATTTCCACATCGTCGCCGCCCGGAAGCAGAGACTCGATACATCGTTCCATATAGGCTTCCGAGTTATAACAGGGCACCGTAACGGTGAGTATTTTCATGACTTTTTCCCTCTAACTAAATCTGATCTTAAAGACTGCATGAACGATTCCGCCCGCAGTAAGGCAGACAGAAAAATCGCATATTATCATGTCAATCATGCCACAGCAGACGCCAAAAATCAAGCCGGGCAGCTATTGCGGCCTTTTTTTTCCTGTGCTATACTCACGACATGAATTTTAATTGCACACAAGGAGATAATATGCCTGACGGAATTATTTTTGACATAGACGGAACGATGTGGGATTCCCGCGCGGCCGTCGCGGATGCGTGGAACCGCATCCTCGCCGAACACGGCCGGCCGGCGCGCCTCACACCGGAGATTTTGAAACCGGAATTCGGAAAAACCCTGGAGGATATCGGGCGGGATCTGATGCCGGATCTTCCGGATGCGGAGCGTTTCCCGATCACGGAACAGTTCTGGCGCGTCGAGCCGGAAGCCGTCCGGAGCAGGACACCGCACATCTATGAGGGACTCGGGGAGACGCTCAAGGCACTCTCCGGACGGACGAAACTGTTCATCGTCAGCAACGCGATGCCCGGGTACATCGAAAGTTTCCTCGACGTCACAGGATTTGACCGCTTTTTCACAGACTATCTCTGCAACGGCGACACCGGAAAGCCGAAGGGCGACAACATCGCGATGATCGTAAAAAAGCATCACCTGTTCAACCCGCTGTACGTCGGCGACACGCAGGGAGACTGCGACGCATGCGCCAGGGCGGTCGTCCGCTTCGCATACGCCTCCTACGGATTCGGCACCGTAACCCACTGTGACTACCGCCTCGAAAAGGTGAGTGATCTCCTGCGGTATTTTCTGTAAGATGACGATCCGGCCGATAAACGATATAGGAAGTTTTGGAATCCGTTTCCATTTATTTAACTATTCAGAAGGGATGAATTGCTATGACCTACCATTATAATACGCGCGGAACCTGTTCTATGATGATCGACTTTGACCTCGACGAGAACGGAGTGATCGGAGACGTGACCTTCACCGGCGGCTGCAACGGCAACCTGAAGGGGATCAGCAAACTCGTCAAGGGCCGCAGGGCCGACGAAATCATCGGGCTTCTCAAGGGAACGACCTGCGGCTTCAAACGCACCTCCTGCCCGGATCAGCTGGCAAAAGCGCTGGAAAATGCACTCGAATCACAGAAGGGCTGAGTCTTCGGACTCGGCCGGCTGCCGGCATCACATTTTTTTCACAATTTATTAGCACTCACCTGTTGACAGTGCTAACAATCCGTGCTATAACATAGTTGTCGGGAGGAACAGAGAAGAGAAAGAGTTCCGAAGACATTAAAAAAGCTTATTCCAAATATTTGATAGATAGAAGCAAGGAGGTATGACTTATGTTGTTACCAGATATCTTTTCCGATCATTTCTTTGATGACTTTATGAACGACCCGTGGGCGGAGAAATATTTCCGTGCCCCCGCAGCACGTGCATCCGCGATGCGGACAGATGTAAAGGATACCGGCGATGCGTATCAGCTTGAGATTGAACTTCCGGGTTACAAGAAAGAAGACCTTCAGGCTGAACTGAAGGACGGATACCTGACCATCAGCGCTTCAAAGAAGACCGATCATGATGACAAGGACCAGAAGGGAAACTTCATCCGCAGAGAACGCTACCAGGGCTCCTGCAGCAGAAGCTTCTTCGTCGGCAAGGATCTGACGCAGGAAGATATTCACGCGAAGTTCGAGAACGGCGTTCTGACGCTTACCATACCGAAGGAAGCACCGAAAAAAGTCGAAGAGAAGAAATTTATCTCCATCGACGGCTGATGTTTCTGCAACCTACCCTCTTTGACCGGAGCTGTCTTCTGAAGGCAGCTCCGTTATTCAGATCGCAGATTGGCACTCTTTAACGTAGAGTGCTGACAATAAATATTCGGGGAAGGAGGAATTGATTATGTTATTCCCGAGCATTTTTACAAATGGATTTTTTGATGATGATGACGATGAATGGAACCGCAGATTTTTCAGTGAGCCGATGGTACGCGCTTCGGTTATGAAGACAGATGTAAAAGAAAATGACAAGGATTATGAACTGTCAATCGAACTCCCCGGCTTCACGAAAGATGACGTAAAAGCGGAACTTGCGGACGGTTTCCTGACTGTAACCGCCGCAAAGAAAGAAGACAACGACAAGAAAGATGAAAACGGCAAATACATCCGCCGCGAGCGTTATCAGGGAACATGCAGCAGAAGCTTCTATGTCGGCAAAGAGATCACACAGGACGATGTCCACGCGAAATTTGAGGACGGCGTTCTGAAGATCACGGTTCCGAAGAAAGAGGAAAAAGAAGTAGAAGAAAACCGGCGCATCTCCATCGAAGGCTGATCTTCTACCTTGTGATCCGTGAGACGGCGGGCAGTACGTGCCCGCCGATCACGCCGATCAAAAGTCCCGTCAGGACGCCGGCGATCAACAGTGCCGGCAGATAATACATAAGTTTTATATTTTCCACCGCTATAGACGCGACGATAATCTGACCGATATTGTGCGACACGCCCCCCGCGATGCTGATTCCCATGATCGAGAAGCGGCTGCATTTTGACAGTCCCAGCATCACGGCAAAACTCAACAGGCCGCCGGCCAGACTGTAAATGATCGACGCCGCGTTTCCGAACAGAAAGCCCGCGAGAAGGATCCGTGCGACCGAAATCGCCAGAACTTCTCCCGGGCGCAGCAGAAACAGCCCGATCAAGACAACAAGATTCGCCAGCCCCAGCTTGATACCCGGGATGCCGAAATTCAGCGGGATCATCGCCTCCACGTAAGATAAAATCAACGCCAGCGCGGTCAGAATCGCGACATACGCGGCCTTCGCCGCCGGCGTCATCTTCGGACGCGGATCCGGCTTTTTCTTTTCTTCCGAATGATTTGAATGATTTATTTCTCCCATCGATTTTTTTCTTCCATATTATTACGCAAAATGATTACCCGCCGGGACTTTCCCTGCTCTTTGCCGGGCGGCCTTCGCGCTGCAGCTGAATCATTTTGCTTGCAATTTCCACCGCGGCAGACTCACTGCGCGACGGCGTCCACTCCATCCGAAGAGCTGCTCTTCTCCTCTTCTTCTCCGGAAATTACCTCCACGACGAGTTTGTGGGGAAGGCAGACGATCGTCTCATTTTCCTGATCAATCTTTCCCTGCTGCATACAGTAATGATCCGGGCAGTCTGCCTCCTTCATAAAAGCCTGTCCGCCGCGGATCTCGACCACATTTTTTCCGTACTTCGTCTCGACCGGTATCGTCTGTGCCTCGCTGAGGCTGTACGTCCCCTGCACGGCACCGTCGACGCGGATGACGATCCGGCTCCCGGTTTCCCGCCCCGTGAAATGAAACACAAGATAGAATACCAGAGCGGCCGCCACGATGCACGCCGCAAGAAGAATGTCCCTTCTGTTCAGTTTTCTTCTGTCCTCATCCGCCATACGCGCATCTTCCTTTCTGTCCGGCCTGCACCCGACATTCACACCCCGCCCTTCCTGTCCGGCCTGCACACCCATTATATAGGAGCAAAAATAAAAAGTACACGCAGCACCGGACATTTTTCCGGTTGGACACATCCGTGCTTCTGTCCCAAAAATAAACAGAAATCAATTTGTGTCCAAATAAACGTTCCTTTTTCCGCTCGACACAATTTATTTAATTATATATAATTTCGTACAAGTTCGGGGACACTTTTGCAAATGTGTATCCCGCAAGTACAATCTGACAGCTACGCTGAAAACGGCGTGAAGCAGCAAACAGGCAACACCATTTACAGGGAGCATGAAAGGAGCGCATATCCGATGGCAACAGTTGGATCAAAAGTAAAAACTGCCGCGATCAGCGCGGCGATCAACCAGGCGTTAAAATATCTTGAGAAGGATCCGGAGCAGAACGTACCGAAACTGATGGATCTCGTGGACAAGCTCGTACCGGATGACTGGTACGCACCGCAGAGAGCGGCGATCCGCGATGCGATCGACCGCAAGACAAATTACTACGACATGATCATGAAGATCTACCAGCTGGATCCGGGCGTCCGTGAGTCCTTCTTCCGCAACTTCATCACAAACGCAAGCCTGAAGGGTTCCGCGCGTCAGTTCGAGATTGCGGATAAATACAACTGCAACGTGCCGTGGGCGATCCTGATGGATCCGACCTCCGCATGTAACCTGAAATGTACCGGATGCTGGGCTGCCGAGTACGGCCATCAGCTGAACCTCACCTATGAGGATCTGGACCGCATCGTCAACGAGGCAAACGACCTCGGATGCTATATGTTCATCTTCACCGGCGGAGAGCCGCTTGTCCGCAAAAAAGACATCATCAAACTCTGCGAGGCTCATCCGGACAGTGAGTTCCTTTCCTTCACGAACGGAACCCTCATCGATGAAGAATTCTGCCAGGATATGCTCCGTGTCCGCAACTTCGTACCGGCGATCTCCCTTGAGGGATTCGAGGAAGCGAACGACGGACGCCGCGGCAACGGCGTTTACAACAAGGTCATGAATGCGATGAACCTCCTGAAGGAACACAAACTCGCGTTCGGAATCTCCGTATGCTACACCAGCAAGAACGTCGACGACGTATCCAGCGACAAATTCATCGACGGCATCGTGGACAAGGGCGCTCTGTTCGTATGGTTCTTCCACTTCATGCCGGTGGGAATGAACGCGACGCCGGAGCTGATGGTCAGCCCGGAGCAGCGTGTCCAGATGTACCACGCAGTCCGTCACTTCCGCGCGACGAAGCCGATCTTCGCGATGGACTTCCAGAACGACGGCCAGTACGTCGGCGGATGCATCGCGGGCGGACGCAAATACCTGCACATCAACGCAGGCGGCGCTGTGGAGCCGTGCGTATTCATCCACTACTCGAACGTCAACATCCACGACGTATCCCTGCTTGACGCGCTGAGAAGCCCGATCTTCCAGGCTTACCACGACAATCAGCCGTTCAACGACAATATGTACCGTCCGTGCCCGATGCTCGAGAACCCGACCGCTCTTCCGAAGCTTGTCAAAGAGACCGGCGCGGTCAACACCGACTACATGGATCCGGAATCCGCAGACCACCTCTGCGCGAAGACCGAGCAGTACGCAAAGAACTGG
>CADBRN010000034.1 GCA_902797025.1 uncultured Lachnospiraceae bacterium
CCGCGGCGGCTCTTTTGCTTTTATTCTGTCTTCTCTCCGAATGCTTCCCGGATCTTCTCATCCTCCGAAGTACTTGTGTCTTTTTTTGTGAAACGGGAGACGATTCCCGGAACCATGTCGATAATTTTCGCGACCGCATCCTGGTTTTTCAGATTGATGACGCGAACCGATCCGTCCTTTTCGATCTGGAGAACCGCACTCGGCGACATCTTCGCTCCCATGCCTCCGCCGCCGTTATCCTTCTCTTTTGCCGAGAACGCGCCCGCGCCCAGTCCGAATGATACGTCTGACAGCGGGAGCAGAATGCTGTCTCCGGCCTTCACCGCTTCGCCGACGATCGTCTTCGTCGAAAGAAATCCGTCCAGTCCTTTGAAAAGGGCTTCCACCGTGCTGTCGAGATTGTTTTTTTCCTGATCTGACATATTCGTACCTCCTGTGAAGATCGGTTGCTGCTGTATAAATTTCCTGATGGATAAACTTTTTTCGCTGTCTTACTGTCTTTGCCGGCCGCGCCGCACAGAGCGGATCATATTTTTCACTTCCTGATTCAATAACAGGCCCAGTCCTTCCTTCAGAAGAACGATCAGAAAGAAACGGCCGCGCGCTTTTACATCCGCTTCCAGCTTCTTTTCTGTAAAATCCGGAGTGATGCACAGTCCCTCCGGGATCACCGGAAGAATCCACGAAAGAGCGCCAAGCGCCATCCCGGTGTACGCAGGATCATCAAAACCGAATTCGACGATTCCAGCGATCTTTTTCGGAGCAACATGACGGATCATCTTCAGGCCGCGCCGCTTTATCTCATCAAAGGCTCCTTTGTATTCTTCCGATCTCAGAATCCCGAGTCCGTACTTTATTTTATCATAGATCGTGTTCACACGGGAGCGGGAACCTCCGGATGTGTGGCGGCCTTCGAACCGTTTTTTCTTTTTCTTTCCGGGGAGATGGCGTCCTTCCGCGTTCTTCCCCTGTTCCTCACCGGTGTTTTCCCGGCTGCTTCGTGTCCCGGATTGATTTTCTTCGGGAACCGCCGCCGGCTTTTTTTCTGCAGCTTCGGACGGTTTTACTTCGTGCGATCCGCTTCTTCGCCCCCGGATCCCCCGGATCAGTTTCAGCAGCGGAATGCCGAAAAGATACAGTTCCACCCGGTTTGCCCCGTCTCCGAAGCAGGCACTCAGGCGCAGAACAATACCGAGCCAGGACAAACCGGCCGTCCCGTAAAACTTATCCCCATGTCTGTGAACATCTCCGCGGTATGAAAACGGAGTGAACAGCAGAAGGAGGATCAGAATCAACAGGACGAGCAGGATGATCAGAACCACCTTCAGCGCCGCTAGGAGAATGTGGCCGATCACAGAAAGAATACTCAGCAAAATCCCGGCCATATCTACACCTGCCCTTCCGGATGAAGAAACCAGGAACGGATGTCCTGCGCCTGATCCCGGACGTAGACACAGCGTGCGATTTCCATCGTGACTTCGATCGCTTCTTTTTTTCCGACCGCGATCCCGACAATCATCGGCAGACGGCGCACCGCGTTCGCCCTTCCGATCAGAGAAGATGCCCGCACGAGATCCAGCTGATCCGTTCCGTTTGAAGCAAGCGTAATGAGGTACAGTCCGTGCACAAAATCCAGTTCTTCTGCACGGCTGACAATTTCCTCCGTATTTTGTCCGGCTTTTTGCCCGACAAACAGATCACGATACCACTTCATCAGCTCCGAACTCTCCATATTAACGCTCCGGTCAGGGCGCCGATCGTATTATTGATGATATCATCCACATCAAACCAGCCGACCCGGAAGATCAGCTGCAGCGTTTCCGTCGCCAGAGAGATAAGAAAACACAGCAGGACCACATCGATGACCGTATGCTTCCGGACTTTCCGGAATACAAGCGGAAGTAGATATCCCATCGGTATAAACAGCAGAATATTCAGAATGATACCGCGGACCGGCATCACGGAACCAGAGCGGAGCGCCCTGCGGACAGCCGCAAAGGGCCGCATCTCCACACCGATCGCATACGGCACATCGATCTCGCTTCGCGAAAGGAGGGTCAGATAGATGTACGCCGCAGCATAAACCGCGAAGATCATTTCGGGAAGATACCGGAGTCCCGAATGGCGGTTCGAAACCGCCTCCAGCTCCGGAATGAAAAACCCGAGGCTGACCGTCGCGATCAGCAGAAAGACCATTCTGGATGTAAAAATATGCATCATATCGAGTCAAAACCGGCTACTTATCCGGCAAAATATTTCTGAAAGATCTGCTTCGCCGCATCGACCGCGGGGGCGTTTCCGTTTCCCCCGTCCTCGATCAGAACACAGACTACGATGTCCTCTCCGCCCGTCCGGGAAAATCCTGTGAACCAGGAGTGCGCTTTTCCCTCGCTCACATCACCGTACTGCGCGGTACCCGTCTTTCCCGCGATGTGATAGGGAAGATCATTCAATGTGGACGCCGTTCCGTTCTGAACGACTGCCGCCATGATGGAAGTGAGCTGATGCGCCTCATCGGCGGTCATGACCGTTCCCGCTGATTTGGAATTGATCGTTTTCACGACTGCGCCGGATGTATTTTCGATACGCGAAATAAAATTCGGTTCCATCATCGTACCGCCATTCGCGACCGCATCGGCGATCATACACATCTGCATCGGAGTTGCGAGCGTCTCTCCCTGTCCGATCCCAGTCTGCATCGTCAGCTGATTCGGCGTGTTCTCATCCAGCGTAAATTTGCTCTTCGAGGAAGGCAGGTCCAGGCTGTAGCTTGCATTGAATCCCAGCTCTTCCGCCGTTTCCCGCAGAATCTTTTTATCAATTTTTTCAACGGCCATCGAAGCGAATGCACAGTTGCAGGAGTTCGCCATCGCGTCGGCGAACGTCTCCTCTCCGTGCGCCTTATTGCCCGCGCAGTGAATCGTATAACCGGAATTTTCAAAACTTCCGGTACAGCGGAATGAAAAATTGTCGAAGGTGCCATACTGGCGGAGATACGCAAGCGCCGTGACGATTTTAAAGGTCGATCCCGGCGGATACAATCCCTGCATCGCACGGTTGACAAACACGCCGCTCGACTCATTCTCCTCACTTGTCAGCGTGCTCCAGTCCTGAACAATCGAATTCGGGTTGAACGCAGGCTTGCTCACGTCGGCAAGAACATTGCCCGTATCCGCGTCCATGACGAATACCGCTCCCTTATGTTCACCGATGGCATCGCTCGCCGCCTGCTGAAGATTCACATTCAGCGTAGTGACGATATTATCGCCCTTCTTTTTCTCGTCTTTTATATCGCTTGATACCTGATCGGTCAAATCTGCGTGGGACGTCAGAAGCACACTGTTCTCGGAAGATTCGAGACCGCTCGATCCGTAGTCCAGATAACCGACGGTATGGGCGAACAGATCGCTGTACGGATAGACGCGGGTCTCATTTCCCTGTGCGTCGATATCCGTCCGCGCCAGCACGGTTCCGTCGCCGGCAAGAATCGATCCGCGGGTGACCTTCTCCGCGAGCTGCTCCGTCCTCTTATTATACGGACTGTTCAGAATATCATCCCTCTCGGCGACCTGAAAATACGCCATATACACCGCGAGACTCAAAAAAAGCAGGACGCACACCAACGACACGATCCGATAGGGACGGACCGACTTTCGCTGCCGCTTTCTGGCGATATTTTCAGTAGTTGAGGCTTTTTTCCGTTTCATCTTCTATTTTCCTCGAAAGATCGTCGATATCCACATCCTGCTTTTCCTGCGGAAGACTGTCCTGATACGCTTCAAGGGTTTTCCGGAGCTTTTTCTCATCCGCCGTATCCCTCCTTCTGTTCTCAGAAGGCTTTACCGATGCGGGTCCCGTCACCTTTCTGCTGCCGGCCGGGGCAGGTCCTGTGACCCGCACATCAACCGGACGCTCCTGCTTCCGGTTTGAAACGGCACGGGTCCCTGTCGTATTCCGTTTCGTAAATCCGCGAAGCACCCGCGTACCCATCCCGGCGGATGGACGCGTATCGCGCTGCGCACGATTCATCTGCCGCTCTTTTTCATTCTGCCTGCGGATAATCTCCTCGAGAAGTTCATGCTCCTCATCCTCATCCTCACGGATCATGAAGAGTCCCTGAATGATCGCCAGCATGATCATGGTGCACATGACCGAGCTTCCGCCGTAGCTGACCAGAGGAAGCGTGATTCCCGTCATCGGGATAAATTTCGTCGTTCCTCCGACGGTAAGGAATACCTGAAATGCGTACTCCGTCCCCAGTCCGATCGACACCAGGCGGTAGAATCGGTTCGACAGCTTCGTTGAAATCGAAACAATCTGGAGATACATACTCATGCAGAGGAAAATCAGACAGATTCCGAACAGAACGCCGAGTTCCTCGCAGATCGCCGCGTACGTAAAGTCCTCTTTCGCAAGCGGGATCATCTCCGGATTTCCCTCAAACAGACCGGTTCCGAACCATCCGCCGGCACAAACTCCGAAGAGTGCCTGAACGATCTGATATCCGGTTCCCTCATAATCCGCGAACGGATTTTTCCAGACTTTAACACGCACACGCACATGAGAAAACAGGTGGTACGCCGCGACCGACGCGGCAGCCATACCGCCGACTCCCAGAAGCGCATACCGTCCCTTCTTCGTCGCGACGGTTACCATGACGATATATGCGACGAAATAAATCAGAGCCGCGCCCAGATCTTTTGAGAGCACCAGAATTCCGACATGCATCGCAGCCAGGACTGTCACCACCACGACACGGCGGAAACTCACATCATTTCTCAACATCGAAGCGATGAAGAAAACGAACGTGATTTTGACAAATTCCGAAAACTGAAAGCTGACCCCTCCGATCGTAACAGAAAGGTTTGCCCCTCCGCTGATCCGTCCAAAAGCGAATACCGCTCCAAGAAGCAGAATCCCGAGAACCGCATAGATCCATCCGAGATTTCTCATCGTCTTGACTCTGCGGATGATTACCGGAATCACCAGACCGAGTGCCGAGGATCCGGCGACGATAATCAGCTGTTTGATCGCCGTCGATGTCCCGAGCCGGGACTGGATGACGAAGCCGATCGAAAGCAGCATACACATATTATTCAGTACGGCAAGCGACGCTTTCTTGTAGATCAGCCGGTAGAGCAGCTGGATCAGCACTGTGTAAAGCACAAGACCTGCGAGAATGACAAGCATCTTCACGTCTCCGCTCTGCATGAAAAGGATGATGAACGCACTCCCATCAAAAATCAGCATGATCGCGAGCTGGCTGTTCGCCCGTCCCCTCCGCTTCACGGCATCCTTCTGGCCGATCGAAATCAGCGCCAGAAATGTGTACAGCGCCATCAGAAAGAGAAGTACATATTTTGAAATTTGTACAATTATTTCCTGCATCGTGTTTTTCCTGTCAGTCGCACGGTTACTGTACTCCTCTTCGAAAATGCCCGTGCGTCACCGGAAACGAAAGTTCCGGCCGCTTTCCGGAGCGTGCATTTTCAAATGCAGTGAGTACCTGATCCGCAGTCTCTTCCGTCTCCGTGGTAAAAGAAATCCGGAAAGACGCGGCGCCGACACGCCGGACATCATCAAAATCCTGAAGGAGGCTTGTCGGTAAACTATTATATATCACGTTGTAACAGAAATCGCAATCGCACCGCACCGGAAATGACGCGCCCTTACGGTCCGTAAGATTCAGTGTCCTGCCCTTGCGGTCACAGCCGGATATCGTCCGCCGAACGCATCCTGCTGAAATCATCATAGGCGCCCGCCCGTAGATCACGAGTTCCGAGGCGGAATTGTCGCGCCCGAGCATTTCTCTGAAATTCAGCTCGAGCGGAATCGTGTTCCGGTTCATGCCGAACCCTTCGATGTAACGGATCGCCCGGTTGTTCATTGTGTAAAGCGCGCCGTCAGCGATCGCAGATCCGATTCTTCCGACGGACTCAAGCAGTCCTGCCCCGTCGAGGCTTCTCGCCAGGATTCCCTCGATTTTCGCTTTCGATCCGATTCTGCAGAGCATCCGGCCGATTCTGTCATAATCGCCGGAACGAACGATCCACGGAAGCGCAATCCGAAGCTTCAGCAGCTCCCCGGTTCCGATCCCATATCTCTCCAGCGACCCGTCCGAAGCGAGACGGTCCGCGAGAACGATCGGGAGAATCACGCCGCATACCGCATGCTTGTGATTCAGCGCCGCGTGCAGCTGTCCCGTGTCCGAGACGCTCACAAATAACGGCCGGGAAGAAGGACGATTCTCTTCTTTTTCAGGCCGGCGAACATCCGCCGCCTCCCGGCGGATATCATTTCGGTGATATGGCGCAACGATCGCTTCCTGCAGTTTATCCGCCGCATCCCGGCGCAGACGATTCAGCTCGCCGACCGGAATAAACAGCGGATCGTCTCCGTTCTTCCGGATCTCCAACCGCTTCGGATCGAACGGACTCTGACCGAATTTTCCAAGCTGCGCCAGAATTCTCTCATCGGACATCGGACGGCTGACGGCTCTCTCCGCCGGCTGTCCGTACGCAACAGCCGAACGATCTCCGCTTTGCAGCGTCAGCTTCGTTTTCGTGCCGACACCGATCTCAAGCAGGCCGCTCACAGGCAGCCGGTCCTCGTCTCTGCCGAGTTCTTTACGGATCTCTCCATAGAGTTCCTGGACCCTTCGTGAACTCCGTATATCCGGATCACTGTTTCTCCGGTTGTCGAGTGCAATCATATCGGAGGATCCGCGCGAGTGATAATACCCGTTCGTAAAACCGTCGCGGCTGAACAGCAGTTCGAGGTATTCAAGATCGCCCGGATCGGTCCGGTACGCGTCCGGATCCTCAAAATAGCGGTCAATATTTTTTCGGTAAATCCTCGTCACGCCCGCCGTGTATTCCGGTTTTTTCATCCGCCCCTCGATCTTAAACGATGAAATCCCGGCCCGGATCAGATCCGGAAGGACCGGAAGCGCACAGAGGTCTTTCATATTCAGAGGATACACTCTGCGATTTCCGGTACCGTCTGCTTTAAACGGCAGCCGGCAGATACCGGCGCATCTTCCCCGGTTTCCGGAACGGCCTCCGATCATACTGCTCATCAGACACATGCCGGAGTAGGAATAACACATCGCACCGTGGATGAAGCATTCCACTTCAACTCCCGTCTTTTCGCGGATTTCCCGGATCTCCGGAAGTGTGAGCTCCCGGGCGGGCACAATCCTGGTGAGGCCGCGTTTTGCGAGAAGGCGTGCGCCTGCAGCACCGGTGACCGCCATCTGCGTGCTCGCGTGAATCGGAAGTAGCGGAAACACCCGGCTTATATAATCAACCGCCCCGAAATCCTGCACGATCACGCCGTCCAGGCCGCGCCGGACGTATGGCTCCAGAAAATCGCCGAGATGCTTCTCCAGCTCCTCTTCTTTTTCCAGCGTATTCACCGTCAGATACAGTTTTTTGCCGTAAAAATGAACGAAATCGATTGCCCGTAGAAGCTCCTGTTCATCCGGATTTTCCGCGTAGGCTCTCGCACCGAAATCGCGTCCCCCGATGTAAATGGCATCGGCCCCGGCCTTCACCGCTGCGTGCAGCGATTCAATTGATCCTGCCGGTGAAAGCAGCTCCGGCTTATCCTCTGTTCTTTGCATATCTTCTGCTTCGTTTCAGATATTTATCGTTCAGCTTCCTGGCCGGATGCTGTTCCGGCACATCCGTTTCGTGCTTCGGCACATCCGTTTCGTGCTTTGGCTCATCCGTTTCGTGCTCCGGTACATCCGTTTCGTGCTCCGGCACATCCGTTTCGTGCTTTGGCTCATCCGCTTCGGTCTCCGCCCCATCCGCTTCGGGAACACCCGTGTCCTGCTCCGTATAAGCCGGCGATTCCGTATCCGGAACTTTTGCTTCGTACGCCTCAGGATTCTCCGGCATCTGTGCGGCCCGGGGCTGCGTCACGGATGCGGGAACGGGCCGTTCGCTGTGCGAAGAAAGCGCATACTCCAGTTCATGGATGCGTGCCTGCGCGTTCGCGAGATCCTGTTTGACCGAATACCATTCGCCGTCCCTCGCTTCGATGTCCTCCTCGAGCGCGTCCGCGCGGTTCTTCGCCTTATAATAATCATCCGCGACATTCAGTGCGAGGAGAATCGTCTTCATCTCCGCACTCTGTCTGGAATATCCGGGCATCTCCTTCATCTCATTGATTTTATTATTGATATAAAACGCGACGTGTTCCAGATATTCGGTGCTCTCGTAACCGCCGATCGATACGGATTTTCCGTCAATCATGACCTTGATCGTATTCTTTTCAGACATTCCGCTTCTCCTTTAACTGGAGCTTTCAGGATAAGGAATCCCGAGATGCTCGTATGCTTTTTCTGTCGCGACCCTTCCGGTCGGTGTTCTCATAAGAAATCCGTTCTGAATCAGATATGGCTCGAGAACATCCTCGATCGTACCCGCGTCTTCACCGATCGCAGCTGACAGTGTATTCAGCCCGACGGGACCCCCGCCGAATTTTTCGATGATCACCTGCATAAGGTTCCGGTCCGTACGATCAAGTCCGTAACTGTCCACCTCAAGAAGATCCAGTGCAAATTTTGCGATGTCGCCTGTGATGTCGCCGCCGTAGCGCACCTGCGCGAAATCACGGACCCGCTTCAACAGCCGGTTTGCAAGCCGCGGTGTCCCGCGGGAACGCTTCGCGATCTCACTCGCCCCCGTGTCATCGATCGCGACGCCGAGCACAGCTGCCGACTTTCTCACGATCTCGGCGAGCTCATCCTGCGTATAATACTCCAGATGGTGAATCACGCCGAACCGGTCGCGGAGTGGCGCAGTCAGAAGACCGATCCGCGTCGTCGCCCCCACGAGCGTAAAATGCGGAAGATCCAGCCGGATCGAGCGCGCTGCAGCACCCTTGCCGATCACGATATCAATCGCAAAATCTTCCATCGCCGGATAGAGCACCTCCTCCACCTGCCTGTTGAGACGATGGATCTCATCGACAAAAAGGATGTCCCCCTCCTGCAGATTGTTGAGAATTGCCGCGATCTCTCCGGGCTTTTCGATGGCGGGGCCGCTCGTCACCTTCAGATGCACGTTCATTTCATTTGCAATGATGCCGGCCAGTGTCGTTTTCCCAAGGCCGGGCGGCCCGTAAAACAGCACGTGGTCAAGCGGTTCACCTCTCTGCTTTGCAGCCTCGATATAAACTTTCAGATTCTCTTTGGCCTTTTTCTGGCCGATATAATTATCAAACGTCTGCGGGCGGAGGCTTCGTTCGATCTTTTGATCCTCCTCCTGCACATCCGTCCGTATTATTCTTCTCTCCATAAATCAGATCATCTCCTGAAGGGCAGCCTTCAGAATTTCTTCCGTTCCCATCCGGCCGCGCCCGTCAACGCGGCGTACCGCCTGCAGCGCCTCCGTTCCGGAATAACCGAGTGCACAGAGTGCTTCCACCGCCTCTTTTTCAGCCGCTTTCCCATCGCCGCCGGAAGCGTCATCGTTTTCCGGCTGCCGAGTGTGCGCAAGCTTCTTCTCGTAGGCATCCTCGAGCTGAAATTTATCTTTCAGCTCAAGAATTACTTTCTGCGCCGTCTTCCTGCCGATTCCCGGCGCCTTCGCGATGAACGCCGCATCGTCAGAGAGAACCGCAAAACGCAGATCATCCGCTGTCAGCGCCGAAAGAATACCCATCGCACCTTTCGGACCGATCCCGGAAACGCCGACAAGCAGACGGAAGACTTCCAGATCATCCCGACTGAAAAACCCGAAAAGCGTCAGGGAATCTTCTTTCACGTTCAAATGTGTATACAATTTCA
Organism: uncultured Lachnospiraceae bacterium; assembly: GCA_902797025.1. Classification (GTDB taxonomy): domain Bacteria; phylum Bacillota; class Clostridia; order Lachnospirales; family Lachnospiraceae; genus CADBRN01. The sequence goes on from CADBRN010000034.1 coordinate 9,800, forward strand.
CCTCATCGCCGACGCGGACACCGCTCTCCAGCGCACCGACCGGGACGTAAACGCGAAATCCGATACCGCCGCGGTCGATCAACAGTGCGTCCGGTTCGATCTCATCGACCACTCCCCTGATAAATCCGATCATAACAACTCCGTTCCCAAATCCGTCAAAGACAGCTCCGCGGCAGTTCAGAACAGATTCCTCCGGGAGCATAATATACAATCGAATCATACCACGACATATATTTTCGTGCAACCGACGATCTCATACCCGGCCGGGCGCCAACAGCACCTTTCGCCAACAGTAAAGCCGGGCGCACTGAAAACTCAGCACGCCCGGCCTGTCGTACATTCAGGCTTTCGCCTGCGCCGCAGCCTTCGCAACGGCAGCTTCCGCCTTTTTCTTCTCAATCATTTTTGCTTTCCGCTCCGCCTGTTTCGGATCCCATGTGGTGATCGTATCACGCGGGCATACCTGATAGCAGATTCCGCAGGCGACACATTTGTCGTAATCGATGTGCGCAATATTGTTCTCTACGTGAATCGCATCTTTCGGACAGCTGTTCTCACACTTCTTGCAGGCGATGCAGCCGACGTCACAGGCTTCGATCACCGGTTTCCCGCGCATCGTATTGCTGCACGCCACATGAATGCTCTTTTTCTCATACGGAACGAGTTCGATGAGATGCTGCGGACATGCCTTGATGCAAGCCTCGCAGGAGGTACACTTTTCCTTGTCAACAAAGGCCACGCCGTTTATGACATGAATCGCGTCGAACTGGCAGGCCTCAACGCAATCGCCGAAACCGAAACAGCCGAAGCTACATTTTTTCGGACCGCCGCCCGGGATGAACGGAATCATCTTACAGCTCTCAACACCGGTATAGTCATAATTATTTTTCGTTCTGTCACACGTACCCGCGCACTTTACGAAAGCGACCATTTTCTCGGTTGCTCCCGCGCTGACGCCCATCACTTCGGCGACCTTTTCGGCTACCGGAGCGCCTCCGACCGGACATCCGTTCACCGGGGCATTTCCCGCGGCGATCGCCGCCGCCATGCCGTCGCATCCCGGATAGCCGCAGGCGCCGCAGTTATTGCCGGGAAGACACTCGCGGACCGCAACGACTCTCTCATCGGTCTTGACCGCAAGTTTTCTTCCGGCGACGCCCAGCATAATTCCGATGATGAGTCCGACGATAACCAGGACGATGATGGATAAGACTATGGAATTCACTTATCTTCAACCCCTTTCATCAAATGATTCCGGAGAATCCGAAGAATGCAATTGACATCAGCATCGCCGTCAGAAGAACGGTCGGCATCCCCTGGAAAGATTTCGGAATATCATTATATTCAAGTTTCTCACGCAGACCTGCCATCAGAACCATTGCAAGACCGTATCCGACTGCCGTAGCAAAACCGTTGACCACACTGGATGCGATGCCGTATCCGTTATTAACGTTGTCAATCGCGACGCCCAGCACTGCACAGTTTGTGGTGATCAGCGGAAGGTAAATGCCCAGCGCCTTATACATAGCAGGCATCGCCTTCTTCATGAACATCTCGACGAGCTGAACCAGCGCCGCGATGACCATGATGAACACGATGGTACGCAGATAGTCAAGACCGAGCGGATCAAGTACGAATTTGTAAACCAGCGCCGCGACAAGCGAACTCAGAGTCAGCACGAAAATAACGGCGCCGCTCATTCCTTTCGCGGTCTCCAGTCTGTTCGAGACACCGAGGAACGAGCAGATACCGAGGAACTGACTCAGCACGACGTTGTTGACGAGAGCGGATCCGAGTGCAATGATAAGTAGTTCTTTCATTTCAATACCCTCCCTCTCAAGCCTTCTCGGCTGCTACAAGTCCTGCAGCCTGAAGAATCTGTCTGCGCTGCTGCTGCGCTTCGAGCGCCGCCTTCTCGGCCTTCGTATTATTCACCTTCTGAATAATCGCGATCAGGATCGCGAGCACGAAGAATGCTCCCGGAGCCAGGATAAAGATATTAATCGGCTCGTACGCCTTCGGCATCACCTGAAAACCGAGAATCGTACCGGATCCGAAGAGTTCACGCACCGCTCCGAGGCATACAAGGCCGACCGTGAAACCAAGACCCATGCCAAGTCCGTCAAACAGGGACGGGATCACCGGGTTCTTTCCTGCGAAGGCCTCTGCACGGCCCATGATGATGCAGTTTACGACGATCAGCGGAATATACAGGCCGAGCGCCTCGTTCAGGGAAGGAAGATACGCTTCGAGAAGAAGCTCGACCACCGTGACGAACGAAGCGATCACGCCGATGTAGCACGGCATGCGCAGGCTGTCCGGAATAATTTTCCGGAGCAGTGAAATCAGAACATTTGAAAGAACCAGAACGACCATCGTCGTCAGACCCATGCCGATGCCGTTGATCACGGAAGTCGTGACCGCCAGTGTCGGACACATGCCGATCATCGTCACGAAGGTCGGGTTCTCTTTTACAATACCGTTATAAATGCGCTCTCCGGGGCTGTTCGGAGTAAGACTCATTTCGCAGCACCTCCCTCTGTATAAACCTTATAAGCGGCCAGACCGGCATTGACACCGTTCGTCATCGCGTTTGACGTCACGGTCGATCCGGAAATTGCTTCGACTTCGTCCTCTTTATCTGTCTGGGTCTTCACAAGGGTCAGCTTGTCGCCCTTCTTGCCGTCAAAGCGGCTCATATACGGCTCCTGCGCCCAGCGCATACCAAGACCGGCCGTCTCGTTGATACTGAGGAATGAGATGCCCGTGATTGCACCCTCGGTATCGACACCGAGTACAAAACGGATTGTTCCGCCGTACCCCTCGGTCGTCGTGATCGTGAATACATACGCTTCCGGACTGCCGGAAGAATCCTTCGCGATATTCACTTCATCCACCGTCTCCGACGAAAGTCCCGCATCCGCGACCGCGTCGCTGATCTTCTGATCCAGGCCGTCCTTTTTAAGATCGACGGTTTCAAACTCCGCATCCTTCTGATCATCCGGCATGACGGCGATCAGCGCCTCATCATGCTGCTTTTTCTCCTGAGCGGCGATCGGCTTCTCGGTCACGAAATGCACGCTGCCGAGAATGACACCGAGGATCAGCGTCATGATGACAAGGACCATGGTATTCTTTGCGATTCCGTCCTTTTTCATGCTGCCTCTCCTCCCTTCTTTTTCTCTTTCACGATACCGAAGCCTGCCGGGATGGTCGAACGCTCGATAAGCGGAACAAGCAGGTTCGAGAAAATAATCGCATAGGACGTACCCTCTGCGGATCCTCCGAAGATACGGAAGATCCCGGTCATCACACCGAGCAGAATCCCGTAAATGTACTGTCCCTTCACTGTGATCGGACGCGTGACATAATCCGTCGCCATGAAGAAGGCGCCGAGCATGATACCGCCGCCGCAGAGCTCGCATGCGAGGTAATACAGATCAAATCCGTGTCCGCCGAAAATCAGCGCGAATACGGAGAAGGTCGCGAGATAAATCACCGGAATTCTCCAGGAAATGATTCCGGCCACAATCAGGAAGATTCCGCCGATCAGAATCATGAGCGCGGACGTCTCGCCGATCGTTCCCTTGATATTTCCGAAGAACATACTTGCAAGATCCCCGGTCTCGCCCGCCTTGATATTTGCGAGGGGGGTGGCGCCGGAAACCGTGTCAACGATGTGCTTTGCGGCATAGCCGGACACATCGAAGTTCGTCATATGACCCGCGAACGAAAGCATCAGGAAGCAGCGCGCGCCGAGCGCGGGGTTCATGAAGTTCTGACCGAGGCCGCCGAAAAACTGCTTGACGACGAGGATCGCGAATACGGAACCGAGCACCGGAATCCAGAGTGCGATCTGCGGCGGCATGTTCATGCCGAGCAGAAGTCCGGTGACGATCGCACTTCCATCTGAGATGGTAACCCGGCGTCCCACGATCTTCTCATAGAGAAATTCGGTCAGCACAGCCGAAAGTACGGAAAGGATCAGCACGGCAGCAGCGTGGCCGCCGTTCAGCCAGATTCCGTAGACTGCGGCCGGCAGAAGCGCAACGACAACCGCCATCATGATTTTACTGGTTGTCATCTTCGAGCGGATATGCGGTGAAGATGAAACCTGAAGTTTACCTGCCATTCGAATTCACCTCCACCTTATTTCTTTTTCTTGCGGTCCGCGAGGCAGATCTTGCGCATCGACTTGATCGACTGCGCCAGCTGTCTCTTCGCCGGACATACAAATGTACAGGAGCCGCACTCGCAGCACTCCATACCGTCATTTTCCATAAATCTCTCTTTTTCGTTATGATCCGCATAGACGGAAAGTCTTGTCGGAATCAGGTGTTCCGGACAGGCAGATACACAGCGTCCGCAGTTGATGCACGCAGACGGCTCCGAAGCAGCCACCTCATCCTTCATCATGGCGAGAATGCCGCCGGACGTCTTGGTGACCGGAATCTGTGTCGTAAATACAGAGAATCCCATCATCGGTCCGCCGGAAATCAACTTCTCATATCCTTCCTTCAGCCCGCCCGCCTGATCGATCAGCTCGGAGAAGAGCATGCCGGTCGGGGTGAGATAATTGCCCGGGTGATTGGCAGCATCGCCGGTCACTGTGACAATACGCTCCATGAGGGGCTTTCCAAGCGCCACCGCATCATAGACGGCGGCAACGGTCGCGATATTATCCACGATACAGCCCGCATCCGCAGGAAGCATGGAGGAATTGATGGAACGGCCCGTGTTCGCGTAGATGAGCATACGCTCGGCGCCCTGCGGATACTTCGTCTTCATGACGTGTACTTCGATGTCCGGGTCGCCGGCCGTCGCCTTCTGCATTTTTTCAACGCAGTCCATCTTGTTGTTCTCGATGCAGATCTGACCCTTCGCATGAGGAAACAGGCTCAGCATGATGCGGAGTCCCTCTGCCACCCGGTCCGGGTGTTCCATCATCATACGATAGTCGCTCGTCAGATACGGCTCGCACTCCGCGCCGTTTACCTGAATGAAATCAATCGCATCCGGGTCCTTCGGGGAGAGTTTTACGTGTGTCGGGAAACCGGCACCGCCCATTCCGACGACACCGGCCTTTTTGATTCGGTCAAGTATCTCGTCTTTTGAAAGAGAATGCCAGTCAGCGGACTCGTACTCAATCTCCTCATTTTTTTTGTCATTTTCGACAACTATGCAGTCCATCAGATTTCCGGCCGGCATGCGCATTTTTTCAATGCCGGTAACCGTTCCGGACACGCTGGAAAATACCGGCGCGGAGACAAATCCGCCGGCTTCCGCGATCATCTGGCCGCGCAAAACATGATCACCTTTTTCGACGATGGGCTTTGCGGGCGCGCCGATGTGCTGGGAAACAGAAAAATAGAGCTTGTCCCCCGCCACAGCATTCTGGATTGCCTGATCCTTAGACAAGCTTTTTCCATCATTCGGATGGACGCCGCCCTTGAACGTCAGAAAACCCATTACAACACCTCCTAGAATTAATTAGCGTTTCGTGATACGATTTTCCTATCACAGATTCCCGCCGGAAAATCAACAGCATAAGTATAGCATCACGTGGTAGGGTTTTTCAATGAAATTTAATAATTTCTTTATAGACACAAATATTCTAACAAAACATCACAAAAAGATACCCGATAATTCCATGTTCTTCGATATTGAAACGACCGGATTGTCGGCGATGCGGTCGCACGTCTATCTGATCGGATGTGCTTATCAGACGGAAATTGCAGGCACACGAAAATGGCTCCTCCGGCAGTTTTTTCTGGACCGGCCTGCCGGAGAACGCGATCTGCTCGCCGCCTTCGCAGACTGTATCAGACAGAAATCCGTCCGGACGCTGATTCACTACAACGGATCCACATTTGACATTCCTTACCTCACAAGAAAATACAATTTCTACGGAATGCCAAATCCGCTTGAATCATTTCAGTCGGACCGGTCGATCGATCTTTACCGCTCGATCCGCCCGTTCCGGAAGGTTCTCGGCGCCGATGCGCTGAAACAGAAGGATATCGAAAAATTACTCGGGATCTGCCGCCGCGACCGTTTCTCAGGGAAAGAACTGATCACAGCATACCAGGATTATCTTCAAAGCGGAAATCCGGATCTCCTTGAGGCGATGTATCTTCACAATCGGGAAGATGTCGCAAATATGCTCCCGATCTACTCTCTCACCGGGATCGTTTCCTTCTTCGGGGGCGATTTTTCCGTGACCTCCTGCGGCACGGATCCGGCATCCGGCGATTTTTCGGCCGTCCTCAGACCGAAATTCACATCTCCGGTCCCGATCCATGCGCACAATGATTTCTGCTCGTTAAACTGGACCGGAGAAAATGCCGGACTCACCGTCCGTCCGTTCCGCGGTACCCTGAAACACTTCTTTCCGGATTACCGCAGCTACTACTACCTTCCGGAGGAAGATCAGGCGATTCACAAGAGCGTCGGTGCCTTCGTGGATCCTTCCCACCGTGAACCTGCAAAAGCAGCGAACTGCTACAGTAAAAAGAGCGGAACATTTCTGCCGCAGCCGCGCGAACGCATCACACCGGTTTTCCGTAAGGATTACCGCTTGGGATACAGCTACTTCCTGTTTGACCCGGACCGGATTCCGGAGGAAAACCTTGCGGGAAATGTCCCGGTATCCGCATACATCACCGACCTTCTTGAATCACTGATTTCGTAAAGAAACGAAACGGATCCGATCATGAATTCATACTTCCCGGACGCAAAAAGGGCTGCCGTCAAACGGCAGCCCCTGTTATTATCCGGATTATTCCTCGGAATCATCCTCGGCGTCAGATGACACCTCGTCATTCTCGATCGCTTTTGTGCTCAGAGAAATTTTCTTCTCATCCGCGTTGAAGGATACAATCTTCGCGGTGATCTCCTGACCTACAGTCAGAACATCCGACGGTTTCTCGACATGATCTTTGGAGATCTGAGAAACATGGAGAAGTGCATCCACACCCGGCTCCAGCTCGATGAACGCACCGAAGTCCGTCATACGCGCTACCTTGCCGGTAACGATATTACCTACCGCATACTTCTCAGAAGCGTTGATCCACGGATTCTCCTCCGGGAACTTCAGGGAAAGTGCGATGCGGTCGCCCTTGATATCCTTCACGAGAACCGTGAGCTTCTGTCCTACCTTAAGGAAGGTTTTCGGATTGTCAACACGGCCCCAGGACATCTCGCTGATGTGAAGCAGTCCGTCTGCTCCTCCAAGATCGACAAATGCACCGAAATCCGTGATATTCTTTACGGTTCCCTCTACCTTGTCGCCGACAGCGATTCTGGAGAAGAGATCCTCTTTCATCTTCTCTTTCTCGGTGACGATCAGCTGCTTGCGGTCGCCGATGATTCTTCTTCTCTTCGGATTGAACTCGATGATGACGAACTCAATCTCCTGATCTTTATATTTGTTCAGGTCGCGCTCATAAACATCCGACACAAGGCTTGCCGGGATAAATACTCTCGCTCCGTCAACCGTCACGGAAAGTCCGCCGTTCAGAACGCGCGAAACCTTTGCTTTCAGAACCGTATGATTCTCAAACGCTTCCTCCAGCTTCTTGTTTCCTCTCTCAGCCTGCAGACGCTTGTAGGTCAGCAGAACCTGTCCGTCTCCGTCATTCACTTTCATGACCTTGACTTCCATCGTATCTCCTTCTTTCACGACGGTTGTCAGGTCCAGAGAATTATCATTGGAGTATTCGCTGCGGGAAAGGATTCCGTCTGACTTGTAGCCGATGTTCAGGATGATCTCATCCGGCTTAACCGCGAGGACTGTGCCCTCGACCACCTCACCGTTGTGGATCGTTTTGAACGTCTCATCCAGCATCTGGTCAAAACTCATTTCTGACATAGTTTCTCTAGAACCTCCTCAATTATTTGATTTGGGGTGGATGCCCCTGCTGTAA
>CADBRN010000035.1 GCA_902797025.1 uncultured Lachnospiraceae bacterium
CCTCGCTAATAAAGAGCAGAGGATCAAAGAATTAGAAAGACAGATGGAGGAGCCGGACTTCTGGAACGACTCCGACAAGGCGACGAAGCTCACGAAAGAGCTGGGGAGTCTCCGGGAGGACCGGGACACCTATCAGAAACTCGTCTCCCAGAAAGAAGATATCGAGACGCTGATCGAGATGGGGCAGGAAGAGGATGATGCATCCGTCGTCCCGGAGATCCGGGAGATGCTCGACGAATTCAAGGAAAGTCTCGACAGCATTTCCATCAAGACCCTGCTCTCCGGCGAGTATGACCGCAACAATGCGATCGTACAGCTTCAGCCGGGTGCAGGAGGCACGGAAGCGATGGACTGGTGCGGCATGCTTTACCGCATGTACACCCGCTGGGCTGCCGCGAAGGGTTTCCAGGTCGAGGAGCTGGACTATCTCGAGGGCGATGAGGCCGGCATCAAATCCGTCACATTCCAGGTCAACGGTGAGAACGCGTACGGTCTTCTAAAATCCGAAAAAGGCGTGCACCGTCTCGTCCGCATCTCTCCGTTCAACGCGAACGGAAAGCGCCAGACCTCGTTCGTATCCTGCGATGTCATGCCGGATATCGACAAGAGCATCGACGTGGAGATCCGCGATGAAGATATCCGTGTCGATACGTACCGCTCCAGCGGGGCCGGCGGACAGCACATCAACAAGACTTCCTCGGCGATCCGCATCACGCATCTGCCGACCGGAATCGTCGTGACGTGCCAGAACGAACGGTCCCAGCACCAGAATAAGGACAAGGCGATGCAGATGCTCGCCGCAAAGCTGTATATGCGCGAGCAGGAACTGCAGGCGGAAAAACTCTCCGGTATCCGCGGCGAAGTCACGGATATCGCGTGGGGGCATCAGATCCGCTCCTACGTCATCCAGCCCTACACGATGGTCAAAGATCTTCGGACCGGCTGCGAGCGCTCGCAGGTCAACGCGGTACTCGACGGCGATCTGGATCCGTTCATCAACGCGTACCTCAAATGGGTCGCGCTCGGATGCCCGGACAGACGCACCTCCGACGCTGAATAAATTCAGGCGTCGGTCTTCGGTAATTATGATAAACAGGATGGCAGAGACGTACCTCTGCCATCCTGTTTTGTATTACTTTGCGGAAATCCTCGCGAATTCCTTCTTTCTGGTCCGGAAGCAGGCGATATTCATCGCCGTTCCCGTGACGATCCATGAGACCGGATAAACGATCAGCATCAGAGGGAGGGTGTGATGCGCCTGGAAAAACGTCGCGATCCACACAAGACGCAGCACACAGGACCCGAGAATCGTGATAACGGCCGGTGTAAACGAATGGTTCATCCCCCGGAGACACCCTCCGGGAATCTCGTAAACCGCGGTCAGCTCCTCAAAGAGACAGACATATACCAGCCGGATCACCGCGTACCCCGCCACTTTCGGATCCGTCGTGAAAATCTGCAGGAACAGCCCTCTCCCCAGATAAAAAATCACAGCCAGCGCAAACGCCGACACAAGCGCCATCACCATGGCGCGGGAATAAATCTTTTTGCACCGTTCCGTCTTCCCTGCGGCGAAATTCTGGCTTGTGAAGGTTGTCGCGGCCTGCGCGAATCCGAATACGACGAAATAACACATATATTCAAAATTCTGTCCGGCGGTATTTCCCGCGATCGCGTCTTTTCCGAAGCCGTTGATCGCCGCCTGAATCACAACATTCGACAGGGAAAACACCATTCCCTGGACACCGGCCGGCGCACCGATCATCACAATCCGCCGGAAATACTCTTTCCGTAACCCGAGTTTTCTGAATGACAGGCGGAACGTTTCCTCCTCATGCCGAAGAAAATAGACGACGATCGCCGCGCTCACAAAATTCGAAAGATCCGTCGCGATCGCGACGCCTGCGACGCCCATATGGAACCGCACGACAAACAGCAGATTCAGCGCGACATTCACGAGGCCTGAGACGATCAGCGCGTACAGCGGCCGTGTGCTGTCCCCTTTCGCGCGCAGGATCGACGCGCCGAAATCATAAATAAGAAACAGCGGCATCGCAAGAAAGAAAATCCGAAGATACAGCGTCGCGAGCCGCATCACCTCGTCCGGCGTGTTCATCAGTCCGAGAAGAACCGGCGCCAGCGTCTCGCCGATCACACAGACGATCAGACCGCTGAGCACAGCGATCGTAATACTCGTATGTACCGCCTCATTAACCTTCTGCCGCCTTCCGCTGCCGATCAGACTCGCGACCGTGACCGTGCCCCCGAGAGAAAGACCGGAAAACAGACTGACCAGAAGATTGATCAAAGCGGCGTTGCTCCCGACTGCCGCCATCGCGGTCGGACTGTCAAACCGTCCGACTACCGCGAGATCCGCGGAATTGAACAGCTGCTGCAAAATACTGGCCGCTGCGACCGGAAGAGCAAAATAAAAAATCTTCCCGGCGAGCGGCCCGTTCAACATATCGACTTCTCTTTTGTTACTCATAACTTCAACACCCTGCCTGTCAAACTTTTTCAGACCAAGCATAGCAGAATGGCCCGGCATTGTACAGGAACGATTATGTATACGCCTTACGGTCCGCCTGCTGCGATGCGTCATACGGATGCGCCCCCGAGCTTTCTCCTCATCATATCCGGATTTTCCGCATAGGCAGCCGCCGTATCCTTCGTGATCTTTCCCTCCCGGCAAAGCGCAAGGAGGCTGTTGTCCATCGAAATCATCCCGTCGGCCGCGGATCCGTAGATAGTCCCGTCGATCTGGTAAACCTTATTGTCGCGGATCATATTCCGGATCGCCGGCGTCACGGTCATGATCTCAAACGCGGGGATCCTTCCGCCGTCCACAGACGGCACGAGCTGCTGCGAAATAACGGTCATCAGCACCGTCGACAGCTGAACGGCGATCTGCCTCTGCTGATTTGCCGGAAAGACATCGATGATTCGGTTGATCGTATTGGACGCTCCGGTCGTGTGCAGCGTGGAAAGAATAAGATGCCCGGTCTCCGCCGCTGTCATCGCCACTGAAATCGTCTCGTAATCCCGCATCTCGCCGAGAAGGATCACATCCGGACTCTGGCGCAGCGACGCCCGGAGCGCCGCGAGATAGCTGTCTGTATCGGAACCGATCTCCCTCTGGCTCACGATGCTCTTCTTGTGCCTGTGCAGATATTCGATCGGATCCTCCAGCGTGATGACATGCGCTTCCCGATTTTGATTGATCGCGTCGATGATACAGGCAAGCGTCGTCGATTTCCCGCTGCCCGCAGGCCCCGTAACCAGAACGAGCCCGCGCATCTGCTCCCCTGTCCGGATCACGCTCTCCGGAATTCCGATTGCCTGCGGATCCGGCAGTGAAAAGGACACGACGCGGATGACCGCTGCCAGAGATCCCCTCTGCTTATAAGCACTGACGCGAAATCGGGAAAGCCCCGGGACTGAAAAAGAGAAATCATCATCTCCGTCTTTTTTGAGACGGGCGATATCTCTGTTTCCCGCCAGGGCATAGATCGCGTGGATCAGCTTCTCCGTATCCTCCGGCATGAGTTTCCCTTCCGAACGGCTCCGGATTTCCCCATCTTTTCGGAACGTAAGCGCGGTGCCCGCGACGATAAAAATATCCGACGCCCGCTCTTCAACTCCGCTTTGTAAAATCTCCAATGCATCCATCTCTGAAAATCCTCTCCGATGACCGGCTCAGTCCGTTACGTCCGGCGGCATGACCGGAATCGTCCGATCCGGGCTCCAGTTCCCGGACGGCACCAATTCCCATCGCGTCACACGGTAGACCGGTCCCCGCCCCTTATCCTCCGCTTCCAGCGCGACCGACAGGACCGCCGTATCCTCTACCGGAACCTGAAACGACACACGGTCCGGAACTCCGCCGCCGGCTCCTCCGGCATTCTTCAATTCCGCGTTCAGCTCCGCGATCCGATCCTCCGCCTCATTCGACGCAGCATAATACGCGGATTGATGCTCCGCCGCCTTTTTACCCGCTTTATAATCATTCCGCGCCGTGATCAGCGAGAGAACCGCAAACGTGAAGATGCACAGAACCAGAAACGAAACGAACAGCAGCACACTTCCAAAGGGAAAACGGCTCCCTGTGTCCCGATCCCCTCTCTTTTTCCCAGAATCATACCTGTCCATGATACCTCACATTCCTCCGCCCGGCTCATCCCCGATCACGGTCCGGATGTCTCCTCCACCGATGCAGCCACATTTCTGACCGTCAGATCGTATACCGAATCTCCGGATAGTTTCCCGTCCGTATCCACCGGATAAAAGTGCATCTCTGCCCGAATCATACCGCCGTCCGCGGCGATTTGCGCTCTCAGCTGATAAACGCCCTTCTCCCGTACCGGCTGAAGTTTCCTGTCAAAGGGAATCACCAGGGAGACTCCCGTTTCCGCAGAATCCGTCTCCTCTTCACTTCCGTGAGAAAACGACGCCTGGGGATACGCGCCGGAAATTTTCTCCCCGGCATCCCGCAGATCCCCCGAACCGCCGATCAGCTCTGCGATATTCTTCTCCACAAGCACAGCGGCGCTGAGCTCCAGGGATGCGCGGTTCATCTTGTGCGCATCCGAAAAAACGAGCAGACAGATCGAAGCCGCGAGAAAAAAAATCAGGATCGAAGCCATCAGCTCCAGGAGAAGGAGAAACGAGTTTCGTTCTTTCATGATCCCTCCTCCCCTCCGGCCATGTCCGCGTGCACATGAACGTAGGTATCCGAGCGGTTTCCCTTCCCATCCATGCAGGAAAAATGCAGCAGCCCAGGCTGTATCTCCTCCGCCTCAAATTCACTCACCTGGAAAATGGCATCGCCGTCTTCCGGATTCCACTGCGCTGCATCGGCTACCGTCAATTCCCGGATGCTGCCCTCATACTCATAAATATAGGTGAGGATTTTCTCATCGGCCTGCGCACTTTCGAGCGCCAGCGCGGAAATCCCGTCCAATTGCCGGACAGACACATTCCCGTCCGAATCAAAATGGCGGATTTTCTCCGTGATGTAGGTAAGCAGCGTTCGTGAAGTGTACGATTCCGCCGATTTCTCCACGACCGACTCGTAGACCCGGGCTCCGAACAGGAGAACCAGAAAAGCACTTCCCGCAAACAGCACCGACAGCAGAATGGCGGAAAAAGCCATCGTAACCGATGTTCTGCTTTTTCTGTTTTGACCGAAACGCCTCATCACTCATTCCCCGTCATTTCTTTCGGATCACCGTCACGACCGGCCGCACATTGCTTCCCGTCACCTGGTAATCCACATAAAACAGCTGCTCATTGTACAGAAGTCCGTAATTTTTCCGCAGGTATTCCAGACTGTCCGGATATCTCCCTTCCACCGCATAACACGCCGTAATATCATTTTCAAGCGCCTGCCGCAGATTCTCCTCCTGACGGTCTGCATCCCCTTTCGATATCAGACGGACGCCGAACGTAAAGAGCAGGATCAGAACCAGTGCGGCCACACTCCGAAACAGGATTCCTGCTCTTCTGCGCCGTTTTTTCACAAATCGTGCCATGTCCCGCCTCCGATCACAGGGAAGAGATGATTCCCAGGAGCGGGAGCATGACGCTCAGAAGAACCGCCCCGATCAGCACAGAAAGGAGGATGACAAGCACCGGCTCGACCGTGGAAATCGATCGATCCATCCGCTCCTGCGATTCCTGCCGGTACATCCCTGCGATCTCATTCAAAACGCGGTCGAGAGATCCGGCTCTTTCCCCGAGAAGCGCCATTTTCGCATACGTCCCGGAAAAAATCCCGTGTTTTTTCAGACTTTCCGCCATCGGGACTCCCCCCTCCATATCTTCACGGACCGACGCCAGCCGGTCTTTGAACGACGGATCCCGGACCAGATCCGACGCCAGATCCATCCCTTCCTCCGGCGTAAGACCGCTCGCGAGCGCCATCGCCATCACGCCGGAAAAATGCCAGGCGTCCTCCGTCTCATATTCTTTCCGGAATCTTCCGAAATGCCGGCCGAAATTGTGCCAGAACCTCCTCCCCTCCTCTGTAAGACGGCTGACGAAGACAACCAGCGCGGCCGCTCCAAGAATCAGGAGAAAGGAAACCGAGTAGGCGCGGATTCCGTCGCCCGCTTTTTTCAGCGCGAGCGGAAATCCGGTCATTCCCGTCCCCAGCTCGCGGTATACCTGCTCAAATACAGGCATGACCTGCAGCACCAGCACGACGACAACCGCAATCATCACACAGGCGAGAACCAGCGGATAAAAGACCGCGTCCGATGCTTCCCTGCGGAACGCCTCCTCATTTTCATAATACTCCTCAAGGGAAGCCATAACCGTATCGAGATTTCCGGTCTGCTCGCCGACCCGGATCATCCGCACCATATATTCCGGGAAAACATCCTGTTTCTCCATCGCAGACGAAAGCGAGTCCGACACAGCGGCCGCATCGAGGATACCCTTCAGCACCTTTTTTTCCCCGGCATCCTCTGAGTCTTCATACATCAGCGTAATGCCCTCGACCGCCGGGATGCCCGCCTTAAGCAAAACCGCCAGCTGTCCGGCAAATGCGGCCGCCTCCGGATTCGAGAGGCGCCGTATTTTTCCCGCCCCTCCCTGCTTTCCGGCCCTGCGCCGTTCCTTCTGCGCTCCATCTTGATTCTCTTTGTTTCCTGACCCGTTCATCTTACCGCAATCTCCCGCCGATTCCCCTGCTGTTCCTTTTCAATAAACATACTTCACGGTATAATTCGATCCGTTCCCGACATACTTTTTGACCGCTTTTGCATCATTATTGGCTCCCAGAGTCGGATCCATCAGCGTCCAGTCTTTTCCGTCAAAATAAATAATATGATCCACCCATCCCCGGTCCCGAAGATAGACACTGATCCAGGCATGGTAGGCTTTTCCGGAATAACCGGTCACCAGCTTCGTCGGCACGCCCTGGCTGCGCAGAAGTGCGGTCATCAGCGACGCGTAGTCGAAGCAGATGCCTTTTTTTCTTTGAAGCGTCTGATCCGGATCCGGAATGTAATTCACCGGCGTATTTTCGGCGAACGCCGTGTCATATGTGATATTCTGAATCACATAATTGTACACTTCCCGTACGTACGCGAGATCCGATCCCGCCGATTCCGCGAGCTTCTCCCCGAATTTTACCGTCCCGCTGTCCGCGGAATAATCCGCATACTGATTCGGATAGAGAAAGGGCTGAAACTCATCCGAGAGCTCCACCGAAATGTTCCGGGACAGGCCGACTGCGTACTGATCTCCGGCGATATTTTCCAGAACCTTCACCGAATAATCCCCATTTCCTCCCGTAAGCGGAAACGTTTCGAACGCGCCTCCGTCTTTCAGCGGATAGGGATACATCTCCCCGTCCGGATTCGTGATCTGAACCTGGACTTTTTTATCGCCCGTATCCTTTATCATGAGATAACCGTTACCGGTATGCGACACGTCGAGGACAATGCTGCCGTCCTCATTCCGGTACGTCTCCGCACCGGACGCATCGGGAAGCAGAAGCTCCTCCGCAGATGTGCGCGGCCTCCATGACGTTCCCTCCGGCAATTCACTCACAGAATTGCTGATCCCGTCCGCTCCGTGCGTGCCCCTTCCGCATCCGGAAGCCGCAAAAATCAGAAGCGGCAGAAGAAAGATCAGGAAATGCCTGCTCCGAATCGGTTTATCAGTAACTAGCAAACTTCATACCCCAAATAATTTTCCCTTTACGGCCGCTCCGACGATCGCTTTAAACGACCGGGAATCCACGGAATGTTCACGATTGTCGCCCATCACAAAATAGCTGCCCTCCGGAACCGTGTACGGATACAGAACCTCGCCCTCCTCCGCTTTCGTATCGCCGTGAGCATAAGCATGTTCATCCAGCAGCGTCCCGTTTACCGCGACGCCTTCGTCCGTCAGATCCACGACATCGCTTCCCCCGGCGATCACCCGTTTGACCAGAAGTTCCCCGTCCGGAAGGCGGAAACACACGATATCCCCTGGCTGATATTTTTCTGCCAGCCGGCTGAACCACACCGTCTGACCGTTTTGAAGCGTCGGATCCATCGAATCGCCGGAGACTTTTGCCACGCCGATCACAAAACGGAACAAAAGCGCAAGGGCGGCGAAAAAAAGGATAAGAACCTGAATAAAAATCTGAAGATGCCGCTTCCAGGCGCCGTACCTTCCGGAATTATTTTTTTTTCTGACCTGCATGTCTGTGCGTATCACGGACAATGATTCCTCCGTTTTCCTTCCCTCACTTCTCTGCAGCCGTACGCCGGGGCGGCTGTGCACCATCCCGATCGACCGCGGCCGTCAAAGAGGTGCTCCGACGGTTCCAGGCGGTGACGGTGACCGTCATCGTTCCCTCCCGGGTCGGCCGGACCGTGTAAAGCGAAGCGCCTTCCTGATAGACCGGCATCTGTACCTGATCGATCGAAGCCCGGACCGAATAGACTTCCGGCAGGGATGAGACGCGCACCGTGTAAACCGGTCTCCCGGCTTCATCCGAACTCTCCGTCTTTTTCATCGTCACCTCCGGACGAATCAGAAAAAGCGGCGCGGCGAAGATCAGCACCGCGAGCGCCAGTGCGGCCGCGGTCATCGTGCGGCTCTTGTGGCGGCGGTAATCCATATAAATCCTGAGATCCCGAAGCGGCACCGTGTTCTGCTCCATCCCGAGAATATCGAGAATATTGTAGAGCAGCTGCTCCTCCGTATCCTGGTCCGGCATATCGCTGTACCTCCCGGAATTGCTTTCCATGCCATCGCCGGATATGCCGGAATGAACGTCATTCTCTCCGGAATCCTTCCCGGAAGATTGGAGAATGCGGTCGCACTCCGAATCATTGATCCTGCTCAGCCACCGGACAAGCGGTTCGCCGGAAGGCTTCCTCCCGTTCACAGCCCGGATATACGTCTCCGTCACCGCATCCTGTGTCCGATAGGCATCACCACACAGGCGTCCGGAGGCGTGACGGTACAAATCCCTGCACGTCACGGAATAGATCGCCGCGAAGGCGTTGCCGTCCCCATTATACATCTCTTCGAGCAGCCTCTGCACATATGCCGGGTCACGTTTGGTCGCGGGTTTTCGCACATTCTCACCTCTCCGCCCGGATGCCTTCCCCGGATCCGATTCTCCGGTCCGCAAGGGCGATCAAATCTGTAACTTTCTTCACGGAATCGCCCTCGTGAAACGCTATTCCATACTCAAAGTCCATGGGAACATTGCCGGCATCCGCATTATTTTCATCGACCTTGCTCCTGATTCTCTGAATAAAACGGCAGACCGCATCCTCCGTGCCGTCTTCAAACATCGCGACAAACTTGTTTCCTCCGTTCCTTCCGACGAAGCATTGGCCGACCGACGCCATTTTCAGAATCACGGAAAATCGCCGGATCGCCGCGTTTCCTTCCGGTCTGCCGTACTGATCATTGATCGCCCGGATATTCGACAGCGTCAGCACGACGCAGACGAAATTCTGCGGAAGCGGCAGGTTATCGTACCGGTCGATCAGCTTATCGATGCTGTAGCGGTTTCCGATTTTTGTCATCTCATCCGAACTGAGATCCTTTACCAGTTTAGCATACCTCTCCTCTTCCTTCGAATAAAAATTGAAATCAAGAAAAATAAAGAAGAAAGAAAATGACAGCGACAGCCACAGAAGCAGCGACGTCATCCCGGTATTCTGTCCGTTATCCGCTGCAATTCCAAAAATCTCCGCGGCAGCAAGCGCGCAAAAAATAATCAGCTGGATGGTTTTTGTGTAATTGATCTTCTTCACTCTCAATCGTCCTCCACCGCTCAAAAAGAGCAGTACAATCTGCACTGCCCTTTTTGAACCTGTTCATCTGTCGTTCCTATGCTTCCTTCGCAGGAGCAAAAGCGTCAGAAGCACTCCGACGGCTGCCGCGAGAAGGATCGCGAAGAGCGCCGTCTGTGCGGTGTCCCCGGTTTTTACGGCTTTGGCACCGGAAACGCGTACAACCCGGTCGCTGCCCTGAATCGTCCGTTCATTCCCGACGACTCTCTGCTTCACGGTCGTCTTTTTGCTGTGAACGACCGGAACATCAATCATCTGAATCGTGGTATCACTCAGCCATCTGTCAATGGCTTCCTGATCCGGTACCAGCTTTCCGCTTTCGTCATACTTGTAGATCGTGATGCTGCTGTCGTACCGGTTGATCCGGAACAGAATGTCATCCGCCAGCTCATATCCCTCCGGTGCAGATACTTCGTGGAGAATATAATCCGTGTCGACATTCATCGAAACCGTCTTCGCGTCATCG
>CADBRN010000036.1 GCA_902797025.1 uncultured Lachnospiraceae bacterium
ATCGACCTTCTGATCCGAAAGATCCCTTCCGAAAAATTCGACGCAGCTTTTCCGGATCACTTTTCTGTACCGGCCAAGCGTCATATGAAGCGGCTTTTCCGCCATCGTGAGAAGCAGATTGTCCGAGACGGACATTTCCGCGTTCAGCATATTATCCTCAAGGGCCGGTGTCTCCAGCACAAACCCGACGCCCCGGCGGATGGCATCGTGCAAATTTTTCGGCCGGAATGGCCGGCCGTTCAAAAACAGTTCGCCGGGTGTGCGCCCGCAAAGTGCATCAAGGAGTATCTCCCCCTTGTATGAGGACTGGTCGAGAAGTCCCGCGATCTCGCCGCGGCCGATCTGAAAGGGACGGATCCTGCTGTTTCCGGATTGAAGCACGCGCACCTCCAGAACCGCCTCGTCTGTCGTGCACCTCCCGGTACTATAGCTGTGATCCTCGATCCCGGAATCGGAAAAAATTGATTGCAGGCAGACGTCATTTGCACCGTGGGCGATAAACGCCGTCACACCATCCCGGATCACAAAGAAACGCTGGGCATTGGCAAGCATCAGATTCCGATCATGATCGATCATCAGAAAGGCCGCGCCCCTCCGCTGGAATTCGCGGGCTGTATCAAGAAACCGGCCGATATCGCTCCGGTTCAGAAATTCCGAGATGTCGATCAGGACGAAAATCCGTCTCCCGCACAGTGCCTCCCGCAGCAGTGCTGTCTGACAGCGCTGAAGAACTGTCAGATCCGAGGCCTTTTTCTGCAGATCCGGCATCTCGATCCCATACCGTGCATATGCTTCCCTGATTTTCGCGGTCATTCTCTTTGTCCGGATAATCGCCGCATTCTCGCTCCAGGCGGATGTCAGAAACAGATCCATCACCGTCAGATCAGAGTGATACTGCTCAACGCCGTCCATCTGAAAAACCATCCGGGAGAGCTTCGCCGATGCATCCTCTTTCGTCACGCGCTTCTCATCAATGAACACGGCTCCGTCCGTCGGCTGTTCCCGCCCGCAGAGAATTTCGCAGAGAAGGTACTGCACACGCAGATTATCGGATATCATCCCTGCAAATTCACCGGCATTCACCGAAAATGTGATGTCGGTAAACTGCTGTTTATTCCGGTTCCATTCTGAAAGATTTTCGAATCGAACGAGTTCTTCCATCTCATGACTCCTGGGAATGGAGCGGGATACGGATCTGCACTTCTGTTCCCACATTCTCCATACTGTATATATGAATTCCGTAATTCTCGCCGAAAATCAGGCGAAGCCGGCTGTCCACATTCACCAGCGCGATTCCATTGTGCCGTTTCCCGTCCGAAGAGCTCCCGGACCCGGACGCTGCACGCTTCCTGTTTCTGAGACTGTTGTTCAGTTCCCGGAGCTTTTCCTGCGTCATTCCGGCCCCGTTGTCCCGCACCCCGATCAAAAGATCATTCTGCGTCGTCTCCACGATGATCCGGATCTCACCATCCGAAAGTTTTCCCTCAAGTCCATGCGAAATCGCATTCTCAAGAATCGGCTGAAGCGTCAGCTTCGGGATCTTGACCTTCGGGCAGCCCAGATGCTCATCCGGAAGTTCCATGACAAGATTCAGGCGGTCGCCGAACCGGTACTTCTGAATTGTGTAATAGTCTTCCACATTATCAAGTTCATCCTCAAGCCAGACGAGATCATCCGATTCCAGAACATAACGAAGGTGCGTCGATAATGCCCCGATGACGCGTGCGATGTCTCGCATACCTGCTTCGAGGGCGTCGCTCCGGATATCCTCCAGCGTATTGAACAGGAAATGCGGCGTGATCTGACTCTGAAGCGCGAGGTATTCCGCTTTCTCCCGCTTCAGCTGCGTGATCGTCCCGTTTTTCAGCTCCTGCACAAGATATACGACTAACGCCCGGATCTCCGGCCACCGCCCAAGATCCGCCGTCTCCAGTTCTCCGACGTCGTGAGTCTCCCGAAATCTCCGGATATGATTTTCCAGGTCCCTCATCTGGCGATGGGAACGGTAGCGGATCACAATGAGAATCACCGCAAAGACGGCCGCTTCCGCGATCAGAATGATTTCCGTATGCGTCATAGTTCATCCTCCCGCGCTGTCATTGTACCTTCTGATACAACTTCCGGTATTCCGAAGGCGTCAGCCCCGTCTCACGCTTGAATAGTTTTGAGAAATATTTCAGATCCGCGTATCCGGCCTGTTCCGCGACATCCGCGACCGGATCGGAGGTATCCGTCAGAAGATTCCTCGCCCGGCTGATCCGGAGTTTGATCAGATATTCCGAAAACGTATTCCCCGTTTCTTTCTTGAACAAGGTCGAAAAATACGCGGAGTTGAATCCGAGCATCTCCGCCACATCCTCGAGCCGGACCGTCTCGTTGAAATGGTTCTGCAGATATTTTTGCGCGTCACGGATCGGCCGGAGCTGCGTCTGATTTTTCTGCTCCGCCAGCATTTTCAAATCATCCTGCAGAAATGTCCCCAGCTGTTCGAAGACTTCCTCCACGCTCTGGCACATACAGAATCTGAGCGACCAGCGGTCAAGGATTTCCTGTTCACTGCTGTCTCCGCGCAAAATCTCCGTGCCGAACAGATAAACCCGGAGAATTGATTCGGTCATCTTCTTGACGAGTACTCCGTTGGCCGTATCCATTCCTTCCAGCTTCAGGCCGACGCTCCGCACCATATCACGGACACCCCGGGCGTCGAAGATCTCGATCTTATCCAGCATCATGCCCTTTGCCTTATGTGAAAAGAGCTCCGATCCGGAATCACCCGCCTCCTCCGGGAGTTCTTCCTCCCGTATGATCTCGCCGGTTCCGATGAACAGACGGCTGAGGACGGCACGGCGCGCTTCCTCAATGGACCCGCTGATCCCGGAAATACCGGCCTTCTCGCCGCCGATTCCGATCGTGATCGTGAAGCGCGGGAAGAACAGATTGCTCTGTGATATGATTTTTCTCTTCAGTCGGCGGAGCAGATTATTGAGATCCAGTCCCTCGTCATACGTCAGGATCAGAAAAACACCCTCGTCCTTGACCGCGCTCACGCAGGGAACGGACAACCTGCCGAATTCCCCTTCGACGATCTCGCCGATCTTCCGGAGGAGGGCCCGATAGATCTCCGGGCCGTTCTCGCTGCAGTCGATATCCGGCTTGATCAACACGGCACGCAGCATCCCCCCTTCAGGATCAAATTGCGGGTGGCCTTCTCTGCTTTCCTTACCGCCGTCGAGCAACCGGCTCAGATAATTTGACTGCATGAGCTTCTGATTTTCCCGCAGCTGCATCTCCGCATTTTCTTTTCCCCGGATCAGACTGCGGTTGCGGCTTCGCTTGTCGATGATCCTGCTTACCATCTGGTAAAGCTCTTTTTCGTTGATCGGCTTGACAATATAGTCTTCCACGCCGTACCGGATCGCTTTTTGTGCATAATCAAACTGGCGGTAGCCGCTGATGATAATGAAATCCGTATTCATCTTCTGTTCTCGGATCCGCCGGATCATATCGAGGCCGTCCATTCCCGGCATGCGGATGTCGGTGATGATAATGTCCGGCTTTTCCTCATCCGCGATCCGCATCGCGGTGAGGCCGTCGTACGCCATTCCGACCACCTCGACGCCCAGTTCCTCCCAGTTGATCAGATTTTTAATCAATCTGCAGATTTTCACCTCATCGTCACAGATCAGAAGCTTTACCATCTGTCGGCTCCTTTCTGTCCGGACAGAAAAAAATCGCACCGGCAGGATCCGCGCCATGACGGATGCTCATTACCGGTGCGGTCCACTCCCGGATGCAGCGGGATGCATCAACGCTCCGCCGTTTCATTCAGTTCTGTCCGTATTTTTCCTTCTGCTCACGAAGCATATCGTTCGTTTCAAAGTAATCGATCCGCATCGCGTGGCGGACATCCTTCATCGTCTCCGCGGCGCGTTCGCGCGCGGTCTCGCACCCCTTTTTCAGCACATCATAAACATAATCGAGATTCTGCTCAAATTCGTGCCGTCTCGCCCGGATCGGCGCAAGCTCCTCTTCCATGACATTCAACAGGAATTTCTTGACCTTGACGTCGCCGAGCCCGCCTCGCTGATAATGCTCCTTGACTTCATCGAGATTGTTATAATCCGGCCAGTATTTTTCAAAATGCTCCGGTTTGCAGAATGCGTCTAGATACGTGAAGACAGTATTTCCCTCAATGTGCCCCGGATCCGAGACTTTCAGATGCTGCGGATCCGTGTACATATTCATAACCTTCTGCTTCACGGTCTTTTCATCATCCGCAAGATAAATACAGTTTCCGAGAGACTTCGACATCTTCGCCTTCCCGTCCGTTCCCGGCAGACGCATCGCCGCCTTCGTGTCCGGCAGCATGATCTCCGGCATCGTCAGCGTCTCGCCGTAAACCGAATTGAATTTATGGACAATCTCGCGGCACTGCTCCAGCATCGGCTCCTGATCCTCGCCGACCGGAACGACCGTCGCGCGGAATGCCGTGATATCCGACGCCTGGCTGATCGGATAGCAGAAAAATCCCACCGGGATACTCGCCTCGAAATTTCGCATCTGAATCTCCGCTTTGACCGTCGGATTGCGCTGCACACGCGAAACCGTCACAAGATTCATGTAATAGAAGGTGAGCTCGGTCAGCTCCGGAACCTGGGACTGAACAAAAAGAGTCGATTTCTCCGGATCCAACCCGACCGAAAGATAGTCCAGCGCCACCTCAAGAATATTCTGACGAACCTTTTCCGGATTGTCAAAATTATCTGTCAGGGCCTGCGCATCCGCGATCATGATAAAAATTTTATCGTAATCGCCTGAATTCTGCAGCTCAACCCGGCGGCGCAGCGAGCCAACATAATGTCCGATATGAAGACGGCCGGTCGGACGGTCGCCCGTTAAAATTACTTTTTCCACAAAAGAACTCCTCCCATTTTATCAATGCTCCCATTATAGCATATTATTCCGGAAACTCCGGCACTTTTCCGAAAAATCCTGCTGTCCATGCCATCCTGCAGTTCCATCGGCTGCATCGTTTTGATTCTATTATCCTGGCTCAGATCTCTCCCCGTCCGATCGCTTCCTCCGCATCTTTGAGTGTATGGAAAATCGCGTCCGCCGTCCGCTTCATCTCATCATC
>CADBRN010000037.1 GCA_902797025.1 uncultured Lachnospiraceae bacterium
AATACCGCCAGCTGATTCATTCCTCAACTGACGGTATCCAATCACTTATTATTTTTCACTGTCCCCTTGACGGGTAGCACACCAGTTCTCCTTCCGGACGGCTTTTTTCAGAAGTTTGTATAGGATATGTGCGCTTGACCGAAATCATCAATAATACAGCGGACAGACCGGTGGTAATCAGAAGCGGATTGGCCTGGAGGGGGTAAGCTGTCGGTAAAGAATACCTGACAGTGCGCCTTCTCGAGTATCTGCAGAATATTCGTATCCGGACAATTATCGGTCCGGTCATCCGAGACTGAAATGACAGCATATGCAGGCCGGATCCTTTTCAGAAGGGATTCTGTCATGGAGTCGGAGTGGCCATGATGCGGAAGCTTTACAAGGTCGCATGAATGAGGCGAGCAGTTTTCCCAGCAGGAAGCGGTTGTATCTCCAGGCAGTTCAACAGAAAAATCTTGATATTCTATGCGGATGCGGGAACTGGTATCGTTGATAAAACGATCAAGTTCTTTTAAGTCATCGACGTTGTCCCGATTTTTATTAAAACGGTCCAGAATTTCGGCCTGGCGAATCAAATATTTCTGCATCCCTCCGGATATAAAAATATTCAGATCGCGATGTTGTAAAATCATTTCCCCGGAAATCCGCTTGATTTCAGTACCCGCTTCATGCATGCGAATGATCGACTCCATAAATATTTTCATAGATCTTATCAGACAGTTTGTTCCGGGGTCGGGAGAGCAATCTTGAAGCGTTGGCGCGCTTTTTTGAAAACCGGATTCAGATGGCTCGGGCAAATAATTTGCGATAAATCTCCTGATCCTCACGCTTTTCAAAAGCTGATCAAGACCGCCGGTGTGGTCGAGATGCAGATGTGTTAATACAAGAAGATCAAGGGATTTGATTTTTTCATACGCTAAAAAATCGGCAGCGGAAATACGCCGGCTGCAGGGTGAACGTTTTCCGAGATTACAGTCGCCGCAGTCGATTAACATTGTGAAGCCGTCTTCCTGAACTAATATAGCATCACCATAGCCAACATTGATAAAATCAAGAGTCAGCATGAGCGCCTCCGTCTCTCAGAATATGAATCTTTCGAGTATCAAGGTAAAGATTTACAGAACCGCTTCGCGCTCCGTTCAAATCGATGTCATTGTCATCGATAATGAATTCATCGTTTCCGACCTGAATCCAATATCGGATCATCCGCCCGAGAAAACTGTAAGATTTGATCGAGCCTCTGATGCAGGCGTGGTCCGGGATTCCTTCGTCTTCCCGGGCAATTCGTATGCATTCCGGACGAACAACAAGGGTGATCATTTCACCGACAGCAGCAGGAACGTCCGAATAAATACGCAGAATATGCCCGTTGTGTTCTACGCGCAGGATATTATTGTCGCGGCCGGCTACCTTTGCAGTGAGAAAATTGACCGTTCCGACGAAGTCGGCTACAAACCGGTTAACCGGTCGAAAATAGATTTCCCACGGTGTGCCGACCTGCTCGATTTTCCCATGTTGCATAACAGCGATGATGTCAGACATGGAAAGCGCTTCGTCCTGATCGTGTGTAACATACATGGCGGTGATGCCAAAGCGCTGCTGCAACTGACGCAGTTCTGTGCGTACTTCAACACGGAGTTTTGCATCAAGATTTGATAATGGTTCATCAAGGAGTAGTACTTCCTGATCCATGACAAGCGCCCGGGCAAAAGCGACGCGCTGTTGCTGTCCGCCGGACATCTGGCGTGGGAACCGGTCTTCCAAACCTTCCAGATTGAACATTTTCAGCATCTGCCGGACCTTCTGATCGACGTCACTCTTCGGCAGTTTCTTTAATCGCAGGCCATAGGAGATATTTTCATAAACGGTCATGTGAGGGAACAGCGCATATTCCTGAAATACGAGTGGCGTATTTCTTTTATATGGAGGAAGGCCGTTCATGCGTTTCCCGTTTACAAAAACATCGCCCTCATCCGGCTCTGAAAAACCCGCCAGCTGGCGCATCAGTGTAGTTTTTCCGCAGCCGGACGGCCCGAGAAGGGTCACGAAGTTCCCCTTCGGTATTCCGAGTGAAATATGATCAAGGGCCGTGAAATCACCAAACTTTTTAACAACATTTCTGAATTCGATAAAATACTTCATGTTGGTCTCCTTACAGTTTTAAATCGATCCCCTGCTTTTTCAGAATGCCTTGTGTAATCCGGAGTACAGTAAATGCAATCGCGATCAATATTGTGGTGAATGCGGCTGCTTCTCCCCATTGTCCGCTCTGAACCAGGACCATTACCGAAATCGTTCCGACGGTTGTTGAAGGTGAGTAGAGGAAAATAACGACACTCAGACAAGTAACCGAACGAAGGAACGAGAGCACAAAGCTGGACAGAAAAGGAGCCTTCAGAAGAGGGATAATGACATCTTTGAAGGATCGGAAACTGTTTGCGCCGAGATTCAGGGCGGCGTCCTCAACCGAATTGCCGATCTGTTGAAGCCCGGCAGTCGCCGAATTGTAGCAGGTCGGAATATTCCAGAACATCAGTGCCAGAATCATGATGGCCGCGGTTCCTGTTAGCTCGAGCGGTTGAGAATTAAAGGCCATAACGTATCCGATACCCAGAAACATTCCGGGAATCGCACCCGGAAGGATCGCAAAAAAATCAAGAAGTTTATTCACTCCGACCTGTTTCTTCTGAACAATGTAAGCCAGAATCATTGAAAGAAGAGACGCCCCAAGGGAGGCTATCAGACCGTACACAATTGAATTGCGGATTTGGTTGCCTTTCAGAAATACATACTGGACATTTTTCAGAGTGAGAGACCAGTCATAACCCCAGGCTTTTGTAAAAGCACCATAAACAAGTGTTCCGTATACAAGCAGAATAAATATAGTAAAGAACATAGTAATACCGAATAGAAGCCATTTAATAAATTTGGGGATCGGGTAAGGCTCGAGTGAGGTTTCTTTTCCGGTAACGGTCACATAGGAACGTTTTCCGACCCAGAAGTTTTTCACTACAAACAGTACAAGCGCAGGAATCAGCAGAGCGACCGCAAGAACTGAAGCTGTATTCATATCATACCAGCCGGATATCTGCATATACGCCTCTGTAGGGAGCAGTGCCATGTCACCGCCGATCATCATCGGATTACCGAAGTCAGTCAGAACGTTTATTGCAGCGACTAGCGCGCCTCCGGCGACGCCTGGCCTGCAGAGCGGCCAGAATACATTTCGGAATACCTGCCATCTTGTAGCCCCCATATTATATGCCGCATATTCAAGGTTGGTTGAGATTGCCTGCATCACGCCGTTTATTACGGAATAAGCGTAGGGAAAGAAGGTGATTGTCTGAACAATCCATAATCCGGTGCGGCCGTAAATATCGATATGGATTCCGAACAGCTGCTTCGTAATAATACCCTGAACGCCGAAAAGCAGGATGTAACTCAATGCCACAATAAACGGCGGAGATACAATCGGAAGCAGCGAGGCAAAGCGGAACAGGCCTTTGCAGGGGACGTCCAAGCGGTTGTTTACATAAGCGAAAAGAAATGCAAGCGCTGTACAGGAAATGGTTGATATCAGCGTCATCAAGAGCGAGTTTTTTAATGCCGTAAACCACCGCTGGTTATTAAAAAGCTTTGCGTAATCAGTCAGAGACGGAAATACAACAACTTTTATCACAGGATAAACGACGAATAGACAGATAAATGCGATAATCGCGAGAATTGCAATCAGAAGAAGCGGCTCATTCTTTAACCGCTTCATCTCCTTTATGGATTCTTTTGCGGAAGAGTTTTGTGCCATGCGGGGATTCTCCTTTCAGATAGGAGTGCAAGAGGCGTCCGTCATTTCGACAGACGCCCCTGTGCTGATTGGATGCGATCGGGATCAGGTGCGTTTCGATATGATTTCTTCGTCAAATTTCTTCAGTACATCTTCTTTCATATCTGCAGCCTTTGTCCGGTCGTAATTTACGAGATTCACCTCGTCGAGTGAAGGAAGGCCTTCCGGTGCAGCCACATCGGACCTTACCGGATAACGATAAGAGGTTGATACACTCAGTTCCTGAGCATCTTTTGTAAGAAGCCAGTCCATAAAAATCTTCGCATTTTCTGTATTTGGTCCGCCTTTGATGATTGCGGCGCCGCCGATTTCATATGCGGTCTGCTTTGGGATAATAATTTTCAGCGGATATCCCTGCTGCTGAGTTTTGTAACTGTCATGGGCCCATGCGATCGAGGCGATAAACTCGCCGGTAGCCACCGGACTGATGACATCTCCGGCACCTTTGTAGTAGTGGTGGACATTTTTGTCAAGATTTTTCAGATATTCCCATCCCTTCTCATCTCCAAGCCGGAAAAGCTGACAGGCAGTAGCAATGTAGGCGCCGCCGGCTGTTGTCGGGTTGGACCATACAAAGACATCTTTATAATTAGGATCGAGAAGATCATCCCACGTCTCCGGATAAGATACACCCTTTGGGGAGAGTTCTTCTTTAAAACGGTCCTCATTTACGATGATACTGAGAAGACCCATATACCAACCCTGCCAGTAATGGTTCGGATCATTAAATTTCGGGTCAAGGTCGTCATTATTAGGCGAATCATACTGCTCGAATGCACCGGCGTCAGCGAGAGATCCGTACAGATCAACGGATCCGCCGACAAGAAAATCTGCTTTCGGGTTGCTCATTTCAGCCTGGACACGTGCGACCGCATCGCCGCCGCCCAGTGAGATATATTCAATATCTATGCCGGTATCTTTTTTAAACTGATCTTTCAGAGCAATGGTATTGTCCTCGTTCAGGGCGGAATACACGATCAGTTTTCCGCTTCCTTTTTTCACCGTACCGGTAGCACTTGATTTTGCAGAAGAATCTGCTGCTACGCCTGAGTCAGGGGATTCTGCGATGTCAGTTTTTGATCCGGCGGATGAATGACTGCCGTTATCTGCGGATGTACCTCCGCAGGCGGCGAGCGATACTGCTGCGAGTAGCGCGATCGCTGCGTAAAACTTCTTTTTCATGCGAGTGTCCTCCTTGTGATCATATTTTTTTGGTTAATAATCCGCTTTGTGTAGTTTTAAGATATATTAAAAATTGAAACGTGTCAATTATATATTTGAACAAATTACCTATTTAGTATTTGTGTAAATTGTGATAATTATATAGTATGCACAACAAATGGTAGATTGAATAAAACTATGGTATGATTAAAAAAATATCAGCTTGGAGGAATACAGGGTGGCAACAATTAACGATATAGCGAGGGAGGCCGGGGTCTCTCAGGGGACTGTATCTAATGTAATAAATGGAAAAGGGAATGTCAGTGCTGAAAAAATGCGCCTTGTATGGGATGCGATCGACCGGCTCGGGTATAAGGTTAATGAGAAGGCGCAGAGCCTTCGCGGAGGAGTGAACCGGACGATTGCGGTTTTGATGCCGGGTATAGGGGACAGGCGCTGGGCAGAAATGTATGAGGTATTTCAGAGTGAGTTTGATCTGAAGGGATATTCTGTTCAGCTGTATTCAACACGATTTATGGAGAATACAGAGAAGGAGTTGATCGGGCGGGCTTTGGCAGGCCGGGTCAGCGCCTTGATCACAAGTTCCTGCATCGACCATGCGGTGGATTATTATCGGAGTGAGGCGCGTGACATCCCGATCGTATTTCTTCAGAGCGAAGGGCCGGTTTACGGAGACACGATGTATGCCTGGTTTGATCCGGTAAAAGCAGGAAGAGATATTGCATTTGATTTAAAATGCAGGAGAGTGGGGCGTATTTGTATTTTCATGGGTCCAAGACATCTGACGGATGAGAAGCTGTTTCTCGATGGATTCCGCTCCATCACAGATGAGAAGCTGACGATTGTTGATTGTCCGGATCACCAGATCAAGCTGCGTGCATTCGAGATTTTTCGGAACGAGGAGCCGTTCGACGCAATTGTCTGTACGGATTACAGCAGAGAAGAAGCGCTTCGGTACGCGAAGCAGTATGCATCGCCTGGGAAGCTGCCGCAAATCACGACAGTATCTGTACGATCTGCACTTATTGACCCTTCAGAATCGATCTATGAACTGGATTATAAAAAGCTGGCTCACCGGATCGTAAAAACACTTTACAGTCGTCTGGAAGAGGGGAAAAAACTGCCATTCGCCATGAAAGTCGATAACAACGGATTCCGGGAACCGATTATTTTTACATCCCCAAAAAATTGTCGCCTGCGAATGCTTACAATCGCATCCCCGTCGACGACCGCGCTACGGATGCTGATTCCTCATTTAAAGAAGAGCACGGGAATCGACCTGGAATTGACGATTCTGCCGACTCTGGGGCACGAGTACGACCGGATTCAGGCAGAAGGGTGCGATCAGTATGATATGGTTCGTATCGATGTGGCGTGGATGGATGAACTCGCTGAAAAGCTCTTTCAGCCGCTACCCGAAGAGAACAGCGGATGGGATCGTTTGCTGAAGAAAATAATACCGGAATTAGGGGAGCAATATACGATGCTTGGAGGAGTGAAATGGTGCTTCCCATACGATCCCAGTACACAGCTTTTATTTTACAGACGCAATTATTTTGAAAATGCGACATATAAACGGATGTATTTTGAAAAACACAGGGAGGAATTGAAAGTTCCGACAAGCTTTGATGAATATAACCGCGTGGCGGGATTTTTTACAAAAAGTCTCAATGCCGCTTCCCCGACTCAATATGGAACGACGCTCGGTATAGGCAATGTTGTGGTCAACCCCAGTGAGTTTATTCCGCGCCTGTTCGAACAGGGAGGGGATTTGCTAGATGATGC
Source organism: uncultured Lachnospiraceae bacterium (assembly GCA_902797025.1). Taxonomy (GTDB): domain Bacteria; phylum Bacillota; class Clostridia; order Lachnospirales; family Lachnospiraceae; genus CADBRN01. The sequence continues at coordinate 6,809 of CADBRN010000037.1, forward strand.
GGGGTGCGTTTCAGTTGATACCCCTGAGGCATACAGGGCACTATACAATTTTAATGAAACTTATCGTTATGCGGATCAGAAGATGTATGACAGCTGGGATCATGTCCTGGAGGGATTCGCAGACGGATCAGCGGCCATGGCGATGGTCTTTATAAATTATGCTTCGCGGATTCTTACGTCCAAAATGTCGGGGATTGCGGGTACTCTCGGATTTGCGCCTGTTCCTGGCGGAAAACCATTATCAGGGGGAGGTGTTCTGGGAATCACAAAAGAGTGCAGACATCCGGAAGAAGTTTATACATTTGCTTCATGGCTGTATTCTGACAGAATTGCGCCGATTTTTACCATGCTGGGCGGATTATCTCCGTGTATATCTGCATATACAAATCGCGATATTAACGAGATGTATCCATGGTTGTCATCAGCCAGAAGGAGTTTTCCGAGAGCAAAAAAGAGAAGATCCAGCCATTGTTATACGAATTTCAGTGAATTAAGGTTGGAAGATATCCTGTCAAAGCAGATAAAAAAAGCGGTTGTAGATGAAATGGACATTGGAGAAGCACTTAAAACAGCCCAGCGGCAGTGTGATCTGTACTTTAAAAAGGTAAAATCCTGACGGCGGGTGATTTTTATGTTGAAGATTCGTAAAAAGAAGGCTCGGCGTTCGGCCGGGACGAAGAAACCGGATTCTGCGTCTGATCAATCGAACATACAAGACGCGGCGGAAGACGGCGGTAAGGCTGTTTTCAACAACAAGGTCCGAAAGATTCCGGATGTGCCTGGTGAAGAGGAGCATCCGGAAAAACCGGACGATCCGATCGATGACCCTGATTCTTGCAGGCAGCCTGATGATGATTCTTATATTGAAAAAGCAAAATCGCTGATTTTACGACCTGTCGGGAAATCCATGCGCGCGTCAGCGCGGGATCCCCGCCAGGTCTTTTATGACTTCGCCCGCGATGATGAGCCCGGCGACGGAGGGAACGAAGGCGGCGGATCCCGGCGTACGCGTCTTTGTCACGGGCTGCTCGGTCGAATAGACGACCCGGAGATGGTCGATTCCGCGTTTTTTCAGTTCGCGGCGCATGACCTTCGCGAGAGGGCAGACCGAAGTTTTATAAATATCTGCGACCTGAAATTTTGTCGGGTCCAGCTTGTTGCCGGCTCCCATGCTGCTGATGATCGGGACGCCGGCTTTTTTTGCGTCCGTGACCAGCTGAATTTTCGCGGTTACGGTGTCGACTGCGTCGACGATATAGTCGTATGCGGTGAAGTCGAACTGTTCACTGGTTTCCGGCAGATAGAAGCAGTTGTGGACGGTGACGGAGGCCTCCGGATTGATATCGAGGATCCGGTCCCGCATGACTTCGGTCTTGTACTTTCCGACGGTCGAGTGCAGTGCGATGATCTGCCGGTTGAGGTTGGTCAGGTCGACGCGGTCGCTGTCGATCAGATCGATGGCGCCGACGCCGCTGCGGGCAAGCGCTTCGATGACGAAGCCCCCGACGCCGCCGACACCAAAGACAGCGACGCGGGATCGGAACAGTTTCCGGACCGCATCCGCACCGACGAGAAGTTCGATTCTTTCAAATTGATTTTCCATAAATATCCTTTCATTTTGGCGGAGAATTTGTATGGATATCATACCATACCGGATCTGAAGTGCGAATAATTTCCCGGGTTTTGAATATAAAATACAGACAGAAACAACTTTGACGGATTTGCGAAAACAGACAATATACCCATATTTAATTGTAATAGTGCAGATAATGATGTAAAATATAAGACAAAATCCACACAAATCGTTGGAATTGTTTATAGGATATGTACGATACGGCTTCCGGCCTTTGAAGGATTCGATTTTTTTCGTGGGGGAGTGTTTATTCGTGCATAGCGGATCGAAGGGGTGGTGAGATGATCAAAGATACCATCTCCGCGGTGAAGGAGGCGGAGAAGCAGGCGGCTCAGACGGTGTCGGATGCCTGGGCGAAATCGGAGGAGATTTACCGGAAGTCCCAGAAGGATGCGGAGGATATCCGGGAAAAAGGCAGGCAGGATGCGCACAGAGTGCTTGCGGATGCGCACGCGGCCGCGGTGGCGAAGGGCCGGGCGGATCTTGCGGATGCGGAGAAAAAGGCGGAGAATGAGGCTGCGGAACTGAGAAAAAGCGCAGCTTCCGGAAGCGGAAAGGCAGTAGACGCCGTTGTGGCGGCGCTGCTCGAGTGAGGTAAAGAGCAATGGCAATCGTTGAAATGCAAAAGCTCAGTATTTGCGCGGATAAGAAGAAGCGCAAGGCGCTGCTTGAGACGCTGCAGTCGCTGGGCGTCATGCAGATCGAGAACGATTCGATTGACGACCCCGGACTGCAGAAGATGGATACGGAATCGGCGATCGCCACATTCTCCAAGAATGCGGATACGCTGGATCAGGCGATTTCACTGCTGACGAGCTATGCGCCGTCGACGAAGAGCGGCGGACTCTTTCAGGAGAAGATGCCGGTTTCCAGAGAGCAGTTTGAAAACACGGTGGAAAGCCAGAAAAATTATATGCGGTTTGCCAATCAGATCCTTCAGGATCAGAAGGAGATGGACGAGGCCAGGGGCGCCATCGGGAAGGATCGCAGCCGGATACTCGCGCTGCAGCCGTGGATGAAGATGGATGTTCCGCTGAACACGCAGGGAACGCAGATGACGGAGCTGCTCGTCGGAACGGTTCCGGGCGAGGTGGATGCGGCGAAGCTGTACGCGGCGGCCTCGAAGGATATGGAAGATCCGGCGCCGGTTGACGTCACGGTACTGGACTGCGACGCGGGTCTTACGTATCTCGCGGTTCTTTGTCTGAGAAAGGACGCGGAACAGGTCGGAAACAATCTGCGGGATGTGGGTTTTGCGAAGCCGCAGCAGATGGAGAGCGGAATCCCGTCGGCGGTCGTAGAAGGGCTGGAGCAGGATATTCAGGAGAATGAGGCGAGAATCGGGGAGCTGAAAAAAGATATCTCCGGCTTTGCCCGGGAGGCGGAGGAATTCCGGATTGCTTCGGATTATTACCGGACGAGGGCGGAAAAATACCGGATTCTCGGGACGATCCCTCAAAGTGCGAATATGTTTTTTCTGGAAGGCTGGATTCCGAAGGATAAGGCCGGCCCGGTAAAAAATATGCTCGAGCTGAAATTTGACGCGCTCGTCGAGATGGAGAAGACTCTGCCGGATGATTTCGAGCCGACGCAGCTGAAGAATAATTCCTTTTCCGAGTCGGCGGAGGGCGTTCTCGAATCCTACGGGCTGCCGAAACATCATCGCGTGGACCCGACATTCGTCATGTCGCTGTTCTATGTCTTCTTTTTCGGGATGATGCTTTCCGATGCGGGGTACGGCATTGTGATGTCGATCGCGTGCGCGGTCCTTCTTCTGAAGAAAAAGAGACTGGAAAAGGGACTGAAGAAGATGCTGAAGCTTTTCTTCTGGTGCGGCCTGTCGACGACGTTCTGGGGATTTATGTACGGCGGCTTCTTTGGGGACGCGATCGATGTAATCGCGAAGACGTTTTTCAGCTATACGGGCGGGACGATCCTGAAGCCGGTCTGGTTCGCTCCGCTGGACAATCCGATGCGGCTTCTCATCTGGTGTCTGCTATTCGGACTGATCCATCTTTTTGCAGGACTCGGGATGAAGGGATATGAGATGCTGAAGGATCACGACGCAGCCGGCTTCATCGGCGATGTCGTTTCCTGGTACCTGTTTGTCGGGGGACTGGTTCTCCTGCTGATCCCGTCCGATATTTTTGCGTCCATCGCGGGAGCGAAGATTCCATTTCCCGCCTGGGCCCATCAGCTGTCGGTTATTATCACGCTCGTCGGGGTCGTTATTATCATTCTGATGAGCGGGCGTGATCACAAGAACTGGGCGGTCCGCATCGCGCTTGGCGCGTACGACGTGTACGGCGTCACCGGGTGGCTTTCGGATCTGCTCTCCTATTCAAGACTTCTGGCGCTGGGGCTTGCAACCGGTGTCATCGCAAATGTCGTCAATATGATGGCTTCGATGGTCGGGAGCGGGCCGGCCGGCATCATCCCGTTTGTGCTGGTGTTCCTGCTCGGACACACGATGAATATCGCGATCAATGCGCTGGGAGCCTATGTTCATACAAATCGTCTGCAGTACGTGGAATTTTTCGGGAAATTCTATGATGCGGGCGGAAGAGCTTTTAAACCGTTTCACACCATTAACAAGTATATCCAGATCAGGGAGGGTAAAGAGTCATGAGTATTGGTATGGTTTATGCACTGCTGGGTGCCGCGCTTGCAACCATTCTTGCGGGAATCGGATCCGCGTTCGGCGTCCGTGCCGCAGGCCAGGCAGCCGCGGGAGTCACGGCTGAAAATCCGGAAATGTTCGCGAAGGTGCTGGTCCTTCAGCTTCTTCCCGGTACACAGGGTATTTACGGACTGCTGGTTACGTTTATCGCGCTTTCCCGTATCGGAGTTCTCGGCGGGAATGCCATCGCGGATACAAATACCGGTCTCCTGTACCTGATCGCGTGCCTTCCGGTCGCGGTCGTCGGACTGATTTCCGCGATCTATCAGGGGAAGACGGCGATCGCGTCCATCAACCTTGTCGCGAAAAAGCCGGATCAGTTCGGTAAGGCGATGCTGTTTCCTGCGATGGTTGAGACGTACGCGATTCTTGCGCTTCTTGTCTCGATCCTCGCAGTCACAAATATCGGCTGATCAGAATGAAGGAGTGAAGAATGGCCGGAGTAGATACAATTATTCAGCAGATCCGAAATGATGCGGACGCGAAGGCGGCGGAAATCATCGCGGATGCGAAGAAAAAGGCGGAGGCCGAGACAGAGGCCGCCCGGAGCGCCGCGGATGATACGGTGAACGCCGCAAAAGTGCAGGCCGGGAAGGAGAGCCGGGATTACGAGGCACGCATTCACTCGCAGATCGGTATGCAGAGGCGCCAGGTGATTCTGCTCGCGAAGCAGGAGATCATCAAGGATGTGATTGACCGCGCCTACGGGAGGATCCGCGCGATGGATCCGCAGCGGTATTTCGGAATGCTTGAAAAACAGATTGAAAAAAATGCGCATGCGAAGGCCGGGGAGATTGTTCTCGGCGAGGCGGACCTGAAGCGTATGCCGGCGGATTTTGAAAAGCGCGCGGATGATGCCGCGAAAAAGAACGGCGGAACGCTGAAGCTTTCCAAAAAACCGGCTGCGATCAGGGACGGATTCCTGTTGCGCTACAGCGATGAACAGGGTGACGGAGGCATCGATGAGAATTGCACGCTGGAAGCCATCCTGAATGAGAAAAAAGAAGAACTGACGGATCTTGTTCACCGGATCCTGTGGGAATGAGCGGAGAGGCGTCATGAATAATCTGGATTATATTTATGCGGTCTCAAGAATCCGCGTAAAGGAACAATCGCTTCTGACCGACAGCGATATCAATGCCATGATCCCGATGAAGACGGAAGATGAGGTGTTGGATTATCTGCAGTCGAAGGGATGGGGCGCGGATGCGGAGAAAAATGCTTCTGCGGTTCTTGCCGCGGAGGAGGAACGCACGCTTGAGGCGGTCAATGATCTCGGTCTGGATGAGGAGACGAGGAAGATTCTCTCCTACCCGAAGTTGTTTCATAACCTGAAAACCGGGATTCGGGAGGTCACGACCGCCGAATCGCCCGGCAGGGCGTACTATGATCTGCCCGATTTCGGAAAGGCGAGGGTGCGGAATATTCTGGAGCGGAATGCGTTCGATGAACTTCCTGAGGAACTTCGGACCGTGGCTCCTGCGGCGCTTGAGGTCATGCTGAAGACAAGAGATGCCCAGATGTGCGACACGATAGTCGACCGGGCATGTCTCGAGACGATGTCCGATGCGGCGAAGCACTCGAAAAACCGGCTGCTTCAGCAGTATCTGGAGCTGACGGTCACTCTGACGGATATCCGGATCGCGGTCCGTGCGTCCCGAATGGGAAAACCGGAGGACTATCTCAGAAAAGCACTTGCCGATACGGCACTTCTCGACGTGGACGAGCTGGTCCGGGTGTCGGCCGGGGCAGGGAGGCCGAAGGAGCGCGCGGAGGATGCGGACGGCGGAAACGCGTTGTTCCGGTATCTCGAACGTGCGGGATTTGCCGAGGCGGCCGAAGCGCTGAAAATATCTCCGGCAGCCTTCGAGCGCTGGTGTGACAACGCTCTGATTGATCTGATCCGTCCGATGCGTACGGTCAACGAATCGGTCGGTCCGGTTCTCGCGTATTATCTTGCCCGGGAAAATGAGATTAAAACGGTCCGGATCATATTGACGGCGAAGGCGAATGATTTCCCGGATGAGGTCATCGAAGAAAGGGTAAGGAAGATGTATGTATAAAATCGCAGTCATGGGAGATTACGACAGCATTTACGGCTTCGCCACGCTTGGACTCGCGATTTTTGCCACGGACCGGAAAGACGACGACGAGATTCTGCGGATGATCCGCAGAACAGCGGATTCCGGATTCGGAATTATCTACATGACGGAGGCGCTGATGGAACGGCTCGGAAGCGGACTTGACCGCTACCGCGAAACCGTCGCGCCGGCGATCATCGCGATTCCCGGGGTGACAGGCAATACGGGAATCGGCGTCCGGCAGGTCCGGAAGTCTGTGGAACAGGCGGTGGGAAGCGATATCCTGTTTTCGGATCAGGATAAAGAAAAGGAGCAGAACTCATGAGCAGTACCGGAACGATAAAAAAGGTCGCCGGCCCGCTCGTCATTGCGGAGGGGATGCGCGACGCGAATATGTACGATGTCGTTCGCGTCTCGGACGAGCGTCTGATCGGCGAAATTATTGAGATGCACGGAGACAGGGCTTCGATCCAGGTTTACGAAGAAACCCAGGGACTCGGTCCCGGAGAGCCGGTAGAATCGACGGATGCGCCGCTCTCGGTAGAACTCGGCCCCGGCCTGATCGGTTCCATCTACGACGGAATTCAGCGCCCGCTGAACAAGATCCGCGAGGTGACGGGAAGCAACCTGCTGGCGCGCGGCGTCGAGGTTCCGTCTCTGGACCGTGAGAAAAAGTGGGAGTTTGAAGCGTCGGCAAGGGCCGGCGACGAGGTTGAGGCCGGCGACGTCATCGGTACCGTGAAGGAGACGACGCTCGTCACGCAGAAAATCATGGTGCCTTACGGAATAAAGGGAACGATCGTTTCGATCGCTTCCGGCCTGTATACGATCGAAGATACGGTCGCGGCCGTGAAGACAGAGAGCGGAGAGGTGAAACTGACTCTGATGCAGAAGTGGCCGGTCCGCAAGGGGCGCCCGTATCAGAAGAAGCTCCCGCCGGAGCAGCCGCTCGTGACAGGGCAGCGTGTTATCGATGCGTTTTTCCCGATCGCGAAAGGCGGCGTCGCCGCCGTGCCGGGACCGTTCGGTTCCGGAAAGACGGTCATCCAGCATCAGCTCGCCAAGTGGGCGGATGCGGATATCGTCGTCTATATCGGATGCGGCGAGCGCGGAAATGAGATGACGGATGTTCTGAATGAATTTCCGGAGCTGAAGGATCCGCGGAGCGGCGAATCGCTGATGAACCGTACGATTCTGATCGCAAACACGTCGGATATGCCCGTCGCCGCCCGGGAGGCGTCCATCTACACAGGAATCACGATCGCGGAGTACTTCCGTGACATGGGTTATTCGGTCGCGCTGATGGCGGATTCTACATCGCGGTGGGCCGAGGCGCTCCGGGAGATGTCCGGACGTCTGGAGGAGATGCCGGGCGAGGAAGGTTATCCGGCTTATCTGGGATCGCGTCTGGCGCAGTTTTATGAGCGCGCCGGCCGTGTCATTTCCCTGGGAAAAGAGGGACGCGAGGGATTTCTTTCGGTTATCGGAGCGGTTTCTCCGCCCGGAGGAGATATCTCGGAGCCGGTCAGCCAGGCGACACTGCGCATCGTCAAGGTCTTCTGGAGTCTGGACGCGGATCTCGCGTATCAGAGACACTTCCCGGCGATCAACTGGCTGACTTCATACAGCCTGTATCTGGACAGTCTGGAGGCATGGTTCAATGAGAATGTGAAGGAAGACTGGCTTGACACGAGACAGAAGCTGATGAGTCTGCTGCAGGATGAGGCGTCGCTGAATGATATCGTAAAGATGGTCGGCATGGATGCGCTCTCTCCGCAGGAACGTCTGAAAATGGAGGCGGCCAGATCCATTCGTGAGGATTTCCTCCATCAGAATTCCTTTGATGAGATTGATACCTACACGCCGCTGAAGAAGCAGTATTACATGATGAAACTCGTGTACGCGTATTATGCGGAAGGCGTCCGTGCGCTCGGCGAAGGAGCGGAGATCGATGATCTTGTGAAGATTCCCGCCCGCGAGCAGATCGGCCGCTATAAATACACGAAACCGGAGGATATCGATGCGCAGTACAAGGCAGTCAGCGAAGAATTGATCGCCGAAATCGGCGCTCTTGCGGGAAAGGAGGATCGTTAAGAATGTCGAAGGAATACCGTACCATTCAGGAAGTCGCCGGTCCTCTGATGCTTGTGCGCGGCGTCGAAAATGTCACGTACAATGAGCTCGGAGAGATCGAGCTCGCTTCCGGAGAAAAGCGCAGATGCAAGGTTCTCGAGATCGACGGAGGCAATGCGCTCGTCCAGCTCTTCGAGGACTCGACCGGAATCAATCTGTCGAACAGCAAGGTCCGTTTCCTTGGCAGAGCGATGGAACTGGGCGTATCCGGGGATATGCTCGGCCGCGTCTTTGACGGGATGGGCCGCACGATCGACGGCGGCCCGGATATTCTTCCCGAGAAACGGATGGATATCAACGGACTGCCGATGAATCCGGCTGCGCGTGACTATCCGTCGGAGTTTATTCAGACAGGCGTGTCCGCCATCGACGGTCTGAACACGCTGGTCCGCGGCCAGAAGCTGCCGATCTTCTCGGCATCCGGTCTGCCGCACGCACAGCTGGCGGCTCAGATCGCCCGTCAGGCACAGGTGCTCGGTTCCAGCGAGCCGTTCGCTGTTGTATTTGCCGCAATCGGCATCACATTTGAGGAAGCGCATTTCTTCGAGGAATCGTTCCGTGAGACGGGGGCGCTGGACCGCACGGTTCTGTTTGTCAACCTTGCGAATGACCCGGCTGTAGAGCGTATCTCCACACCGCGAATGGCTCTGACGGCGGCGGAATATCTCGCGTTCGAGAAGGATATGCACGTACTCGTCATTCTGACGGATATCACGAACTATGCAGATGCACTCCGCGAGGTATCCGCGGCGCGCAAAGAGGTTCCCGGACGCCGCGGATACCCGGGTTATATGTACACGGATCTGGCGACGATGTATGAGCGTGCCGGAAGACAGAGAGGCAAGAAGGGATCGATCACGCTGATTCCGATTCTGACGATGCCGGAGGACGACAAGACACACCCGATCCCCGATCTGACCGGATACATCACCGAGGGTCAGATTATCCTGTCCCGTGAGTTGTACCGCCGCGGTGTACAGCCGCCGATCGATGTTCTCCCTTCCCTGTCCCGACTGAAGGATAAGGGAATCGGCGAGGGCCGTACGAGGGCGGACCACGCAGCGACCATGAACCAGCTGTTCGCGGCGTACGCGCGTGGAAAAGACGCGAAGGAGCTGATGGTGATTCTCGGGGAGGCGGCGCTGACAGATATCGATCTTCTGTACGCAAAATTTGCGGATGAATTCGAGGAAAAATACATCAACCAGGGGTACCGTTCGAACCGGAGCATCGAAGAGACACTCGATATCGGATGGGAACTGCTTCGTATCCTTCCCAGGTCCGAGCTGAAACGAATCAGTGACAGTATGCTGGATCAATACTATGACAAATAAAGAACAGGTAATTGGATCCAATCGGTTATAAAACAGGCAGGAGGAATGTATGGCAACGGTTGTAAATCCGACCAGGATGGAACTGACGCGCCTGAAGAGAAAGCTCGTCACGGCGGTGAAAGGCCATCGTCTTCTGAAAAATAAGCGCGATGAGCTGATGCGCCAGTTCCTCGGAATGGTCCGGGAGGATATGGAGCTCCGCGTCCGGGTCGAGGAGCAGATCCGGGCGGCAAACCGCAAATTCGTTCTGGCGAAGGCGGGGATGTCCGAGGAGATTCTTCAGAGCGCGATGATCGCACCGAAACAGGAAGTTCAGCTCGATATCGCCATGAAAAATGTTATGAGCGTCGATGTTCCGGTCTATACGACGAAAACGCGGACGGCAGATGAAAGCGATATTTATCCGTACGGATTCGCCTTTACGTCGAGCGATCTGGACGGCGCGGTCCGGTCGCTTTCTGATGTGCTGCCGGATATGCTGAAGCTGGCTGAGGTTGAAAAATCCTGTCAGCTGATGGCAGCGGAAATCGAGAAGACAAGGCGCCGCGTCAACGCGCTGGAGCACGTCATTATTCCCGAGACACAGGAGGGAATCCGGTACATCACGATGAAGCTCGACGAGAACGAGCGGAGCACACAGGTGCGCCTGATGAAGGTCAAGGACATGATGCTGCAGGAGGCGCATCATTACGAAATGTGAGCGTTTCCTTTCGATACATCACGCAAGAAAAGCCACGGCACTTCTGCGCAGAGATGATTCTGCGGGGAGGATGCCGCGGCTTTTTTTGCACGATGGTTCATCAGGAAACAGAGTGGCTCCGGAAGATTGAAAAGAGCGGTTTCCGGGAGGATCAGGAAGGCTGCCTCCGGGCAAATTCAGAAAACCAGCTGAACAAGGAGGATCAGCAGAATCAGGTGGAGCGGATAAAACAGGTAGAATGCGTCCCGGACCCTCCTGGAAGCGTGTCCCTGCCGGCCGTTATACATGAGAATGACCGGGACGGAGAGAAATGCCGCCGGTTCGCTGAATCTGTCGAGATTCAGGACCATGCAGGCTGCGAGATACGCGTAGAAGCTCCATTCGATCGTCGGGAACGGCAGACGTGTCCTCGTGCCGCATTCATGTGCACGCCCGAAGTAGAAAGCGGAGAGCGCTCCGATACCGAGTGCGCCGTAATCTGTTTTCAGCAGATTGGCGGCAAGCGCGAAAATCAGGATGGAGGCAGCCTGAAATACACCGTTTTTCCGGTAATTACCGCCACAGGATCCCCGGATCCGGTCGAGCAGCGTAAAGAGACTCAATCCGAGGGCGAGAGTAAAGCAGGTATTCTGTGCGCCGGGGAAAAAGAAGGTTCCATGCAGCGCCCGATCGAAAAACGGCTCCGAGAGCACTCCGAGCATCAGAACGCGCAGGATATAGTTCCGGACGTTTGAAGTATAGAAGTAGCCTTCTGCGAGAAGAAAACAGAAAAGCGGAAACGCGATCCGGCCGGCAAGGTGCGAAAGAAGCCAGAGGGGAAGGCCGGTCAGATGGAACGCTTTTGCGAGATGATCTCCGAACATCGCGGCACAGGCGGTTATTTTCAGAGAAAATCCGGTCATGGACGGAATCCGGCTGGAATTTGTCTGTTCTGCCATGGATAGGTAACCTCCTCCTAAAATAAAGCTGCAGGGTAATGATGAAAGCCAGTCAGGCCTTCAGAAGAATCCGGCCGGATGTCCGGCAAGGGAGCGGCCAGGCTGTTGCGGTCATCGGGGCGGTGTATTCTGAAGTCACGGTAGCATAAATCCGGAAAATATGCAAAGGTATGCGGCAGAACCCTGACGTCGGTCATACAATACGTCGAAGGTGCGGTCCGGCTTCCAAAATCCAGAATTATGTAAAATAAATCTGGACAAACGGGAAGCGACGGAATATAATTGTTTACATAAAGAAGCAGATGACCTGCTTCACCTGTCTATCTCTCATACTATTCTTTATTTACCCAGTTTAAATGATCATGCCATATGTGATTCTGGCGATTGCGGGAATCTCTGCGTGTTTTGACCTGAAAGCTGCGCGAATCCCGAACGGGATTCTCCTTGCAGGTCTGGCATCGGGTGTATTTGCTCGATTGCGGGTGTTTTCGATTTTCGAAGCCGGTGCCGCTCCGGCTGGAATGCCTGTGCTCGTTGCGGGCGCCGCGGGGATGGCTGTGCCGGTGTTACTCCTCGTACTGTTCTGGCACCATCGGATGATCGGCGGAGGAGATGTCAAGCTTCTCGCGGTCATCGGGTTTTACACCGGTCCGGGAGACATTTTGTGGATTATGTTCTGGTCGTTCGCCGCGGCGGCGGTCATCTCGGTCGGGATTTTATATGCGAACGGAAGCGGACAGGAGCGCCTTGTGTATTTCCTTTCGTATATCCGGAACAGTTCCCGCAAAGGCGGCGTGCGGCCGTACCGGCAGGGCGCTCAGACAGGAACGATCAGCGCGGGTTCTGAGATGCATTTCGCGGTCGCGGTGCTGATGGCGGTTATGATGTATACGGGTGGAGCACGGCCGTAGAGGATGTATTGTCAGAGCGGCGGCCGCTGATTGAAATATTTATGCTGCAGGAGGAACATAGTGATGCATATAGGAAATCGGATTTTTGCGATCTGTGATGCGGAGCGCGAGTACGCATTCCGCTTTATGGAGCATCTGCGAAGGAAGCAGAACCTTTCATTTCAGATCCGCGTCTTCACGGATCCGGAGAAACTGATCACATTTGCCCAAAAGACGCCGCTGGATATTTTGCTCATTTCGGAGCGGAGCATGACGGACGCCGTTGCCGGGCTCGCGGTCAAAAAACTGATTATTTTAAGCGAGAGGACGGGAGGCGGCCGTTCGGGATTTTCTTATCCGAGTCTGTATAAATATCAGTCGACCGATGTGATCGTCCGGGAAATTATGAACAGCTACGGAGCGGATGTGAAAAGAGAAGGGGGCGTGATACCGGAAAGAAAAATCCAGGTGATCGGCGTGTTCAGTCCGACTTTATATCCGCAGAAAATGCTGTTTTCGATGGCAGTCGGGATGGCAGAAGCAAGGGTGCGCCGTACATTGTATCTGAATCTCGAGGCGTTTTCCGGATTCGGGGAATTCATGGGATGTCATTTTGAACGGAATCTCTCGGATCTTATCTACCTGTTTCGTCAGAACAGCGCGGGATTTGCAGAGAAAATGAACGGGATGATTTACTCCGCAGGAGACCTCGACTATCTGCCGCCGATCCGCACGCCGTCGGATTATCTGGAGATATCGGGCGAGGAGTGGATCCGGCTTTTCGAAATGATCGGGGGAACCGGGAGTTATGAAACGATCGTGCTGGATCTTGGCCAGTCGATACCGGATATTCTGATCCTGCTCGCGTACTGCAGCAGGATCCTCGTCCCGGCTTCCGGCGATGGATTGTCAAATGCGAGGGAACGTGAATTTGAATCGCTGCTGGAAGCGACGGACAATCTGCCCCTCGCCGGCCGGATGGAGAAGGTGGCGCCGCCTCAGATGAGCGTACCGCCGGATGGGAAGAACTGTGTGGAGAGACTTCCGTGGAGCAGTCTCGGGGGATATGCCGCAAAACTTTGCGGGTAATGCGGACGATACCGGAAGGGAGGAGCTGTCACGAGAAAAATCCGTGAAAAAGAGGAACGGCCGAAGCCGGATCAGGATACGAGGCCGCTCGATGAGCGATTTCGGACGCGTCTGATGGATTTCCTTGAACAGTCTGACGAAAAGACGGATGAGGAGATTTTTGAACGGATCGATGAGATGATATTGTCGCATCCGGAAACAGGAAGAATGAGTCTCGAACAGCGGGGAAAGCTGCGTGCTGCGCTCTTTAATTCGGTCCGGAGGCTGGATGTACTGCAGGAACTCGTCGATGACCGGGCGATCACAGAAATCATGGTGAATGATTATCGTACGATTTTTGTGGAACGCGGCGGAAAGATCCTGCGCTGGCCGAAGGGCTTCTGTTCGGAGGAACGGATGGAGGATGTGATCCGCCAGATTGCCGGGAGATGCAACCGCGTTGTAAACGAACAGCGGCCGATCGCGGACGCGCGGCTCCCGGACGGATCGCGTGTAAATATCGTTCTTCCGCCGGTATCGCTGAACGGACCGATGATGACGATTCGAAAATTTCCGGAGAAACCGTACACGATGGACGCGCTTGTAAGGGGAGGAACCCTTACGGATGAGTCCGCCGCATTTCTGGAAAGACTTGTCCGTTCCCGGTATTCGATTCTGGTCGGGGGAGGAACTTCGACCGGAAAGACGACGTTTCTGAATGCCCTCTCTGCCTATATTCCAGAATGCGAACGCATCGTCACGATCGAGGACAATGCGGAACTTCAGATCATCGGTGTGGAAAACCTCGTCCGGCTCGAGGTGCGCGGAGCCAATCTGGCGGGAGATCACGAGATTACTATGCGCGATCTGATCAGGACAGCGCTCAGAATGCGGCCGAACCGGATCATTATCGGAGAGGTCCGCGGAGGTGAGGCGTATGACTGGCTTTCGTGCCTGAATACCGGACATGACGGAAGTCTCGGGAGCGCTCATGCGAACAGCACAAGAGAGATGATCGGACGTCTGGAGACAATGGTTCTGATGGCGGTTGATCTTCCTGTCCCGGTGATTCGGAGACAGATCGCGTCGGGAATCGAAATCCTGGTGCATCTGGTCCGTGATCGTGATGGCAGACGGGTTCTAGATGAAATCGCCGAAATTGTGGGGATCCGGAACGACGAGGTTGTGATCCGGACGATTTACAAACGGGATGAAACAGGGAGATTAGAAAGGACGGGCGAGCTATTCCACAAAAAGAAGCTCATTTCATGAGAGGAAAGAAGGTGAGTCTGGCGGCGGATCAATTCCGTGCTTTGGCGCTCTGCCTCGCTGCAGGGGCAGGGGTGCAGTGGCTTTGCTATGAAGATGTGCGCGCGTTTCCGGCGGCACTGTGTGTTGCGGTTATCTTGTACCGGATTTGGATGAAAACGGCGGAAATCAGAGAAAGACAGGTATTTGAGAAACATTTCAGCGAGTTTCTGATGACACTCTATTCCGGACTGATGGCAGGATATTCGATGGAGAATGGAGTGCGGTCGGCGGTGAGTGACATGGAGCGGCTGTACGGGGAAGAGGACCGGCTTGTACGGGAGCTGAAAGAGATGCAGAAGGAGATGTCATTGCGGATCCCGATCGCGTCACTGCTTGTAAAGATCGGAGAACGAAACGGATCTGAGGATATCCGGAGTCTTGGGGAGGTGCTCAGAATTTCCGAAAAAATGGGAGGAAGTCCGGATCAGACGCTGAAAGTGTGTCATAAGACGATTCTTGAGAGGATGGATATGAAACAGGAGATCAATGCGGTGATAGCGGGCAAAGTGTTTGAACAGAGAATCATGAGCGTAGTTCCCGCCGGGATTTTGCTCTATTTGAAGGTTTCATTCGGAAACTTTATGGATTGTCTCTACGGGAACGCGGCAGGCGTCTTGATTATGACGGCAGCGCTTACGGTCTATCTTGCGGCGGTCGTGATCGGAGAAAGGATGGTAAGAGTTGAGGTATGAGATGGGTGATACTGCCTCTGGCGGCAGGGATTCTTGCGGTCGTTTTATACCGGACGGAGAAACTGAAACGGAGCTTTTTTCTTTTGCTTCTTGTAATGGATGCGGCCGGAGTTCTGCTGATGGCTCGGGAGCAGGCCGACGGAGGAAAAACGGCGGTCGAAACGATCGCCCGCAGTACTCTGGAGAGCGGGGGGACCGTTCCCCTTGAGGTTGAGACGGAGAGTGGAGAAAACTATTCTGTCGATATTGCCGCTCCGGTGCGCCGGTATACAGAGGATGAGATTGAAGGCTTATTTGATCAGACAGAGAGCCGTCTGGATGCGGTTATTCTCGGGAAAAACCGTTCATTTGACCGCGTTGAGCGCAATCTGAATCTTGTCAGAAAAGTCGATTCATCTCCGGTATCGATTGAGTGGTATTCGGACCGACCGGATCTGATTGATTTTGACGGGATGATTCATGCCGGAGCACCGGAAAACGGAACAGAGGTTCTGATTACCGCGGATCTTTCGCTGCAGGAGGAAGAGCGGACTTTAAAAAAGAAAGTTCGCGTATTCCCACCGAAAGAATCGGAGAGTGTCCGGGAAGAGATTTTGAAGGAGGCGGACCGGCTGAATGAAGGCGCAGGGAACAAATCCGCATACCGTCTTCCGGACCGGGTGGGCGGAAAGAAGCTGATCTGGTATCAGAAGAGCAGCGGAAGTGGAACGATCCTCTGTGCACTTGCTCTGGCCGGCGTGCTTTTAGGGGCCTGGTCTGAGAAGGAGAGAAAAAACAGGGATCTGGAGCGGCGTGCGAAGCAGATGGAGAGGGACTATCCCGAGATTGTCAGCAAGATGCAGCTGTACCTCGGTGCGGGGATGAGTATGCGTGCGATTTTTCGGCGGATCTCGGAAGAGTATCGGAGAAGAAAAAAGAGAGGAGGCGGTGTACGATTCGCATTTGAAGAGATCAGCCGCTGTGCCTACCGGATGGAGAATGGCATCACAGAGACAGACGCATATGAAGAATTCGGAAGACGGTGCCGCGTTCCGTGCTACCGGTCTCTCTCGCTTCTTCTGACACAAAATTTGAAAAAGGGAGGAGCGGAGATGCTTCCGCTCCTGGAAAGGGAAGTACAGAATGCTTTTGACACCCACAAAAGAAGAGCACGTGCGGACGGAGAGAAAATAACGGTAAAGCTGCTGCTCCCTCTGTTTATGGAGCTGGCGGTGGTGATCGCGCTGATTATGATTCCGGCATTTCTGACGATCTGAAAGACACGGATCGTCCGCATTTCCAGCGGACGGGGCGTAAAACATAGATAGATCCTGAGAGAGGAGGTGTGAGCGATTGGTAAAAGAAGAACTGCGGTCATTCGCGGAGGATGAAGAGGCGGTCGGCGTTGTTGAAGTGATCCTGATCTTAGTGGTTCTGATCGGTCTTGTTCTGATTTTCAAGGACCATCTGACGAAACTCGTAAAACAGATTCTGACAAAGATTGCGTCGCAGAGTAATTCTGTATAAGTCTGACGCGATGATTTTCCAGGTATGAGATAAACAGGTTTGTACAAGGAGGAGTGTTCATGAAACGGGGAAGTATTACGCTGTATTCGTGTCTTGTCATGGGGCTCCTTCTTTGTTTCACTGCGGCGGCGATTCATTCGGCGTCAGTATCGGCAGGCCGCGTTGTTCTTGCGAGCGCGCTGGAACAGAGTGTATTTTCTCTGTTTGGAGAATATGATGCGGAATTGTTCGAACGGTTCGGACTTCTGTTTCTGGATGCGGGAAGAGGCAAAAGCACGATGCAGTTGCAGAGACTGACCGATCATACGGAAGAATACGCGTCTTATATTCTGGATCCACAGAAAAAATCGGTTCTTCCGGAGCATGGACTGCTGGAATTTCATTCACAGAAAGCATCCTTACTGGCGTACACACTCGCGACAGATGGCGGCGGGACGGAATTTTCCGAGCAGGTATGCAGAGCGATGAAGGAATCGATTCCGTCTGCGGCAGCAGGCACTCTCAAGGATACGGCTGAAGAACAGCTGGAAACGGCCTCCGGGCAGGAAAATCAGATGAATAAATCGGATATTCACAGCGCGCGGGATCTGTACGAGCATGCGAAAAATGCAGATGTGTCTGAGGAGGATAAGAGCCGCATGACAGCAGATTTTTCGGATGCTGAGATTGAGGCGGCGGAGCAGATTCAGCTGGGAAGTGAATATCAGGATCCGATTGCCGCAGCATCGTCCGCAGAAAAGGCAGGAATACTGTCACTCGCGCTCCCGGCCGGCGTTTCTGTGTCGGATGCGTCTGTAGAGACGGAAGATCTTCCGTCCGGCCGCGCGCTGCAGCGCGGCGTCGGTGTGATTCCCGCGCATTCTGAAACGATTATGGACCGTGTTTTTCTGGATGAGTATGCCATGAACTTTTTGCCATATTTCACGGATTGCAGCGGTGAGAGCGGTCTGCAATATCAGGTTGAATACCTGATCGCCGGCCATCCATCTGATGCAGAAAATCTGAAATCAGTTCTGGAGAGACTTTTGGTTGTACGTGAAGCATCCAATTTTTCCTATCTGTCTCTGAACAGCGCCAGGCGTGCGGAGACACTTGCCGCGGCAAACGCGGTCTGTTCGGCATTTCTTGTGCCATATCTTGCGCCGGCGGTCGCTGTCGCGGTTCGTGCAGCCTGGGCGTATGCGGAGAGCATCGCGGATCTCAGGGCGCTTCTCGGGGGCGGAAAGATACCGCTCGTCAAAACCGATGCATCCTGGAAGCTGTCCGTCGGGAAACTCCCGGAATTTCTGGCGGAGGCGTCTTCCGGAATACAAGAGGAAGGCGCTGCGGAAAAGGCGGACGCGTCCGGCCTTGATTACGGCGGGTATCTCAGGATCCTGCTTGCCGTGAAGCCGGCTGCGCAGCTGATTTCCGGCCTTGAAGACATGGTTGAACATACGATGCGCGAAGTGACCGGAAAACCGGCGTTTCGAATCGATTGTTGTGTATGCGCAGTCAACATGGAACTGAAAGCGGTCCTTGATGGGAGAGAACTGACTGCTGCACAGTATTACCGATATGGGGAGGCGGCGTAAGAGAATCGGAGGTGGAATATTATGATGCATGCGGTCAAAAAGGCATCGATGACCGTCGAGGCTGCGCTGGTGATGCCTTTCTTCTTCCTGTGCATGACGACACTTGCAACAGTGCCTGATCTGTATGCGAAGTATGCGGCCGGGGTTGTTTCGGCACAGCAGGATGCAGAAAAGGCTGCAAAAGCAATGACCTGTGTAATTGCGGCAGAATCCGATCCTGATCCTGTGGCCGATCGGCCGGAACTTGTCAGATACAAGCCTTTTGCACTCCCGTTTTTCTTCCCGGATTTGAGATTTGTGTGCCGGGGAAGAGTCAGGGCGTGGGTTGGTGATACTGGCGGCGACAATGGTGAAGCCGGAGATGACGATGCAATGGTTTACGTCACAGAGCATGAAAGTGTTTACCATACGAGTTCGAGGTGTACGCATCTTGATCTCTCATGGAAAGCTGTGCCGGGGAGCGGAATTGCATTTCTACGGAATGATTATGGTTCGAAATACCATGCGTGTGAAAAGTGTGTATCGAATGGGCGGCCCGCACAGATTGTTTACCTCTCTCCGGAAGGAGATGCTTTCCACAATTCGTCATCCTGCAGCGGACTCACGAGGCACATCCGGATCGTTCGGATGTCGGAGGTGGAGAATCTGAGAGAATGCAGCCGCTGTGCTGAACGGGATGCGGAAGAAACGGAGGGATGAGGACCGGATGACGGGTCAGGTTGTGTGTACGGCACTTCTCGGAGTAAATGCAGTTCAGGATATTCGCAGACGAGAGATTGTCTTTGTGCCGACGGTCGCTGCCGGTGTGGCGGGGGTGCTGTGGAATTATTTCGCCGGAAGTTCCGGCGCAGTTTATTTTTTCTGTGCGATGATACCGGGCATGGTTCTGCTGACCGCGGCATGGCTTACAGGCGGTCAGATCGGACGCGGAGATGGTATTCTCATACTGGCCTGCGGTGCGTGGTGCGGATTTCCGGACAGCTTCTATATTTCATGCATGGGGCTGTTTCTGGCTCTGATAGGGGCGGCGCTGCTTCTTGCGAAGCGACATGTACAATTCTGTATGAGCCGCGCCCGGAGAAGCAGTGGGGGAAGGACAGCAGGAGAACGGGCACCGGCATCATCGCTTCGCCTGCCGCTGGCGCCGTATTTGTTTGCGGCTTACATCATACTATTAATCGTGAGGAGGTAGGCGAGAGAATATCAGTCAGAAAGAGGATGCGATGGATAGAAAGTACAAGAAACAGAAAAGCGGAAAATGGTGTTCCGCGGTCGTTGTGGTGGAGGCGGCGGTCATTGTTCCGATGGCGGTGATGATGACCGTGCTCCTGATTATTATGATTTTCTATGTACATAATCGATGCTGGTATCAATGCGCGGCGTATGAATGTGCGATCGTTGGAAACGGCAGACAGATTATATCGGAGAGTGAAGGACGGATGCAGGCGGCAATGCAGGCAGAAGAGAGAATCCGTGATCAGGTGATGCCCGGAACGCCGCCGCAGAAAGCGATTGACTCGGATCACTCTGGTACTTCCGTAAGTTTCAGCGGTCAGTCGTATCCGCTCTTCGGCCGGGAACTCGTGCCATTTACCGCAAAGGCCGATGTTGAGAGGGTGAATCCGGAAAAGGTTCTGAGAATGCGCCGTGCGGCTCTGGCTGTGAAGGATGAGCTGGGCGGGTAAATGTTCGATATCCCGGATCAATGAGGATGTGTCTGTCAGCAAAACCAGGCTGCAGTGAAAGAGTATCGTGACATCCTGTACATGATTGGAAATGAGGTGGCGAAAATGAAAATACAGATGAAGCGGGATTTAAAGGATCACTACCTGGTTCTTTCTGACCGGGAGACGGAGAGCCTGAATTCATATCAGACACGTATGTTGGATGAAAACAGGATATCCGGACTTTTGGCGTGCCATGTAGAACAGATCGACGACGAGATCATGCTTTATTATAATGTCACCTCGCGTCAGACGCTTTCGGAAATTGTAGCAGACCGTCTGATTGATATGCGCCTTCTCCGGCTTATTCTTGAGTCCTTGCTTGATACGCTGCACGGGATCAGCGAATTTCTGCTTCCTCCGGAAGGAATGATTTTGGATCCGGATTGTATTTTTGCGGATAGTTTGTTGTCTGAGATCCGCTTTTGCTATTTTCCGGGCGGAAGAGGGGAATTTGGAGACTCGTTGAGAGCTCTGGGCGAATTTATTCTTCCGAAGCTGAATCATGATGACCGTGAAGCGGTATTGCTTGGATATTCATTTTATCAATCCTGCGTCACCGATATGCTCACGGAGGAGACTTTTGCCCGGCTCTTATATGGAGAGCGGGATGAAAATCCGGAGGAGAACGGCTCGTTTGGCGGTACTCAAACGAATGAAGCGGTGCGGAAACCGGAGGAAACAGGGGCGGAGAAGTGGAATTGCGGAAACGAAGAGGCATCGGAGATGTTGATGGAAGAGGAACGCGATGAGAGGCGCCGGCAGATTCTGGATGATTTTTTTTCAGATGAAGAGGAAGAGGAGGAGAATCCGGAAATGAAGCAAACAATCCGGTCTATAGCAGGTGCGGCGATCATCGCAGCGGCGGCAGCTTTTGCCATGATTGTCGCAGGAAGGAAAGACTTCGGTATAGGTATTGGGATTCTCATATTTTCCGGAACGATTCTGGCAGGCCGGATTCGGAAAAAAATTCATGAAAAGAAGGCGGGAGACGTCAAGATCAACGGGGAGAAGCAGCCTGAACCAACGGAATGCATCCAAATGCCGGATTATCTGGTGAATCACTACAGTTCCATTATGAAATCCGGAAATAAAGTGTCTGAGACCGGTTATGAGGATGAATACGGAGATGATCCGGGCGGATCGGATCGTGGAAGAGAGGATCGCGGAGGATCAGATCGCAGAAGGGCGGATCGTGGAAGAGAGGATCGCGGAAGATCGGATCGCAGAAGAATGGACAGGAATCGGGGTGACGGCGAGACGGATATTTCTATGTGGGATAACCGATCGGATACAGAGTGTGCCGGAAACGGAGAGACAGTTCTTCTGTCTGATTTTACGGGGAAGAGAGCCAAGGTCCGGGGAAGATTGATTCGTCTGGACGATCGGAATGAAAAACCGTATATATTGACTGCGGATGAGTACCGGATCGGCAAAAGCGAATTTGCTTCCGATATTGTGCTGCCGTCTGAGGCCGTAAGCCGTCTGCATGCAAAACTGATCTGGAAAGAAGATCACTACGAGATCCGGGATATGCGATCGAAAAATGCGACCTTTATTAATGAGACGATGGTTGATGAAGGAGAGAATGTTGCGTTGAAAGACGGGGACTGCTGTCGTTTTGCGGATCTTGTGTACCGTTATCGGACAGGATCTGCGGATGCAGTATAGATGAAGGGCCGGTGCAGGGAAGGAATTGGATAGTCAGGGAGGGTTTAGAACCGAGCTGGCCGTGCTGGACAGCCGGTTTGGCGGAGACTATAATAGGGATACGGATTCGTGTACTGCGAAATATAGAATCATTCATAACGGGTGCGGCTTGGGAGGCCGGATTTGAAGGAACAGGTACATAGGATCACTCCTGCGGGAGTTTTTGAGAGTATCTTTGATATCGCATATTTGACGTTTGCGTTCTCCGCTGCGATTGTTTTTTATCCGCGCGCACACGGATCGGCGCTGCTGAATTTTTGTGGCACACTCGCGCTGATTCTCGGAGGAGGCGATTCTTTTCATCTGATTCCCCGTGTGAAGAGGGCGCTTTTTGGAGAGAATAGCCGGACAGAAAAATTTCTCGGAATCTTCCGTTTGCGGTGAGCGGCGCGATTGTGTGTGGATTGTTCGTATTTTCGGGAAATGCGGACGGACTGCGAATGTGGAGGATGAGTATCGCAATTGTGATCAGCTTTGCGTGCTATTTTCCAGTAACTCTTTTTGCAAAGAAAAAGCCTCTGATTGGTATGCTGATGATCCCGAAGACTTGCGCGTATATCTGGATGCTGCTTCTTCTGACCCGGCTGTTATAATAGTATGACGGTAAACGATGGAGAAAAATGAGTTTTGCCGTGTGGAGGGAAAACGGAATGCCGGAAGAACCGTCATGGCAGATAAATCCGAACGAGGATATTTTTGATCAGATGAGGAAGCGGCCGGACAAAAGCCGGGTAAATCTATTTCTGATCCTGGTCAATATTGCAGTGTTCGTTTATGCGGAAGCGACCGGAAATACGAATGATGTGGAACATATGCTGAAACTTGGCGCGTCGTATGCGCCGTACGTACACTCCGGCGAGTATTACAGGCTTTTTACATCGATGTTCCTCCATTTCGGATTTCCGCATCTTGCAAATAATATGATCCTTCTGTTGTTTATCGGGGATTATGTCGAGAGATATCTGGGAAAGGTTATTTATTTGATCTTGTACCTGGGAAGTGGTTTTTTTGCAGGGTGGTTCTCGTACCGGCATGATCTGATGACCGGGACTGCGTCGGTTTCCGCCGGTGCATCGGGTGCTATTTTTGGCGTTATCGGATGCCTTTTTATATTGGTTTTGATTCATCGAGGCCATCTAGAAAATCTGACGCTTGTCAGAGTGCTTCTGATGGCTGTGTTTTCACTGATCGTCGGTTTCCAGACTGCGGGAGTGAACGGATATGCGCATCTCGGCGGTTTTATCGGCGGCTCCGTACTTGCTGCCGTGCTTTGGCCGCTGTCAAAGGATCACAGAAAATCAGGGAGGGTGTAACAATGAGCAATTGTATTTTTTGTAAAATAGCGGCAGGGGAAATACCGGCGGCGACACTGTATGAAGACGAGAATTTTCGGGTAATCCTGGATCTCGGACCGGCCACGTATGGGCACGCGCTGATTATTCCCAAGAAACATTATGCAAATTTGGTCGAGATTCCGGATGAGCTTGCCGGAAAAGCAATGATTCTCGCAAAGAAGATCGTGTCGGTGATGATGGAGGCACTTCCCTGCGATGGGTACAATATTGTACAGAATAACGGCGAGTGTGCGGGCCAGACCGTTTTTCATTTTCATATTCATTTGATTCCGCGATATAAGGATGATCATGCCGGCGTCACATGGAAACCAGGCAAACTGACCGATGAAGATCGAGACGAAATTCTGAGAAAAGCAGCAGGTAAATTTTGAATCAACTGGTTGGTTTTGCAGAAAAGATCGCTTCGGATAGATCTTTTGAAGGTGCGATATGAAAGATGAGGCGGCTTATCGGATAGAATCTGATAAGCCGCCTGTATTATCGGAAAAAGACGTTCTGATCCGGAAACGCTTAGCGCTGTCTGCGATATTTGTCGATCAGATCAAGAATTGTGGTCACAGCATCGTTCTGCTTCGCAGCTTTCATGGCGGCGATATACTGATCCTTCGTGTTGAACAGCTCATGAATCGCATCAATCAGTGTCTGACGGGTCATATTTTCCTGCTTCAGAACCATGCTGAATCCCTGGTGTTCAAATGACTCCGCATTCAGTATCTGGTCACCGCGGCTTGCTTCCGCAGGAAGCGGGATCAGGAGATTTGGCTTCGCAAGTGCTGCGATTTCGCAGATCGCATTTGCGCCGGCCCGTGAAATTACAATATCAGCGAGGGCGAACAGATCCGGAAGTTCTTTTGAGATATACTCATACTGAACATATCCCTGGAACGCATCAAGACTCCGGTCGAGGTTTCCCTTGCCGCAAAGATGGATGATGTTGAATTCCTTCAGCAGGTCCGGTACGATGCTGCGAAGGCAGTCGTTGATTGCGACAGCGCCCAGGCTTCCTCCGATGCTGAGAATGACTGGTTTGTCATTTGTGAATCCACAGAATGCTTTTGCACGTGCGGCATCTCCGTTCAGCAGCTCTGCCCGGATTGGTGACCCTGTGTAAACAGCCTTATCTTCCGGAAGGTTCTTAAGAGTTTCCGGGAAGTTGCAGCAGATTCTGGCGGCAGAGGAAAAACACATACGGTTTGCGAGTCCCGGAGTCATATCCGACTCGTGGATGATAACCGGTATTTTTCTCGATTTCGCAGCCATGACAACCGGAACAGCGACGTAACCGCCTTTTGAAAAAACAATATCCGGATCCAGCTTTTTGAGAACTTTTCTTGAGTCACCGATCCCTTTGATCACACGGAAAGGATCTGAGAGATTTTTAACGTCAAGGTAGCGGCGAAGTTTTCCGGATGAAACGCCGTAGTAAGGAATGCCGATATCTTCGATCAGCTTTTTCTCGATTCCGTTTAACGAGCCTACATAAGAAACTTCATAGCCGCGGCTGATCAGGCCCGGGATCAATGCGATATTTGGTGTGACATGTCCGGCAGTTCCGCCGCCGGTTAGTACAATTTTTTTCATATGATATCCCCTTGCAAACCATGAATTCACTAAATAATCAGTGCTTATTCTGCATAATGCCAGGCAGTTTCGAGAGCTATTTTCATCATATCAGTGAAACCGTCACGGATCTCTTCCGGACTGAGAAATTCACCTTTGAAGATATGATCGGAAACAGAGAGAATCGAGAGGGCTTTTTTATGCAGAGCCATAGAAAGTGCATAAAGCCCGGCCGTTTCCATCTCAACGCAGAGGTGCCCCATGTTTCTCCACTTCTCATTTACATTCGGAATTGCGTTGATAAATGTATCGGTGGAAAGAACCGGGCCGACTTTTACCGGAATATTCATTTTTTCACCGGCATCAACAGCGGTTTTGAGCAGACCCCAGTCAGCTGTCGGTGCAAGATGGGCCGGAAAATCATACTGTGAAGCGAAATCTGAATTGGTCGATGCGCTCATAGCGATGATGACATCTTTCAGGTTTATATCGTCGGTCAGCGCGCCCGTCGAGCCGATGCGGATGATGGACTCAACTCCGAACTGATTGTAAAGATCGGTTGCATAAAGGCATGCAGACGGGATTCCCATACCGCTTCCCATAACGGAGATACGTCTTCCGTTGTAGGTTCCGGTGTACCCGAGCATATTTCGCACGTCATTGAAGAGAATGGAATTCTCCAGAAAGTTTTCCGCGATGAATTTGGCGCGAAGCGGATCGCCGGGAAATAAAACAACTTTCGCGACATTTTCTTTTTCGGCTTTTATGCAGCCGGTGACAGAAGTAATTTCCATATCAGATTATCCTCCCTGGTTTACTTAAAAAGTGCAGCCAGACTTTCCGTGTACGGTGGTCTGCAAATACCCTTTTCTGTGATAATTGCGGTAATCAGTTCATGATCCGTCACATCAAAAGACGGATTGTAGCATTTTACCTCTTTTAAAGCGACCGGTTCCGAATAAAACATTTCCTTGATTTCATCCGGGTCACGGAGTTCGATTTTGATATCATCACCGGATTTACAGTTCATATCAATTGTAGAGGTCGGCCCGAGTACATAAAACGGGATGCCATAATGCTTAGCCAGTATTGCAACACCGCTGGTTCCGATTTTATTTGCGGCGTCACCGTTGGCTGCAACCCGGTCGCATCCTACGAAACACGCCTGAACCCAGCCGTTCTTCATAACGAGGCTGGCCATATTGTCGCAGATCAGGGTGACATCAACGCCTGCATTGTAAAGCTCATAGGATGTGAGCCGTGCGCCCTGAAGAAGGGGACGCGTTTCATCAGCGAACACTTTGATGTTCATTCCTTTTTCAGCTGCGAGAAAAAGCGGTCCCTGACCGGTTCCATAACGGGATGTTGCGAGCGGTCCTGCGTTGCAGTGTGTTAAAATGCCGTCGCCTTCCCGGATCAGCGAAAGACCGTACTCGGAGATCGATCTGCACATAGCGATATCTTCTTCGTGAATCGCATGGCATTCGTTGTTCAGAAGATTCCGTATCTCTGCGACCGGAAGATCACGATGATCGGTCACTACTTTTTCCATGCGCTTTAAAGCCCAGCTTAAATTCACAGCTGTCGGGCGCGATGAATTGAGATATTCTGCCTGATGTTGAAATTCAGCAAGGAACCTTTTGTAATCATCGGTCTGAATCTGCCGGGCAAGAATGTACATCGCGTAACCTGCGGCAATACCGATCGCCGGCGCACCGCGGACTTTGAGCAGATGAATCGCATCCCAAACATCCTGAGCAGTTTTCAACTCAATATATTCTACTCTGTTCGGAAGTTTTGTCTGATCAATGATAATGATGGAGGTTCCGTCCTCACTCAGTTTGATGTTATCAATGTGTGTTACTTTCCTGACACGGTCGTTTGTCACAGCCGGCTCCTCTCTATGTTGCGCGCACATGAAAACAGCGCAATTACGCCAAAAATTTGAAAATTGAATATCTTTATATTACTACGCGGCGGCTGACTCCGTCAAATTATTCCGGATACAGGAACAGGCTGTTGTGATCCTGTCGGCGGAAAGAATGCCCGCGTGCGATCAGAATATCATTCTTCAGTGCGACCAGATTGATGTCCGAGTGCATGGCGTTTGCAATCTGCTGCGTGTCGTATCCCATCTGGATGTAATCGAGGATGTCCTGGTCCGGAAGCAGGATCTGCGCGGCCATCAGGTTCGCTTCATATTCCATGCGGCTGGCCGCCATATCAAACAATTCAAATTCGCGAAAGAGACAGCTCCCTTTGGCTTCTGTACGATGCAGCCGGTCATGTCCGATTTCATGTGTGATAACCATTTTCCGCATATAAGGAGAAAGATTTCTTTTGATGAAGATAAATGGATTTCCGGCTTCTACAACATATGCACCCCTTTGTTTCTTGAAATTCCGTTCCATAATTGTAATGCGCAGGCAGGAGGCAAGCTCCTCCGGATCACGCGTGTGATATTTCCGGATCAGATGATCCGCAAGATTTGCGATTCGATCGGCGCTGTGGTTCATTCATTTCCCCCTGTTCAGTCATCCGTATCTTCCCGGCGGTATTTCTTCGGAACGTACTTCCGGTTCATCTTTTTGGAGACCCAGTAAGCGTCCTGAATGGCTTTCATCATTTCATCCATATCTTCTTCATCCAGTTCGCCGCCGGCGAAAAGACCGCTGACCTCGGCGATCAGTTCTCTCGCCTGGCGCGCGCCTCTTGATCCATATTGACCGGCGGCATCTCCAACAAAGGAGTGTTCGGTTCCGGGATTGCCATCGGACGGGGATGTGCCGTGTAAATCGCCTTCAGTACGAAGATAATCTGCGCTGCAGCCGAGCACTTTGGCCAGTTCATCATAGGTGGCGCGGTTTTTCGGATAACTGATACCGGATTCATAGCTTTGGACAGTTCGTCCTGATACATGAATCTGTTTTGCGAGCCCGGCCTGGGTCATACCGGCTTCCTTGCGTAATCTGCGTACTTTTTCTCCGAATGTCATAATTTCCTCCGCTAAGAGACAGGGGTAATGCTTAAGCTTCCCACAGCTGGCACCTTCAAGATACATTTTTACATTATCATATACATGAAGAATATGCAACCGGAAATTGCGAAATTAGAGAAGATAAAATTCATATATCGGCTTGACATCGGGGGAGTACGATCCTATAATCAAGAAAAACACGAAGAATAAATTCGTATTCAGAAGGGCACAGGAAGATGAGAACGATCTTGCATAGTGATGCGAACTGCTTTTATGCTTCCGTGGAGATGCTGCATCACCCGGAGTTTCGGGATGTTCCTATGGCAGTGGGGGGTGATCCCGAGACAAGGCACGGAATTATTCTGACGGCAAATTATATTGCAAAGCGGAGAGGGGTTCGAACGGGATCTGCGTTGTGGGAGGCGAAGGAAACCTGTCCGGGATTGGTGATCCTTCCGCCGGATTATGATCAGTATCTTCGATTCTCCAGATATCTCCGGGAGCTTTACGGTGAGTACACAGACCGGGTTGAGGCGTTTGGCCTGGATGAGTGTTGGATGGATGCCAGCGAAAGCTGCGGAATAAAAGGAGACGGTGAAAAGATCGCAAAGGAAATTAACCGAAGAGTAAAAAAGGAACTCGGTATTACAGTCAGTGTCGGGGTCAGCTGGAATAAGATTTTTGCAAAATTCGGCTCTGATTACAGAAAACCGGATGCGGTCACATGCGTCACCGGGGAAAATTACCGGCAGATCGTCTGGAAGCAGCCGGTTTCAGAGCTTCTTTATGTAGGACGATCAACATCGGCGAAATTGAAAAGACTGGGAATCACAACGATCGGAGAACTGGCAGAGAGCAATCCGGATTTTCTGTACGCCTATCTCGGGAAAATGGGGCGGACTCTGAGTGTTTTTGCGAATGGAGAAGATCGAACACCGGTCAGTTTTGCCGGGGAAGCTCCCGCGGTGAAAAGCGTCGGTAATGGCATGACAATGCCGTATGATCTTCGGACGGATGAAGAAGTGCGGGTTTCGTGTTATATGCTTGCTGAGAACGTGGCACGAAGGCTGCGCGAAAACGGCCTTGCGGGAGATGTGATTGAGATTTATACACGGGATTCTGAACTGCGAGGCCGGACATGCCAGCACAGGATTGGCATACCGACAAATATATCAGGCGAGATTGCGGAGGAGGCGTTTCGCCTGTTCCGGGAGAATTATTGTTGGAAAAATCCGGTTCGGGGAATCTGCGTGCGGGTTTCCGATCTTACCGGGGAAAAACAGCCGTATCAGCTCAGTATCTTTCAAAATGAGGCGGCAAGAAGAAAACAGCGGATTATGGATCGGACTGTGGAGAATATCCGGAGACGGTTTGGGGATGATTCAATCCGGCGCGGACTCATGGCGTTCGGCCCGGATATCACTCCGAGAAAGAGGAAGGAGCAGGTGATTCATCCGCTGTCATATTTTCAGAAAGGAAATCTGAGCGGTGCATAAGGGAGAACGGAAGATGGAGCAGAGTTATAAAATGTATGTGGAGGTCGGAGCTGTTTTTGAACGGGATGGACGGATTGTTCCCAAGTGGTTGAAAATAGGTGATTCCCGTTATGACATAGAGAGAGTTCTGGACTGCCGCAGAGCAGCGAGCATGAAGGCCGGTGGATGTGGACTGAGGTATTCGATTCGATGCCGCGGACAGAATGCGTATCTTTTTTACGAAGACGCAGATCCGGGGGCGTGGTTTGTGGAGAGTCGAAAGGCAGTCTCTGCGGAGGAAATATTGTGATTGATCATTGAGTGTGAGGGCGGTTTCTGCCGGATGAACCCTGCGCCCCCAAACTTTCTTTTTACTATATCAGGGATTATAATAATGGAAAAAGCGGGGACGGGAGGTTAGACATATGAAGATTACATTTCTCGGTGCTGCGCACGAAGTGACAGGCAGCTGCTATTTTATCGAAGCGTGTGACAAAAAATTTCTTGTGGACTGCGGAATGGAACAAGGAGAAAATCTTTACAAGAATGAACCGCTTCCGGTTCCGGCGTCACAGATTGATTTTATGTTTTTGACTCACGCGCATATTGATCATTCCGGAATGATTCCATGGCTTTGCGCAGAGGGATTTCGCGGAGATATTTATACGACGGAAGCGACTGCGGATCTGTGCGATATTATGCTTCGTGACAGCGCACATATCCAGGAGTTTGAGGCAGAGTGGAGAAATCGGAAGGGGAAACGCGCAGGAAAAGAAGAGTATGTGCCGATCTATACGATGAAGGATGCGATGGAGGCCGTGCGTCATCTTCGGCCGCTCCCGTATCAGAAGGAGGTGCAGATTGCGGAAGGAATCCGCTTGCGCCTTGTAGACGCAGGACATCTGCTCGGCTCCGCGAGTCTGGAGATTTGGCTTCGTGAAGATGAGGTTGAGAAGAAAATCGTGTTTTCCGGAGATATCGGGAATCAGAATCAGCCGCTGATCAAAGATCCGACCTATCTCAACCAGGCGGATTATGTTATTATGGAGTCCACGTATGGAGACCGCGCGCATGGTAAGGTTCCGAATTACGTTACCGAACTGGCGAAAATTATCAGCCGCACATTCGCAAGAGGAGGAAACCTTGTTATTCCGTCATTTGCAGTCGGACGTACGCAGGAAATGCTTTATTTTATCAGGCAGGTGAAGGAACAGAACCTTGTCCCGGAGCATCCGGATTTTGAGGTCTATGTTGACAGCCCGCTGGCAATCGAGGCGACAACGATTTTCGACAGGCATTATGAAGACTGTTTTGATCAGGAAGCGAAAGATCTGATCGCGCAGGGAGTTAATCCGATCCGTTTTCCGGGCCTGAGGACCGCCATAACGGCGGATGAGTCCAAGATGATCAATATGAATTCGGAACCGAAGGTGATCATATCTGCGAGTGGTATGTGCGACGCAGGAAGAATCAAGCATCATCTGAAACATAATCTCTGGAGAAGGGAGAGCACAATTCTTTTTGTCGGGTATCAGGCGAATGGTACAGTCGGCCGCGCACTGATTGACGGTGCAGATCATGTGAAGATGTTCGGAGAGGAGATTAATGTTGCAGCAGAAATTACGTCTCTTCCCGGAATCAGCGGCCATGCGGACTGTAATGGTCTGATGAAATGGGCTTCTGCGTTTGCGGACAAACCGTCAAGAGTCTTTGTGACACACGGAGAGGACACGGTGACGGAAATTTTTGCGGATCGTTTGCGCACGGAGCTTGGCTATGATGCGGTAGCGCCGTTTTCCGGATGGGTATTTGATCTGGCAGCAAATGAGATGATCGCGGAACCTGTGGCTGTCCGTGCTGAAAAGAAGGGCAGGAAAGCTGCGGCGAGACATGAGAACGCGGTGTTCGAACGGCTGTGGGCGGCAGGCCAGAGGCTGCTTACTGTTATTACGCACAACGAGGGTGGTTCGAATAAAGATCTGAGTAAACTTACGAATCAGATCAATTCACTTTGTGATAAGTGGGACCGCTGAGAACAATTTCAGGAAATGGAGAGACAATTATGAAGCGGATCGGAATTATCGGCGCTATGGAGGAGGAAGTCAGCAAACTCAAGGAAGAGATGACCGATGTAAGGACGAAGACGAAGGCGGGGATGGAATTCTTTGATGGGAAGCTCTGCGGGATTGATACGGTCGTCGTCCGGTCAGGGATCGGTAAGGTGAATGCAGGCATCTGTACACAGATTCTGATTGACGATTACGGAATCGGCGCGGTGATCAATACCGGAATAGCAGGAAGTCTTTTAAGCGGGATTGATATCGGCGACATCGTCGTTTCTGTCGATGCGCTGCAGTATGATGTTCATGTCGAGGCGTTTGATTACGCACCCGGTCAGATTCCGAGGATGGACACGCTGGCTTTTCCGGCGGATAAAATGCTGATCGCACTGGCGGAAGCGGTTTGTAAAGAGGTGAATCCGGATATCAGAACGCACAGGGGAAGAGTCGTGAGCGGCGATCGTTTTGTGTCTGATCATGAGACGAAAAAAAAGCTTCGCGAGATGTACAACGGATCCTGCGCGGAGATGGAAGGAGCCGCGATTGCGCAGGCTGCCTATCTGAATGGTATCGGATGTGTGATTCTTCGCGCAATATCTGACAAAGCGGATGACGGCGCGGCAGAAGATTACGATACATTTGAAAAGAAGGCGATCCGGCACAGTGTAAATCTGGTTCGAGGAATGCTTCAGAAAATCGCAGAAAAAGTATGACCGCTAGGCCGCAACCGGATAACCGGAAATAATATGCAGGAGGAGAGGCGGTTAATCGCCGTCCTCCTCCAGGACAGACAGCTCGAGAAAGTCAAATTCGATCGAGTCGATGAAGTTGTCAGAATAGAAGCGTGTCTTTTTGTGATGCTTAAAATCAGAGATATTTGAATCAAGCCAGATCGGAACGGAGAGATCAAACCGGTAGCAGATCTCGGTCAGACCGTTCAGAATTTTATGAGTTCTTGTATCGGGACGGTTATCTTCGATGACGGTGTCGCGCAAAGTTTTGTTACTTTTGACAATTTTTCCCCAGAGACGAAACATCTATAATCCTCCTTATATTAATTGGCTGGATGACGGCCGGTCAGACAGGGGTTTTTCCCCATTCTTTGAGAATCGCGAAGATTTCGCGGCTGCAGTATGTCGGCAGGAGCCACCACGGCGTTACGGCGCTTTTGGCGCGGGGAATCAGACGCAGGCGGCGGGCAATTCTGCACGCACGATACTGATGAAATTCATGCGTAACGATCAATACACGGCTGCCGAGGTGCTCCGAGCGTATGATATCGGCGGAGTTCTTCAGATTTTGAAATGTATTCAGGGAGCGGTCTTCCCGGAAAAGACGACGGCTGTCGATGCCGGCTTCGGTAAGACGGGAATACATATAATCCGCTTCGGATTCATCTTCATCGGACCCTGTGCCTCCGGACAGGATGCAGGCCATATCCGGGTGCCGGTTCAGAAGGCGTATGCCGACACGGATCCGCTCGTTCATCATTCGGCTGCCGTTTTTACATCCGAGAATTATAATCGTCGGATTTTGTGTATCGGAATCTTCGACCGTTTGCCATGTTGTGCGGGAACCGCGGATCATGAAAAGGATCACGATCGCTGCGGTGACCGCAAAGCAGAAATATAGGGCGGAAAGCGGTATGAGTATTCCGCGGGGGAGAGCGTTTCGGATTCGCCCGGGACCGGGCAGGGCGAAGAGAACCAGGATGGCGAAGAAAAGCATCCCGGAGATATTTCCGATATTGAGGATGCCGCCGGTTGCCACCGGAAGGAAAAACCAGATTGTGAATATAAGTCCGATAATTACAAGAAAACTTCGAATAAAATTCATGTCAGGCAGTCCTGTCGATCTACGTAACGGTGCTGGTACTGTTTTGTATTCTAGCATCTGCGCGGAGGAGTGCCAAGTCTTGCGGTGAAAGAACCAGAGCCGGAGAAGGGATAATTGTACTGGCATCATGCCGGAACAATTGTGTGAGGAAATCGAATGGAGCGGAATAGAGCGATAAAAAATGTGATTTTTGACATCGGAAATGTCCTGGTCGGGCTCCGGCTTGACGAATTTTCCAGGGATCTTTTCGGGGACAATACGGATGTGTGGAAACGTGTGTACAATGCGGTCTGGGCTTCCGGATTATGGGATGAGCTGGATCGTGGGATCATCCCGGAGGAGGAGGTTCTCCAAAGAATGGTGGACCATGATCCGGAGATGAAGGATGAGATTTGTCAGGTGTGGGATCACGCGGGAGAGATCGCTTACAGAACGGAGCATGCGATTCCCTGGATTAAGGCGGTTAAAGAGAGCGGATATCGTACGTTTTTTCTGTCAAATTATTCGTACCGGATGATGTACGCAAATCGAAAAGCGCTTGATTTTTTGCCGCTGATGGACGGCGGGGTTTTCTCCTGCGATGTAAAGCTGATTAAACCGGATCTTCGAATATACCGGACTTTACTGGATAAGTATCGGCTTGATCCGGCGGAATGTCTTTTTATTGATGACCGGGAAGAAAACACACGGGCTGCAGAAGAGGTCGGGATCAGCACGCTTTCTTGCACCGGATTCGCGCAGGTACAGCGCGACGCGGGAAAAATTCTGGGACTTGAGTGTGAGATATACGGATCGGAAGATATCTTGCAGTGATGTACGGATAAAACCGCCGCGGCCCCTGGAGCCGCGGCGTATATCAATTCCTATGTGATTGGGATGATCAGTCGCCCATCTCAGCGTATAATTTCT
Source organism: uncultured Lachnospiraceae bacterium (assembly GCA_902797025.1). GTDB lineage: Bacteria > Bacillota > Clostridia > Lachnospirales > Lachnospiraceae > CADBRN01. The sequence goes on from CADBRN010000037.1 coordinate 40,955, forward strand.
CGGCGCTGACGAGTTTGACACAGAGCGTGAAGAGCTGTGCGGCGGTTTTCAGATCAGACATGGAAGGATAAGTCGGGGCAATCCGGATGTTGCTGTCATGCGGATCTTTCCCGTAGGGCCATGTGGCGCCGGCACCGGTCATGACCACACCTGCTTTTTTTGCCCGGCTGACGATCGCTTTCGCGCAGCCCGGAAGAGAATCAAAGCTGATGAAATACCCGCCGAGCGGTTTGGTCCAGGTACCGATCTCAAGTCCGCCGAGGTTGTCTTCCAGTGTCTGTTCGACCATCTCGAATTTCGGGCGGATGATGTCCGCGTGTTTTTTCATGTGTTCGACCATACCGTGAATGTCCTTAAAGAAACGGACGTGGCGGAGCTGGTTGACCTTGTCGTGGCCGATTGTCTGGTGACTCAGCTGCTCCTTGATATCCTGGAGATTGTTCAACGATGTTGCGAGCGCCGCGATACCGCTTCCCGGGAAAGTAATCTTTGAAGTGGAAGCAAACTTGTAAACCATATCCGGATTGCCGGCACGCTTGCACTCCGCGAGGATTTCAACCAGATAATCCTGCTTATCCTCGTACAGATGATGAATTCCGTAAGCGTTATCCCAGAAGATACGGAAGTCCTTTGCAGCCGGTTTCAGGCGGGCAAATCTCCGGACGGTTTCATCTGAATAGGAGTAACCCTGTGGATTTGAGTATTTCGGTACGCACCAGATTCCCTTGATGGCTTCGTCTTCGGAAACAAGACGCTCGACCATGTCCATGTCCGGACCGGTCGGTGACATCGGTACCGGAATCATATCGATGCCGAAGTATTCTGTGATCTTGAAGTGGCGATCATAGCCGGGCACGGGGCAGAGAAATTTGACCTTGTCCAGTTTGCACCAGGGAGTATTTCCCATAATACCGTGGGTGTAGGCACGGGATACCGTGTCATACATTACGTTGAGGGACGAATTTCCGTAAATAATGATGTTGTCCGGGTTGTTCTCCATCATGTCTCCGATGAGAACTTTTGCCTCGTCGATGCCGGTGAGGGTACCGTAGTTGCGGCAGTCTGTGCCGTCCTCACAGCAGAGATCGGAATCAGAAGTCAGTGCATCCATGAGCCCCATAGAGAGGTCGAGCTGTTCCTTGCACGGCTTGCCGCGGCTCATGTCGAGGGAAAGACTGAGAGACTGATACCGTTTGTACTCCTGCTTCAGTGAAGCAATCTCATTTTTAAGTTCTTCTTTGCTCATTTCAGTGTATGGTTTCATTCGGACAACTCCTCTTAATGACTGTTGTATGGATTATTTGCTTCATAATACATGAACACGGGTATTTCTGCAATATCTGGATTTTAGATATATCATATTGACATACAGCAAAAATATCGTATCCCCGTAAAAAAGGAATTGCGCAGAGGCGGGATGAAAGCATCACGGAAACATGCGATGATCTGCGATTACTTTTCGTTACTTTGTTATATCGAATTGACAGGATGCGGATCAGTGAAGACGTTTTTGGCAAAAATAAAAAAGATCCAGGAGAAAATATCCGGGGATCGGACGGAATGCAGAAGGATGTGTTTTTTCATTATAGTCCGGATTCGTTTGAAATGTGTGCACTTTGGCGAAAAAACAGCTTTTATTAACAAAAATTGCATAGATATTTACAAGGGTGGCCGGATAAAATATAATTATTGTTGTTGATTATTTTTGGGAGGGCGTTTTATGGATTACGAAAAGACAGCCAAAGGCGTGCTGGATCACGTCGGCGGGCCGGATAACGTTATTTCTGCAGCGCATTGCGCTACACGTCTCCGACTCGTAATTGCAGACAATTCCAGGCTGGACAAGGAAGGCGTGGAAAGCGTCGATGGTGTGAAGGGATGTTTTGAGGCTTCTGGACAGATTCAGGTCATCATCGGTACGGGAGCGGTCAATAAGGTTTACGATGAATTCATCAGGATGGCCGGGGTAACGGAGGCATCGAAGGCGGATTTAAAAGAAGCCGCGGCTCAGAAACAGAACTGGTTCTTCCGTGCGATCAAAACACTGGGCGATATTTTTGTGCCGATTATTCCGGCGATTGTTGCCAGCGGGCTTCTGAACGGAGTCCTGAACGGCCTGATTCAGGTATGGCCGGCACTTAAGGGCAGCAATATCTATTCGCTGATCAACCTGTTTGCCGGGGCAGCACTCTCCATGCTGCCGATTCTGATCGCGATCAGCGCGGCGAAGAAATTTGGCGGCAATCAGTTTCTCGCGGCGGTCATCGGCTTTATCATGATTCATCCGAGCCTTATCAATGCCTGGAGTCAGTATGTAGCCGATCCGGCCAATCCCGCAGGGGATCTGATAAAAAATCCGGACATTGTTACATGGTTCCAGTTCGGAAGTTATAAGGTCGAGAACATCGGCTACCAGGGTCATGTCATACCGGTGATTATTGCGATCCTGTTTATGAGCTGGCTTGAGAAGAAGCTGCATAAGATCGTACCGGAGATCATCGATCTGTTTATAACGCCTCTGGTGACGGTACTGGTGACCGGCCTTTTGACGATGCTCTTTATCGGGCCGATCTTCTCGCAGGTTGAGCAGTGGATTCTCGACGGAGCGAGGGCCCTGATCGGACTTCCGTTCGGTATCGGGGGATTGATGATCGGGTTTGTCTATGCGTTTACGGTCGTTGCCGGCTTCCATCATATGTACAATATGATTGAGGCACAGATGCTCGGGACCGGTCTCAATACCTGGATGCCGGTCGCGACTGCGGCGAATGTTGCACAGGGCGCGGCGGCTATGGCGGTCGGAGTCAAGACAAAGCGGGCAAAGACGAAGGAAGTGGCACTTCCGGCATCACTTTCCGCTTTTCTCGGGATCACGGAGCCGGCGATTTTCGGTGTGAATATCCGCTATCGGACCGCATTTATTTCCGCCTGCATCGGAGGCGCTGCCGGCGGTATGGTTGCATCGCTGAGCGGTATCGGAGCGAACGCGTACGGCGTCACCGGTTTGTTCGGTTTTCTGATCACGCCGGGATTTACCGTGCAGTACGCGCTTGTGCTGCTTATTTCATTTGCAGTGGCATTTGCTGTTTCCTTTATCACATATCATGATGAGAAGGTGCCGGCAGAAGCTGGAGGAACGTCATCGGAAAAGCCGGAGGAAGCGGAGAATCCTGCGGCGGAGACGGGCGAACCGGAGGCTGCTTCGGAGGTATCTCCTGTCCCGGATGAAAGCAGGAAGGAAGAGGCAGGTACGGCAGCTGTGCCGGAGGCAGATACGGCGGAAGGAGCGAAGAAGATCGTCTACGCTCCGGCAAAGGGAAAGGCGATTCCACTTTCTGAGGTTCATGATCCGACCTTTGCTTCGGAGACGCTCGGAAAGGGCATGGCGATCATCCCTTCGGAAGGAAAGATTTACGCGCCCTTCGACGGAACGCTGGATATGCTTTACGATACGATGCATGCGCTGGGTCTGACTTCGGACGACGGTATCGAGGTCCTGATCCATGTCGGTATCGATACGGTGAAGCTGAATGGAAAGCATTTCAAGGCACACGCGAAATCAGGAGACGAGGTAAAGAAGGGGCAGCTTCTTCTCGAGTTCGATATCGAAGGAATCCGTGCGGACGGATATTATGTGGACACTCCTGTGATCATTACCAATACGGATGAGTATCAGGATGTAAAGATGGTCGTGGATACGGATCCGGGGACACCGGTTCTTGAGATCGACTGATAAAGGCGGCACGGGAAGAAACGGCAGAATGCGGTGCGAATTCGGCCGGATGCCGGGAGGAAAGAATGATGAGCAGTGAAAAAGATAACTGGCGGCTCGCGTATCATCTGATGCCGCCGGACGGGTGGCTGAACGACCCGAATGGCCTTTGCCAGGCGAACGGGATGTATCATATTTATTTTCAGTACGCTCCGAATACGCCGGCTCCGGACGGCCGCATGGCAAGAACATGGGGGCATTACGCCGGGCCGGATCTGGTACACCTTCAGTTTGAGGGGGTGCCGTTCTGGCCGGAGACTGCGGACCGGGACGGCTGTTATTCCGGGAGTGCAGTTGTACATGACGGCGAAATTGACCTCTTTTACACGGGCAACATCAAGCATACAGGCGATTACGATTACATCCGTGACGGGCGCGAGAGCAATACGATTCTTGTGAAGACGCGGGACGGAAAGAAATACGGAGAGAAGAAGGTCCTTTTCGGTACGAAGGATTATCCGGAGCACTGTACACGTCATGTCCGTGACCCGAAGGTGTGGCAGGAGGACGGCGTCTGGTATATGGTTCTCGGTGCGCGAATGGATGATGACAGCGGAGCGCTTCTCTTTTATGAGAGCGGGAATCTGATCGATTGGAAACTTCTGAAAATCGTAAGCACAGCGAAACCGTTCGGCTATATGTGGGAGTGCCCGGATTATTTCACGGTCGGCGGGCAGAGTGTGATCTCTCTCTGCCCGCAGGGGGTGGAGTCAGAAGAATTCCGCTATGAAAATCTTTACCAGGCCGGTTATTTTCCGGTATCCGGAGATCTTCGGGGAGCCCAGTCATTTAAGCCGTTCCGCGAGTGGGATTTCGGGTTTGATTTTTATGCGCCTCAGACCTTTGAGGATGAGAACGGGCGCCGGATTCTGATCGGCTGGTCCGGGATGCCGGATCACCCCTATGAGAATCCGACTGCAGAGCGGGGATGGGAGAATGCGCTGACGGTTCCGCGTCTGCTGGGTCTCCGCGGCGGAGTTGTCACGCAGATGCCGGTTCCGGAGCTGAAGGAGCTTCGCACGAAGGAGCAGCTGATCAATCCGGAAGGCAAACTGCTTCTTTCATATGCCGCCGGAGATGTGGAAGTCCGTTTCCCGGAATATCGGTTTATTGAGACAGGATCCTGGAAAATCGAGATCGGGGATGGGGTGTGTCTCTCGTATTTCAATCAGATCCTGACGCTGAATATGAGCGGGAAGGCCGGCCGCGGAAGGGTCGAGCGCAGAGTGCGGGCGGAAAAGATCACAGATGCACGGCTTCTGATCGACCGCTCGATGCTGGAATTCTATTTCAACGGCGGTGAAATCGTGATGACATCGCACTATTTCCCTGAGCTGAAAGAGGATTCTCAGCTTGAGGTACGGTTTGACTGCAGTGGAGCGGAAATTACCGCATGGGAGATGAAGCCGCTTCCGGTAAACGAACAATATTTCTGAACGGCTGCGCCGGAGGTGACCCAATTCAAAACGGCGGCAGGAAAGGATGATACAGTATGACAGATGTTACGGCATTGGGAGAGGTGCTGATTGATTTTACGCCATGTGGGATGTCGGAGGCGGGAAGAAACCTGTTTGAACAAAACCCGGGCGGGGCACCCGCAAATGTTCTCGCGGCGCTCTCCAAAATGGGACGGCGGACGGCATTCATAGGAAAAGTCGGGGATGATCTGCACGGTGCGTTTCTCAGGAAAACACTCGAGGATCTCGGAATTGATACTTCGGGTATGATCACGGATCCGGATTATTTTACGACGCTTGCGTTTGTCGGTCTGGAGAACGGGGAGAGAAGTTTTTCATTTGCGAGAAAACCGGGGGCGGATACGCAGCTGCGGCCGGATGAAATTCCGGAAAAGCTTCTGAAGGAGACCCGGATTTTCCACTTCGGATCCCTGTCGCTTACGGACGAGCCGGCGCGCTCGGCGACGCTTTTTGCGGTGAAGACCGCGAAAGAAAACGGAGCTCTGATTCCGTATGACCCAAATTACCGCGCTCCGCTCTGGTCTGACGAAGAGCATGCCAGGGAGCAGATGCGGTCGGTTATTCCTTACGTTGACATTATGAAGATTTCGGATGAGGAGTGTGCGCTTCTGACAGACGAGGACGAGCCGGCGGCGGCAGCGGAAAGACTGCTGCAGCAGGGCGTTCGATGTGTATTTGTGACACTGGGGGAAGACGGGGCGCTTTTCAGAACGAAAGAGTTCGAGGTTACGGAGCCGGGGATGAGGGGTAAGGCGGTCGATACAACCGGCGCCGGCGACTCCTTCTGGGGCGGGATCCTTTATGAGTTTGTATCGGGAAATTTAAATCCGGACCGGATCGGGCGCGAGACAGCACAGAAGATGCTCCGCTTTGCGAACACAGTAGCGGGACTGTGCGTGCAGAAGCGAGGAGCGATCCCTGCGATGCCGACGCTTGAAGAAGTTGTACGCGCGATGAATGCCCGGTAGAACCTCACATATGGAACCCCGCGGCATTCACATATGGAAACATTTTTTCATGTCTCCGAGTTCGCCGAATACGATCAGCGTCATGTCGCTTCGCAGGACAAGGTCGGGGGAGACGCTCACGTACAGTTTCCCGTTCTTTTTGTAAGCGACGACATTGACGCTGTGTACGCGGCGGATGTTCAGCTCTGCGATGGATTTTCCGAGCCACTTCTCCGGGATAGAGACCTCCAGAACCGCATGATCCGCATCCACTTCGATATAGTCGAGGATGTGATTGGAAGTGTAGCGGATGGACACCCACTTGGCAAATTCGCGTTCCGGGTAGATGACATCATCCGCACCGTTGCGGCGCAGAAATTTTTCCTGAACGGCGGAGGTTGCACGGGAGACGACCAGTTTTGCGCCGAGCTCGTGAAGAAGTGATGTCGTCTCGAGGGAATTGAGAAAATTGTTTCCGATCGTCACGATGCACACATCGTAATTGCGTGCGCCGAGGGATTTCAGAAATTCGACATCCGTGCTGTCGCCGATCTGTGCATTTGTGACATAGGGGAGAACATCGTTGACACGTTCCTCATCCTGATCGACTGCCATCGTCTCATGGCCAAGCTCATTCAGCTTGAGAGCGATTTCCTTACCAAAAGAACCAAGTCCGATCAATAATATTGATTTCATATTTACAGCCCTTTCTGTTTCCTTTCTGAATTTTTATCCGATCATAAGATTTTCTTTCGGGTAGCGGCCGCCGGCGGACTGCGCGCGCGTCTGCGTCGCGTAGATCAGGGTCAGGCCTCCGACGCGCCCGAAGAACATCAGAAAAATAAGTATGAGCTTTGAGCAAAGCCCGAGTGACGGAGTGATGCCGAGTGTCAGTCCGACGGTGCCGACGGCCGAGGAAGCTTCAAAGATACACCGTGTAATCGGAAGCTGCTCATGGATGCTGATGATTACCGCGCCGAGCGTCATCAGGAAAATGTACATCAGAAAAATCGTCGCAGCGGTCCGGATCGCCGAGGAATCAAGCCGGCGGCGAAACAGATTTGCGTCTTCCTTCCGTCTGAAGACGGCGAATGTCGTGACAAAAAGAACGGCGATGGTCGTTGTTTTCATACCGCCGGCGGTAGATCCCGGGGAGCCGCCGATCAGCATCAGCGCAGTCATCACGGTCTGCCCTGCATCGCTCATCTTTGTGAGGTCGGTCGTGTTAAAACCGGCGGTTCTCGGTGTGATCGCCTGGAAAAGCGAGGCGAGAATCCTCTCGCCGAGCGGGTAATCACTGTATTCAGCGAGAAAGAAGCAAATCGTCGGAACGATGATCAAAATCGCGGTCACGGTCAGAATTACCTTCGTCTGCATCCGGTAACGGCGGAAGTGCAGGTGGTTATCGTGCAGATCGGACCAGGTCAGAAATCCGATTCCGCCTACGACGATCAGCGACATGATGACGATATTGACAACGGGCGATGCCGCGTAGGAGGTGAGCGAAGCGTATGGGGTGTCAGGCGTCGCGGTCAGATCGAAGCCGGCGTTGCAGAACGCCGAGATCGCATGGAAAAATGCCATCCAGATACCGCGCGCGCCGCACCGGCTCACGAAGACCGGCATCATGATCAGCGCCCCGGTGATTTCGATGATCATGGTTGCTTTCAGAATAAAACCGGTCAGGCGAACAATGCCCCCGATTGTCGGAAGAGACATCGCATCCTGCATTGTACTGCGGGTTTTCAGCGAAATTCTCCGGCCGGAGACAAGAAAGATGAAAGCGGCCATCGTCACGACGCCCATTCCGCCGATCTGGATCAGCGTGAGGATCACAGCCTGTCCGAAATACGACCAGTAGAGTGCAGTGCTCCGCACGACGAGTCCCGTAACGCAGACCGCAGAGGTGGCTGTGAACAGGGCATCGTAAAACGGGGTCACGGTGCCGGTTTTCGTCGAAATCGGAAGCATAAGCAGCAGCGCGCCCGCGAGTATGACGGCGGCGAACCCGAACACGATGATCTGGAAAGAGGTAGGTTTCAGTTTTTTCAATCGATTAACCAAAGACGTAAACTCCAAGTCTGTTTGAATCAAACTGAGTTTAGCACACTTTGAACGATTTGGATATGAAAGTTTCATTGTAAAATTTCCTTACCCATATTTTACAAACGGGAGGTAACCGGCTTTACATTTTCTCCGTAATATAGATGCTGTCAATCAATTTGCACATTACGGAGGATGCAAGATATGAAAAAGAAACCGATGATTTCCGTTCTCGCAGCAGTGACGGTGGCTTCGATGGTATTTGCTGCCTGCGGATCCGCAGGATCCGGAAGCGGTTCCGGAGACGCGGCAAAGAGCTCTGAAAAAAGCTCCGCAACATCTTCAGCCGCTGCTTCGGCATCCGGCGCTTCGGATGGCTCTTCTTCGAATACCAATGCTTCAAAGGATCTGTCCGGTACAGTCGCCACGAACGGTTCTACTTCGATGGAAGAAGTGATCGGCGCGCTGTCTGAGCAGTTCATGGCGGACAATCCGAATGTGACCGTCACGTATGACGCAACCGGATCCGGGACAGGAATTGAGTCGGTAAATAATGGCTCCTGCGACATCGGCCTCTCGTCCAGAAAGCTGAAGGATGAGGAAACATCAAAAGGGCTGACGGCTACAACCGTGGCGCTGGACGGGATCGCTATTATCGTCAATGCGGATAATCCGATCAGTGACCTTTCTGTTGATCAGATCGCGTCAATTTTCAAAGGAGAGACGGCAAACTGGAAAGATATCGAAGGCGGATCGGACGGAGAGATTTCCTGCATCGGACGTGAGGCGGGATCCGGAACGAGAGATGGTTTTGAGGATATCACCGGAACGAAGGATGCCTGCAAACTTACGCAGGAGCTGACTTCCACCGGCGCCGTCATCGAGGCGGTCAAAAACAGCCCCAACGCGATCGGATACGCTTCTTTTTCGGCGGTCGCCGGACAGGATGGGATCAAGGCACTGACAGTCGGCGGAGTTGCGTGCACGGAGGAGAAAATCGCGGATGGAAGCTATGTGATTCAGAGACCGTTCAATCTCGTCACGAAGGAGGGAGCACAGCTCAGCGCAGAGGCTCAGGCGTTCTTCGATTTCGCCACATCGAAAGATGCGGCAGATCTCATCAAAGGAGCAGGCGCTGTCCCGGCGTCGAAGTAAAGCGATATGACTGAAACGACTGCATCAGCCGGAAAGCTGAAAAAAACAGCCGGTACGCAGGCAACTCTGGAAAACGGCGTTCACGCCGTTTTCCTTCTGTGCGGAGTTCTTGCGATCGGTTTTGTGCTCTGTATCTCGGTCTACCTGATTATTGCCGGAATTCCGGCCATTCATAAGATCGGTTTTATCAAATTCATCACAGGAACGAAATGGATGCCGACTGCTACAACGACAGAACCTTCTTTTGGAATCCTTCCGTTTATCCTCACGAGCATATACGGAACCGCGGGGGCAATGGCGATCGGTATTCCGGTCGGTCTGCTCACCGCACTTTTTCTTACGAAGGCCGCGCCGAAACGGCTTTCGTCCGTGATCCGTTCCGCAGTTGAACTGCTCGCCGGAATTCCTTCTGTTGTTTATGGTCTTGTCGGGATGATCGTTCTGGTTCCATTGATCGCGAAGCTGTTCAGGATCTCTTCCGGCGCGACGCTGTTTGCGGCGATCCTGGTGCTGTCCATCATGGTGCTCCCGTCGATCATCAATGTATCGGCAACTGCGCTTGATGCGGTGCCGCAGGAGTATGAGAGCGCATCGCTCGCGCTTGGAGCGACAAAGACAGAGACGTATTTCCGCGTTTCTCTTCCGGCAGCGAAGAGTGGCGTAGCAGCTTCGATCGTTCTTGGAATCGGCCGGGCGATCGGAGAGGCGATGGCGATCATCATGGTATCCGGAAACGTCGCAAATATGCCGGGGCTGCTGAAATCCGTCCGTTTTATGACGACGGCAATTGCGTCTGAAATGTCGTATGCGGCGGTCGGTTCGCTGCAAAGAGAAGCTCTTTTCTCGATCGGACTGATTCTGTTCTTGTTTATCATGATGATCAATGCAATTTTGAATCTTATGATCAAGAGAAAGAAGGTGTGAGCGTGAGCGTAAAAAATCCGGAACTCAGTGCGGAAATGCCGGCGTTAAGCGACAGTGAAAAGAAAAGCGCGGAAAGAAGGAAACTCTGGAACATCAACGCGAATTTCTGGCTCTGCTTCTGCGCGTTTCTGACGATGGCGCTGCTTGTATTTCTGATCGGGTATATCGCTTACCGCGGTGTTCCGCACCTGACATGGCAGCTGATCCGTTCGGAGACGAGTCATCTGAAACACACGATCGGCATTCTTCCGAATATCCTGAATACCCTCTATATCATTGTCATCACAATGGCGATCGCATTGCCGGTCAGTGTCGGCGCGGCGATTTATCTGACGGAGTATGCCGGACGGACAAAACTCGCGAATATTATTGAATTCGCGACCGAGACACTCTCCGGAATTCCGTCTATTATCTACGGCCTGGTGGGCATGCTGATTTTTATTCAGATGTTCGGACTGAAGCAGGGAATTCTCGCCGGTGCGCTCACGCTTGTTATCATGATTATGCCGGTAATCATCCGCACGACACAGGAGAGCCTCAAAACGGTTCCGGATGCTTACCGCGAAGGCGCGCTGGCTCTCGGCGCCGGAAAATGGCACATGATCCGAACGGTTGTACTCCCGAATGCGATCGACGGAATCGTGACGGGATGCATCCTGGGAATCGGACGGATCGTCGGCGAATCGGCGGCGCTGCTGTTCACAGCGGGATTTGGTCTTGTTCTGAACGGTTTTGTGAAAGCAATGCAGTCTTCCTCCGCGACGCTGACCGTTGCGCTTTATGTCTACGCGAGCGAGCGCGGTGAGACGGACGTCGCATTTGCGATCGCGGTCATCCTGATGATTCTGACCTTCCTGATCAACCGGCTCGCGAAACTTGCGGCGAAAAAACTGAAAAAAGTCTGAAGAGGAAATATGATCGATATGAGTACAATTCTGGACGTAGAAAAACTGAATCTCTGGTACGGAGATCATCATGCGCTGAAGGATATTAATGTTGAAATTCCAAAGAACAGGATTACTGCGCTGATCGGCCCTTCCGGATGCGGAAAATCGACGTTTCTGAAGACCCTGAACCGTATGAATGATCTGGTTGCGGGCGTGAAAATCGAGGGAGACGTTCTTTACAACGGGCAGAACATCTATGATCCGTCGGTGGATGTTACCTGGATCCGGAAACAGATCGGCATGGTATTCCAGAAGGCAAATCCGTTTCCGATGAGCATCTACGACAATATCGCGTACGGACCGAGGACCCATGGAATCCGCTCAAGGGTAAGGCTGGACGAGATCGTCGAACGGACGCTGCGGGATGCGGCGATCTGGGAGGAAGTGAAGGACCGGCTGAAAAAGCCGGCGCTCGGTCTGTCGGGCGGACAGCAGCAGCGTCTCTGTATCGCGCGTGCGCTGGCGGTAGAACCGGACATTCTGCTGATGGATGAATCGACCTCCGCGCTGGATCCGATTTCGACCGGGAAAATCGAAGAGCTGGCGCAGCAGCTGAAGGAAAAATATACCGTCGTTATGGTTACGCACAATATGCAGCAGGCAGCCCGTATTTCCGACGAGTGTGCCTTCTTTCTGCTGGGGGAGCTCGTTGAGTTCAGCGCGACGGATAAGATGTTCTCGACTCCGACGGATAAGAGAACCGAGGATTATATCACAGGAAGGTTCGGATAATTATGCGCAGCGTGTATATGGCGGAGCTCGAAGAGCTCAATAAAAAAATGATTTCGATGGGAATGCTCTGTGAAAATTCTGTCGCGAAGGCGGCGCAGTCACTGGTCGGCCTTGACCGCGATCTCGCGGCGGAGGTGGTGGCAAAACGTGAGGAGATCAATCGTGAAGAGCGCGAGATCGAGAATTTCTGCATCAGGCTTCTTCTTACTCAGCAGCCGGTCGCCCGGGATCTCCGCATGATTTCATCCGCGCTGAAGATGGTGACCGATATGGAACGAATCGGTGATCAGAGTACGGACATCGCGGATGTGGTACGCGCATCATCGTTGCAGAAGATTCCGGAAGGATTGAATTTCCGGGAGATGGCCGAATCGGTGATTCACATGGTCACGAAAAGCATCGACGCATTTGTCAATCAGGATGCGGTTGTCGCAGATGCTATAATCAGTTATGATGACGTGGTAGACAGTTATTTTGATTCGATCAAAGGAAAGCTGGTCGGTCTTCTGAAAAATGACAAATCCGATACCACGGATATGCTGGATCTTCTGATGATTGCAAAATATTTTGAGCGTACGGGAGATCATGCGGTAAATATCGCAAACTGGGTTATTTTCAGTGTGACCGGAGAGAACAGAGGAGTTCAGGGAAAGTGATTTTTTGCGTAGAGGATGATGACAGTATCCGTGAACTGATGATTTATACGCTGAATGCATCCGGATTTGAGACGGTCGGCTGCGAGAATGCCGCCTCGTTCTGGGATGCACTGAAAAAAGAAAAGAACCCGCAGCTTGTTCTTCTGGATATCATGCTGCCGGATGAAGACGGCATTTCGATTCTCAAGAAGCTCCGGTCTTACGCGCTGACGGCCGGGATTCCGGTGATTATGGCGACTGCAAAGGGGACGGAGTACGATAAGGTGATCGGTCTGGACCTCGGTGCGGACGATTATCTCGCGAAGCCGTTTGGAATGATGGAGATGGTTTCGCGCGTGAAGGCGGTACTTCGAAGAGCACACGGAGATACCGCGCGGAGGCTTTTTATCGGGAAGCTGGAAATCGATGAAAAAAAGCATGATGTGACGGTCGCCGGGAAAAAGGTCAGCCTGACGCTGAAGGAATATGAGCTTCTGAAGCTGCTGATGAAAAATCCGGGCCGTGTGTTTACGCGCGATGAGTTGTTGCTTTCTGTATGGGAATCCGATTACAGCGGCGAGACAAGAACGGTGGATGTTCATGTCGGGACACTTCGTGCGAAGCTCGGAAAAGAAGGCAGCCGGATTGAAACAGTACGCGGGGTCGGTTACCGGATGAGTGACGCGGGAAAATCCTTATGAAAAAACATATATTTCGGGCTATGTTTTACATGGCGATCGGGATCCTGCTGGTTTCCTTCGCGCTCAGCATTGCGCTGCTGAACGAACATGATTCTGCCGTCTCACGAGCGGAACTGCGCAGTGAGCTGGAGCTGATCGCCGAAGGAGTGCAGCTTGAGGGAAAGCCATACCTGAAAAATCTGAACATTGATGATACGAGGATCACATGGGTGGCGGGCGACGGGACGGTCCGTTATGATTCGGTGAAGAACGCATCCCGGATGGCGAATCACGCGGATCGTGAAGAAATCCGGAGAGCACTGCAAAGTGCGAATGGCTACGGTGAGAGCACGCGTTATTCCGATACGATGATGAGCCGCTATCTTTACTGCGCGAAGCGGCTGGATGACGGGTCGGTGATCCGCGTCTCCAGGGGGACCAACACGGTGCTCGCGATGACGATAACGATGATACAGCCGATCTGCATCGTGCTCCTTGCGGCGACTGTATTCGCGGCGATTCTTTCCAATCGTCTTTCGAGAAAGATCGTCGAGCCGATCAATTGCCTGAATCTTGAAGATCCGCTTGCAAATGAGCAGTATGATGAGCTTGCGCCGCTTCTGCGGCGAATGGACAGGCAGCAGCATCAGCTGAGGAGACAGGAGAGCGAGCTGAACCAGAGACAGGAAGAGCTCGACACGATCATAGACAATATGTACGAGGGACTCGTTCTTCTCGGAAATCACGGCAATATTGTCAGTATCAATAACGCCGCGCTTCGCATCCTCGGCGCGGATCCGGACTGTGTGGGGAAGAATATTCTTGCGGTCAATCGGAATGTAGATCTCCAGATGTCCGTGAGCGACGCCCTCGGCGGGACCGAGAGTGATAAAATTGTCCGCATTGGCGGGGCGGTTTATCAGATCACGGCATCCCCGGTTCAGCCCGGTCATGAGGTACGCGGTGCGGCGTTGATGTTGATCGACGTCACAGAAAAAGAAAAATCGGAGCAGGTGCGTCGGGAATTCTCGGCGAATGTATCACATGAGCTGCGCACGCCGCTTCATTCAATATCGGGATATGCGGAGCTTTTGAAGAGCGGAATGGTCCGCGGCGGGGATGTACAGCCGTTCGCGGCGAAAATCTATCAGGAGGCGCAGAGGATGATCCGCCTTGTCGAGGATATCATCAATCTGTCCCATCTCGACGAAGGTGCCGGTGAAATGGGATGGGCGGAGGCTGATCTTTCCGAAATTGTCCGTCAGACCGTCGAGAGGCTGCAGGAGACGGCGGCGGCGAAAAATGTGACGATTTCCTTCGACGGAGAACCTGCAAGGCTCGATTGTATCGCGCATCTGATGCAGGAGATCGTTTATAATCTTTGCGACAATGCCATTAAGTATAATAAAGACGGCGGCACGGTCCATGTTACCGTGCGAAACAAAAAAGAAAAAGTCATCCTCAATGTAAAGGATACCGGAATCGGTATTCCGGAGGATCAGCAGGGCCGCGTCTTCGAGCGCTTTTACCGGGTTGATAAAAGCCGGTCGAAAGAAGTCGGCGGCACGGGTCTCGGTCTGTCGATCGTAAAACATGCGGCGCTTGTTCACCGTGCGAAAATCGATCTGAAGAGCAAACCCGGAAGCGGGACGATGATCAAGATCGTATTTCCGAAACATATACCGATAAAAAACGTGGCTGCTTCATAATTTCCTGTGCATTTCCAGTCGGGCTGCCTGCCGTTCACGGCAGGCGGCTCTTTTTTTATTCCGGTGTGCCGCCGGTTTAAGGTCTGGTTTAGTTTCATTCCGTATGATGGATTCAATCATTCAATTGGTTCCGGAAGAGGTGTGATTATGCGAAGGATGGATCTGAAAATTGCGTGGATTGCGGTCGGATTTTCGGCGCTGATCGGAATTGTCTTCGGAATCTACCCCGCGAGAAAAGCGGCGCGGAAGAAACCGATCGAGGCTCTGAGGTTCGCGGAGTGAACAAACATCCCGCCGGTACCGGGCAGTTCCGCAGCTGCGGAAGAAACCCGATACCGGCGGGGCGGGATTAATGCCATGCTGCCCAGATGAACAGATATCCGGCGGTTACGGCTGTGAGCGTGAACGGTATGCCGATCCGCATGAAGTCCCTGAAGGATACTTCATATCCGTTCTGTTTCAGCATTCCGACCGCGGCGATGTTTGCGGATGCGCCGATAGGCGTGAGATTGCCTCCGAGCGTCGCGCCGGTGAGCAGTCCAAAGTAAAGCAGGTACGGTTCGATTTTCAAGGAGGCACAGACTGCGGTCAGAACCGGAAGCATTGTCGCAACGTACGGAATGTTGTCTACGAACGCCGAAATGATGACGGAACCCCACACGACGATCGTGTAAAGCAGGAACATATTATTTCCTCCGAACCGGACGATCCAGCCGGAGAAGTCATCAATGATGCCGGCCTCCGTGATGCCGGCGATGATGACGAAGAGCGAGGTCAGAAGGAGCAGCGTCTGCAGATCAATGCTCAGCATCGCATTCTTGGAATTCGTATGATCGTGTGTGCGAACCAGGTCGTATACGACGGCGACCGCAGCGAAGATCATGCAGATCACCCCATTTGTGACATCCGGTTTTTCCGGGACGAACGAAGCTGCGATCAGCGCTGCGACCATGCCGATGAGCAGGAAGGACGGAACATAGTCCCTGACTTCCGTCGTCTCGTCGGCGTGAACCGGGCGGCGTTCTTTGCGGAACAGGATCATCATGATCGGAACCGTGGCGATGGCGCCGAGCTCGACCGCAAAGAACATGCCGGGACGGCCGTTCATCCAGAAGAAGCTGGTGAAGTCCATATTCGCGTAAGCGCCGAGCATGATGGATGTCGTATCTCCGACGAGCGTCGCGGCGCCCTGCAGGTTTGAGGAGACTGCGATCGAAAGGATCATCGGAACCGGTGAAATTTTCAGTTTTTTACAGATCGCGAGTCCGACCGGAGCGACCATCAGGACGGTTGCGACATTATCGATAAACGCGGAGATCGCCCCGGCAAAGAGAGACATGAAGATGGTGACCCACATCACGTTCTTCGATTTGTCCAGAAGAAAGTCCGCGATCCGGTTCGGCATTTTTGATACGATAAAAAAATGAACTAGGATCATGGTGCCTGCCATCATCATCAGGACATTCCAGTTAATCGCGGACGGGACGTCCCGAAGCGGCATGATCCCGGAGATCAGGAAGATCACCGCTGTGACGAGTGCAGCCAGTACGCGCCGCTTCGGCAGCGCGATCATGATCACGTACATCAGAAGGAACAGAATCAATGCAAATAGTTTCATAAAATCCTCCGAAATGGTCGGGTGTGTTGGCTCATCCCTCGTCTTCTCTGATGTAATTGATATACGTTTCGCCCAGAAGCCGGCGGCATTTTTCGACGGTCGGTTTCAAAAGCACCCGTGCTTCTTCTTTCGACGGGGCGGAAGCAGTGATGCGGATCAGGCATCCGTCGTCCTTCGCATAGGTGGCGACGGTCGGGTTTGCCTGGTCGATGACCGGCTCGAGACGGTCTGCGCAGGGTGCCTCACCGACGATGCGGACCGGTGCGTGATCGAAGTCGAGCATCTTGATGTTTACGGATACGAAAACCTTGCCGGAGCGTTTTGCAAGATAATCCACGACGTATTCTTCAAACATCGGTTTCATTTCCTTCGGCGGTCCGGGCAGAAGAATCGCGGTTTTTCCGGCGTCTTCCATGATGACGCCGGGGGCGGTGCCGTTATGGTTGATCAGAACGATGGAATCGTCCGGGACGATCGCCTGTTTTTTATGATGTTCGGTCATCTCGACATTGAGCATTTTCAGCCGGGCCTCGAGCGCTGCGAGCGCGGATTTGTCGAGAACCGGTTTTTTATGAAAATAGGAGATCAGCATTTCCTTGGTCATGTCATCCTTTGTGGGACCGAGGCCGCCGGTCAGAATTACGGTGTCGCCGCGGCTGAAAGCTACATCGAGCGTGTTTTTGATACGGTCGCTGTTGTCGCCCACGACGGTCTGGTAATGAACGTCGATGCCGAGCGATGCGAGCTTTTTTGAGAGATACTGTGCGTTGGTATTGACGATATTTCCAAGCAGTATCTCTGTTCCGACACTGATCAGTTCTGCAATCATTTGAAACCCTCCTGTTTGTAATGAATCGTGATTCCATACATCATAGCATTCCCGGCGCGGATTTTCTATATTGAGCTGCAAGATTTTACATTCTGACGGTATCGGATAGCGGCGTCAAGGTTTCACACAATGTTCATCCTAAAAACGGGGGATTTATTGTATGATATGTAAGATGCGCGAAGCGGCGGCTTATTTCCGCGGCTTTCGGAAAACAGAAATCGGAGGAGATTGATATGAAGAAAGAAAACAGAAAACTTGCGCAGGAGAGGCGTGCGAAGGAGCGCGCAAGGCAGGAACACGCTGCAAAGATGAAAAGGATCCTGCCGCCGGTGATCGTGATCGCGGTGATCGCGGTTCTGGTGATCGTGACGGCGGCAGGTTCGATGAAGAAGAGTACGGAGAGTGCTTCCGGTTCATCGGTCGGTTCCTCATCCGCAGCCTCTTCGGTTTCAACGGCAGTCTCCTCATCCGGAGAGACACTGGATCGTACAGCCGGCGTCGAGGTGAAGAGTGGAGATACGGTTAATATCGACTACACAGGAACGATCGACGGCAGGGAGTTTGACGGAGGCAGCACGAACGGACAGGGAACCTCCCTTCTGCTCGGATCCGGTTCCTACATCGATGGCTTTGAAGACGGCATTATCGGACATAAGGTCGGTGAAACATTTGATGTAAATGTCACATTCCCGGAAAATTACGGCGTCGATTCCCTGAACGGAAAAGCTGCGGTGTTCAGCGTGACGATCAACGGTGTTTATAAATCCTGACGGTGCACGGACCGGTCAGGCTTCGGACCAGGATACAGAGCGGCCGATTTTCGCGAAAACCGGTTCGAGGACAGATGCGAGCACGATGCCGACGACGCCCTGGACGATGTTGAAGGGAATCTCCGCGAGGGAAGAGGTAAATGCCGCTCCGATGCCGGCTGCGCCAAACCCGCCTTCCGTCGCTCCGATGATGACCACATTATAGAAGAAGTAGCCGACAACCATGACGATTTCACCGACAATGCCGGAGAGAATAATACCGGGGACGCGGATGTTTTTCCGCGTTCCTTTTTTTGTGACCGCTCCGAACACGAGTGCAGCGACAAATGCGGTGAAAAATTTGATGACAAATGTTCCGGGTACCCAGACGGCGTATCCTCCGAGCAGATCAGAGAGAGCAGAACCGATGCCGGCTGCAAGGCCTCCGGTAAGCGGTCCGAGGAAAAATCCGGACAGCAGAACGAATGCGTCGCCGAGATGGATGTATCCGAAGGTAGGGGTCTGAATTTTGATGATAAAAGTGGCGAGCAGAGTCAGTGCCGCGAACATGGCGGCTGTGACGATCTGACGGGTTGTGGATAACTGTTTCATGGCAAAACCTTCTTTCTGTCTTTGAAAGCACCGGATTCTTCAGGCGGCTCCGCCGCTTTCTTGAACTTTGAGTCAACCTGTATTATAATCGGTTTCTGGTATTGAAAAATTACCAAATCGGGAGTTTTTTATATAACCAGAATCAGATGGGTCGGGAAGGTGCTTCGATTGCGGTATGAGATTGACAGGAGAAGAAAAAAGGCGGCATATCTGCAGCTGTATGATCAGATGCGGGATGAAATCGTGCACGGAATTTACCGGTGCGGGATGAGAATTCCGTCGAAACGGGTGATTGCGGAGGAGTCCGGAATCAGTGTGATCACGGTGGAGCACGCATATGCGCTTCTCTGCGATGAGGGGTATATCGAGCCGCGCGAGCGGAGCGGTTATTTTGTATGCTACCGGCGGGAAGACAACTTTCCGGTCGGAGAAGGAGCCGGAGGCCGGATGGAGGCAGAACAGGACTCTGAGCCGGTCCGGGGAGCGGGGAGCCGCGAGCTGGAGAGGGTATACGCAGAAATCCCCAAAACCGAGCGTTTTCCGTTTTCGGTGTTTGCCAAGACGATGCGCAGGGTTTTGACGAACGATGCGGAGGAGATCATGAGGCGTTCCCCGAATAACGGGGTTCCGAGACTTCGCGGAGCGATCGCATCGTATCTTGCGCGAAGCCGGGGAATCGTCGTGCGGCCGGATCAGATCGTCATCGGCGCGGGATCCGAGCATTTGTACGGGCTGATTGTTCAGATGATCGGACGTGATAAGATCTATGCACTGGAGGATCCCTCTTATAATAAAATTCGGTGGGTTTATGAGGCAAACGGGGCATCCTGCGAGATGCTGAGGCTGGGAAATACCGGGATCCGCAGTGGCGCCCTGGAGAAATCGCATGCCGACGTCCTCCATGTAACGCCGTTCAACAGTTATCCGAGCGGCGTCACAGCCAATGCGTCGAAGCGCGCGGAATATATCCGCTGGGCCGGGGAGCGCGGGGCCCTGATCGTCGAGGATGACTATGATTCGGAATTTTCGGAATTGACGAAAGCGGAAGATACGCTGTTTTCGCTTGAACCGAGGAAAACGGTTATTTATATCAACACATTTTCACGGACGATCGCATCATCGATGCGAATGGGCTACCTGGTGCTTCCGGTCGATCTCGCCGGCGCACTCTGGAAAAAAATTGAGTTCTATTCCTGCGCGGTTCCGACTTTTGAGCAGTATGTTCTTGCGGATCTTTTGAACAGCGGCGCGTTTGAGCGTCATATCAACCGGGTGCGGCGTCTGCGGCGGCGAAACAGCGCGGGATCGGGGAAAAAGAAAGGGGCGGAACGGCCGGATCAACCGGAGAAATACTATGAGTAAAAAAATCCAGGAACCATATCGGCATTCGGATCGTCTCGCAGAACCTTTCCGCAGACTGCCCGGCTGGTACCGCAAAAACCATCGGATCCTGCCATGGAGGGATACGGGCGATCCTTATGATGTGTGGGTTTCAGAGATTATGCTGCAGCAGACGAGAGTCCGTGCGGTAATCGAATATTTTATCCGCTTCAGGCGGGAACTTCCTGATGTACGGCATCTTTCTGAGGTTTCGGAAGAACGCCTTCTGAAACTCTGGGAGGGGCTCGGCTATTACAGCAGACCGCGCAATATGAAGCGTGCGGCCGGGATTATTATGGAGAATTACGGGGGAAAGATTCCGGATGACCCGGAGATTCTGAGGAGCCTTCCCGGGATCGGGAGTTACACGGCAGGGGCGATTTCTTCGATCGCGTACGGTGTCCCGGAACCTGCGGTTGACGGAAATGTTCTCCGCGTCTGCTCGAGAATTGCGGGAAATGACAGTGATATTGCTCTGGCGGCGACGAAAAGGCAGCTTGAGCGGGCGATCCGTGAGATTATGAGGATGGACGGAATCAGTCCGGGCGATCTGAACCAGGCGCTCATGGAGCTTGGGGCTTTGATCTGTGTACCGAATGGCAGCCCGTCCTGTTCAGAATGTCCCGTTTCCGGTATGTGCACGGCGCACCTCCAGTCACAGACCGGTGTTCTTCCTGTGAAAGCGCAAAAAAAGGCGCGGCGGGTTGAAAAAAAGACCGTGCTCCTAATCGAAAACGGCGGAAGCTATCTGATCCGCAGACGCAAGGAGGAGGGACTTCTCGCCGGACTCTGGGAATTTCCGTCGGAGGAGGGATTTCTGAATCCGGAGGATGCGCTCAGAGCCGCGGTATCACTTCTCGCGGAAGGAAGAAATGCGGCTTGCGCTGACGGAGGAACCGGGCCTGCTGCGGAGGAAGACGTTCCTCTTTATATCGAGAGAATGCCGGACGCAAAGCATATTTTTTCTCATATTGAATGGAGAATGCATGCTTACCGGATCCGGATCGCGGACCCGGATGGCGGTGTGCGGAATGTGTTTGACAGTGAAAAAATGCGGTTTGCAGATGCGGAAGAGATGCGCAGCCGATATCCCCTGCCTGCCGCATTTGCGGCATACCGGGATCCGATCCGGGAAGAGGGCGAAACGTAAAAACAACTGTAAAAACAGGTGTCATGCATCGTGACAAGCAGGACGAAACGCGATAAGATTGAAAAAAATGGACGGATTCAAGTTTATGGTGAGGTGCGGACATGACTCGAGATGAGAGGCAGAAAGAAATATTACAGATATTGAGAACGTTTGATAGTCCCGTGTCCGGGGCGGCACTCGCAGAGCGCCTCGGAGTGAGCAGACAGATTATCGTACAGGATATCGCGGCGATCCGCGGGAGGGGGGCGGATGTGGTTTCGACAACCCGGGGCTATACCGCGAAACCTCAGGCATCACGGGTGTTTAAAGTGTCCCACAGCGATGATGAGGTGGAGGAAGAACTGACGATGATCGTGGATGAAGGTGCCGCAGTGGAGGATGTTTTCATCTGTCACAAGGTATACGGTGAGATGCGCGGTGAGCTTCATATCCGTTCGAGGCGCGATATCCGGGACTATCTGGAAGAGATTGCTTCGGGAAAATCCAGCCTTCTGAAAAACGTCACCTCGGGTTATCATTATCATACGGTGACAGCGGAATCGGAGGATGTTTTGGATCTTGTGGAGGAAAAACTCCGGAAGAGGGGGTTTCTGGCACCGCTTCAGGATTATGAACCAGAAGAACTAATTAAACAGAAAATTTGAAAAAATCCGTCATAAAAGAACGACAGTAACAGAAATAAATGAGAATATACGAATACCTTAAAATAAATCAAAATATATATTGACAATAACGGGGATCCCTGCTATTATATAGTCACAAAGAAAAAACGAACGGAAAGCCGAGAGAGAACTTCGGTGAAGCTGTTCGAATTTTAAAGAGGAGGTACAGTCCAATGGGAAATCCGCCGGTTGACTTATCTCAATATGAGCGTGGCAATGCATAGCACTCCCGACAAGAAAGACCTTTTATCACTTCTGAAAGTAAAATAATTTCGTCTGGAGCTGAAAGGATTTCGGCCGCAGGCGAAGGAAAAGGTTAAATGAAAGGCATCATGCAAGCATGCATCTCATATTGAATCAATGCCACAGAGAAGGAATTCAGAAATGCGATACGTTCCGAGGGCAAGGAGAAGAATTTATTACGAAGTTATCGGATGTTTGATAAGAAGTTTTAGAAGAAGCACTGCCAGAGAATGTATCAGGAGATCTGAGATGATGATCCGGAGAGGCCGGATTGGAATCCAACCTTCCATATAGATAAGCATGAAAACTTTCTAAGTGAATCTGCGGACGGATCGCGGATCACGAGTTGGGATGGAAAAATGATCGAGTAACTTTCGTATATACAGAAAGGAAAACTAATTGAATATTGACCATTGAGGCAGCCGCTTTACAGCAGGAAGACATCGTGGATGAGTCGGACGTGTAAGGCGGCTGTCGTTTTGCGTCCGGCCACCTGCTCTTGTGATTATGATATTGTCTAAGCGGTTGAAAAGAAAATATTGATGAATTATACTATACTTAGATTTTTGTCAATTATTATCACTTTGTCAATTATTATCACTTGCAGGGGGAGATGTTATGAAATGTCCGAAATGTGGTCGCGAACTATCAGACGGCGCAAAGTTCTGCATGTACTGTGGTACAAAAATTGAATTGCAGAATCTATCCGAAAAAAAGAACGATCAGCCGAAGGAAGACAGGAAGTGTCCGAAGTGCGGCAGGACTGCATCGCCGGGTGACCGTTTCTGTCAGTGGTGTGGTTCGCCTCTGACCGGAGCCGACGATACCGGAGAGCATTATTCCTATGCGCAGAGCGACGGCTCGCAGGAGACGAACGCGCAGAGTGTCGAGCCGCAGCAGACGGACGCGCAGAGCGTCGAGCCGCAGCAGACGGACGCGCAGAGCGCCGAGCCGCAGCAGACGAAGACGAACACGCAGAACGCCGGCCCACAGCAGACGAACGCGCAGAGCGCCGGCCCGCAGCAGACGAACGCGCAGAGCGCCGGCCCGCAGGAGACAAACACGCAGAACGCCGGCCCGCAGCAGGGCAGTGCTTCGTATGGAAATCGTGCGGAAGGAGCCGGGAACGGAAAGCCGGGGGTGTTTGAACCGTTCAAGAAGAAATTAAGCGTCAAAATGATCGGCGGAATCTGTGCCGCCGCAGCGGCTGTCATTGTTCTGATCGTGGTTATGGTGATCAATGCGCATACGATCAATCTTAACAAGTATCTGACGGTTACATACAGCGGGGGAAATACAAAGGGAAGCGCCCAGGTTGAATTTGATGATTCGGCCTTCGAGAAGGACTGCGCGAAGAAGATTAAGATCAACCGGAAGAAGCTGAGATCGATCGGGTACGGATCGTATGATCTCGGAGATCTGGCGGCCGGGCTTTTCTCCTATTCAAAATCCGGTGCGGCGGAGGCTCTGAGGAGCTACTGCATCGACGGAGAGCTCAGCGAGTCGGAGGGACTGAGCAACGGGGACAAGATCACATATGAGTGGGATACGAAGGACGGGATCGCAGAAGAACTGTTCGGCGTGAGGCTGAAGCACAGCGATAAAACATTTACGGTCAAGGATCTTCCGGAACTCCAGAAGATCGATCTGTTCGACGGCGTCACGGTCGGCTTTTCCGGGACCAATGGACAGGGATCAGCAGAAATTGAAGTCAACAATGCGTATCAGAATGATTTCGGGATCTATTATGAACTGGACAAAAGCGATGAACTGAGCATCGGCGACACGGTGACGGTCACGGCCTATTCGGACTCCGGTGACATAGATGATGCCCTCGCGAGACAGGGTTATATCTCCGATACGACGACGAAGGAGTTCACGGTATCCGAGCTTTCCACCTATGTGACATCCGCGGCGGATGTTCCGGCGGAAACGCTGGATACCATGAAGAAGCAGACCGAGGATCTGATCACATCCGATATAGCCGGAGACAATGAGATCCAGACGCTCGGGAAAACATATCTCGGAAGCTATTTTCTGACGGCGAAATCCGGGGACAAGGATCCGCAGAACATGATCGCGCTCGTTTATTCCGTTTCTGTGCGGGTGCCTGCAGGCGACAGCGGCACGCAGGATTTTACCTATTATACCTGTGGAGTCTTCAGGAATCTGCTGAAATCGGGAGATACCATTGACTTTGATCTCAGTGACGGTGAGCTTCAGTACAATGACTATCACTTTGAGACAGACGGACACTGGTTTGATGTCGATGGATATCAGACGCTGGATCTTCTGAAAAACGAAGTCGTAAATCAGAATGCATCTGAGTATAACGCAGAAGAGAACGGAAACAGCTGACAGCAGAGCGGAAAAGGCTGAAAAAATGGAAAGCAGGGGTGCCAGGGCGCGCGAAAGGCGCACGCTTTGGCACCCCTCTCTGTTGGATTACACGCCCTGCGGGTAAAAAAATCTGGACTATTCGTTCCGTCCGGCTATAATTATGATAAATGGTCTGAGTGAATCTGCCCGCCCTGCGGGTAAAAGTTCGGGAATTTTCAGGGATAATCTTATGAAATGCAGAAAAATTTCAGCGATTGCCTCCGCCGCCGTGCTCGCGCTGTCGCTGTGTGCATGCTCGACAGGCACAGGAAATGATACCGGTTCGGCTTCCGTCTCGTCATCGGTTCCGTCTGCCGCATCTTCCTCTTCAGAGAGTCCGGAACATGGCCCTTACGAGATCACACTTCCGGGGGATGCTTCGGTGACGGAAAAATATGCTTCCGTCGGAGATCTGACGGTTGAGCCGGGATCAAGTGTGGCAATCGTTGCAAAAGAGCTGAGCCTTGAATACTGGAAGGCGGTAGAAGAGGGAGCGCAGCAGGCGGTCGACGAGATTAATGAAGAAAACGGGTTTGAGAAAGAGGACCGTGTCACGCTGACATTTGACGGGACGAAGGGAAGTACCGACGTCGACGGCCAGATCAATGCGATTGACAGTGTACTCGCCGAGAACCCGACAGCGCTCTGCATCGCTGCAATTGACATGGATTCGTGTCAGACGCAGCTGGAAGCGGCGAAGGAAAACGGGATTCCGGTGATCACGCTGGATTCCGGGATTGAAAGCAGCCTCGTGACTGCGAACTGCACGACGGATAATGTGGCGGCAGGGCGCGAAGCGATGAAACACCTGTGTGAGTCGATCTCTGATTTGGGAAAAATCGCGATCATGACGCATACGCAGTCTCAGAAATCGGCAGCGGACCGGAATCAGGGGTTTGCGGAGGAAATCGCAAATCATCCGAAGGTCGAAGTCGTTGCACGGCTCGAGGAAAACGATGAGGAGTCGGTCGAGACGATGCTGCAGGCCGCTCTTGAGGTCACCCCCGAGCTGGACGGGGTGATCTGCACGAACGAGGGGACGACCGAGCAGGTTCTGAAGGCACTCGCAAAGTTCGGCAGGAATGATATCCGGGTCGTCGGGTTTGATCTCGGCAAGGCGCAGGTATCGGCGATTCGTGAGGGCAGAGAGTACGGAACGGTCGCAGAGAACCCCCGGGGTATGGGGTACGCTGCGGTGATCGCGGCGCTGCGTGCGGCGTCGGGCGAGAGCGTCGATGCGCAGATTGACACCGGGTACCGGTGGATCGACAAGGATACGATCGATCTGCAGCAGAACGAAGCGTACCTCTATTGACGGGAAGATACAGGGGAGTTTCAGGGGATGAAAAAGCGCAGGATTCGCCGGCGGATGGCGAAAGCTTTGATTTACGCCGGGATTATCATGCTCGCGTTTCTCATTTTTTACAGTGTGATGCGGGTGAAGACAAAGGTGAAGACGACCGGATTCGGCGGGCCCACGCTGCCGGTGATGTCTGTCGTCATGGGAGATATGAAGATCAACCGGATGTACGGTCATGTGAACGAGGAGGTTGAGTCGACAAACCGGGATTCACTGACGCTTCTATCGGTCGACCGCAAGATCGACCTCTCGGTTACCCCATACGACAACACGATCAATTCCATCAGCTATGAGGTAACTTCACTGATCGACGGCAGTTTTGTGGAGAACGGAAACGCGTCGGATCTGACATCGAAGGACGGCGTGTATACCGCGAAGATCGCCCTCTCGACTCCGATTCTCATGAACCAGGAGTATGCGCTGAAGGTGGATGCGGTGATCACCACAAAAAGCGGAGAAAACGAGACGATTCATTACTACACACGGATTATTCAGGAAACCGGATCCAATATGAACGCGTATCTGAAATTTGCGGACCATTTTTACCGCAGCTGCCTGGACAAGGACCAGGCATCGGATCTGTCGGCGCACATGGAGACGGATTCCTCATCCAACAGGAGCGACAATTTTGACGATGTCACGATCAACTCGGGCATCGATCAGGTGACCTGGGGGAAACTTGCTCCGGAACTTTACCGCGAGGCTGTGCCGCAGGTCAAGGAGATTAATTCCCAGACCTGCAGCATCGTCATGACCTATATTCTGAAGGCAAAGAATTCGGACGGTAACGATGAGTATTACAATGTCCGGGATTTTTACCGTCTCCGGACGAATCAGGGAGAAGTGCTTCTCGTCGATCTGAATCGGGATACCGAGCAGGTTTTCCAGCCTTCTGAGGCGGTTTACGAGGATGAAGATATCAATCTCGGCGTCGGAAGCACGAACGTCAACTACAGAATCAGTGAGAATAAGGAATACTGTGCGTTTGTCTCGGGGGGAGATCTCTGGATGATCGGAAGCAGTGAGGATGTCGGAGCAATCCGCGTGTTCAGCTTCCGGGGAGGGGATCTGCCGGATGAACGGACGGAGCGGAATGCAAGTCAGATCCGGATCTGTGATGTCACGGATGACGGAGTTGTATCCTTTGTCGTGACCGGCTATATGAATTCCGGCCCGCACGAGGGATCAACCGGAATTTCCGCTTATACCTATACCGAGCCGTCGAATCTGCTCGAAGAGCAGCTGTTTATCAACACGGATCAGAACTGGGAGATGCTGAACAAAAACCTCTCGCTTCTGACCTACTTTAATAAGGATCACATCCTGTATACTTATACGGGGACGCAGCTTCTCCGCACCGAGCTTTCCAGCGGAAAGTCCGAGGTGGTCAAGGACGGGGTGAATCCTCAGTGCATCGCGGCTTCGCCGGATCAGCGCTATGTCGCATGGATGGACGAGATGAGTCCGACGCAGTCCTCGACGATTGTCACTTTGAACACGGACACCGGAGAAATGACGACGATCACGGCGCCGGAAGGAGAAAAGCTGCGGCTGATCGGATATTTCAACAGGGATATCGTGTACGGGTGCGCCCGCGACGAGGATATTGTCACGGATGCGGCGGGCAATACGACGTTCGGAATGCATGTGCTTCATATCGTGGATCCGAACGGCAAAGAGGCAAAGACGTATGAGAAGACGGACACATATGTGACGGGTACGTCCTGGTCCGCAAATAACCTCTCGCTGACGCTGGGGAAGAAACAGGACGGCGCATTCGTTGACGCCGGCGAGGATCATATTATTGACAATGAGCAGGACAGTGCATCAAATGTAATCACGACGACGTCGGACAGCCGCAGAGGGCAGCAGGTGCTGCTTGGATTTTCCGCAAGCAAGAAGATCGGCGCGAAGGAGCGTACGTCGGATCTGCGCGACAAAACAGACCGGATGATAGTCCGTCTCACGGTACCGGAGTCTGATGGGGAACGATATTACATTTACGCGGGAGGAACCCTTTCCGATATTGAGACTGACACGAATGCGGCGCTCCGCAGCGCGGATCAAAGCGGAGGGGTTGTTCTGGACAACGAACAGCGCTACGTCTATGAGCGGGGCAACTGGATGAATGACATCACGATTGACGTCAGCATTCTGCCGCAG
This sequence comes from uncultured Lachnospiraceae bacterium, assembly GCA_902797025.1. Classification (GTDB taxonomy): domain Bacteria; phylum Bacillota; class Clostridia; order Lachnospirales; family Lachnospiraceae; genus CADBRN01. Next base: position 69,122 of record CADBRN010000037.1, read on the forward strand.
ACGCTTCTGGATCCGCAGCCTGACGCGGCGGCGTTACAGCAGGCGATCGGGGATGATTATACAATCCTGAATTACAGCGGCTGTTCAACGACGAGTATCCGCTATCAGATCAGCCGCGGTTATCCGGTCGTGGCGAAGTTTTCCGAAACGAAGAATGTTCTGATCGTCGGATATGACATCTTTGATAATCTGTGGTATTATGACCCGGAGACAAAAAAGGTGACGGCGATCGGAAAGAATGATTCCGTGGCGCAGTTCGGCGGCCAGGGAGACATTTTCCTGAGTTATTACAAGAAAAACAGCTGACACGTACGGGCGCAGCAATGGACATGAAGCAGGGAGGAGCATCAAAGGGTATGGAACATCTGACGACAGTAAGGGAAATATACAGGGACCGCGATCAGTTTATCGGAAAGACGGTGAAGGTCGGGGGATGGATTCGCAGTATACGCGATTCCAAGCACATCGGATTTATCGTGCTGCATGACGGAACATTCTTTGAGCCGCTCCAGATTGTATACAGTGACGAGATGGCGGATTTCGCGGAGATTTCCGCGCTCGGGGCGGGCACGGCGGTCATCGTGACCGGAAAGCTTGTGGCGACGCCGGAAGCAAAGCAGCCTTTTGAGATTCAGGCGGAGAAGATCGATGTCGAGGGTCTGTCGGCTCCGGATTATCCGCTCCAGAAAAAACGCCACACGATGGAGTATCTCCGCACGATTTCGCATCTGCGTCCGCGCACGAATACATTTCAGGCGGTTTTCCGCGTCCGCTCGCTCGCGGCTTACGCGATTCACCGGTTTTTCCAGGAGCGCGGATTCGTCTACGTCCATACGCCGCTGATCACCGGCAATGACGCCGAGGGAGCCGGCGAGATGTTCCAGGTGACGACGCTGGATCAGAAGAATATTCCTCTGGATGAGAACGGCGCGGTTGATTATACGCAGGATTTCTTCAAGAAAAAGACGAGTCTGACGGTCAGCGGCCAGCTTGACGCGGAGACGTTTGCCCAGGCATTCCGCAGTACGTATACATTCGGTCCGACGTTCCGCGCCGAAAACTCCAACACGACGCGTCATGCGGCGGAGTTCTGGATGATCGAGCCGGAGGTCGCGTTCGCGGATCTTGAGGATGACATGGAACTCGCGGAAAGCATGCTGAAATACATCATCCGTTACGTGATGGAAGAGGCTCCCGAAGAAATGGCGTTCTTCAACAAATTTGTCGACAAGGGTCTGATCGAGAGGCTGAACCACGTCGCGAACTCGGATTTTGGACGCGTGACGTATACGGAGGCGATCGAACTGCTCGAGAAACATAATGATCAGTTTGATTACAAGGTTAGCTGGGGATGCGATCTTCAGACGGAACATGAGCGCTATCTGACCGAGCAGGTCTTCAAAAAACCCATTTTCGTCACCGATTATCCGAAGGATATCAAGGCCTTCTATATGAAACAGAATGACGACGGAAAGACGGTCGCGGCGATGGACTGCCTTGTTCCGGGCATCGGCGAGATTATCGGAGGCAGCCAGAGAGAAGAAGATTACGACAAGCTGCTTGACCGCATGAAGGAGCTGGGGATGGATATCGACAATTACCAGTTTTATCTGGATCTGCGCCGTTTCGGAACGACGCGTCACGCGGGATTCGGCCTGGGATTCGAGCGGTGCATCATGTATCTGACCGGAATCGCAAACATCCGCGATGTGCTGCCGTTCCCGAGAACCGTCGGCCACTGTGATCTGTAAATAATATAAGCAAAGAACCTGCTCCCGGAGCAGGTTCTTTGTATAAGAATAGCAGGCGGCGGAGTTTCGCTGCTGTGTCAGTCGCAGGCGGCGAGGACCTCTTCGAAGCGCATCGGCCCGCCGAAGAGATCGAGGGCGCTTCCGATGGTGACATTGAGGCGTCCCTTTCCCAGGGTGCGAAGCGTGTCAAGATCCGCAAAACTTCCGACGCCGCCGGCGTATGTGATCGGGAAACCGTCCATCTCCGCCAGAATTTTCACGACACCTGCTTCAATACCGGCCTGTTTTCCTTCTGCGTCCGCTGCGTGGACGAGAAACTCGCTGCAGTGTGAGGACAGCAGCTCCAGTGTTTTTCCGGTTACCTTTGTGTCTGTGAATTTCTGCCAGCGGTCCGTGACGATGTAGTATTCGCCGTCCCGTTTCCGGCAGGAGAGATCCAGTACGAGATGATCGGAACCGACCGCGTCCGTCAGCTTTTTCAGGTTATCCCAGGCGATGATTCCGTCACGGAAGACGTAGGATGTCACGATGACACGGCCCGCGCCCGCATCAAGGAAGGAAGACGCGTTGTCCGCATTGATGCCTCCGCCGATCTGAAGCCCTCCGGGCCACGCGGAGAGGGCGGAGAGAGCCTGTGCCTTTGTCGCTTCATAGTACGGGGAGGACTCGGGATTCAGCATGATTACATGACCGCCGGGAAGGCTGCAGCTCCGGTAGAGCTTTGCAAACCAGGCTCCGTCCCTTTCCGAGACGTAATTCTCCTGCGCGCGGTCTCCGAGATCGCTCAGAGTGCCGCCGACGATCTGCTTGACCGCACCATTGTGGACATCGATACATGGACGAAATTCCATACAGTTCTCCTGTTCTGCCGGAAGAGATCATACCGGCCTTTTCTGCCTGATCTTTATAGTAATATATTTCCGGAAAATTGAAAAGATTCGACTTTCGCTTGCAATATAGATTCGGATCCTCTATAATCAAAATCAAGAATTATTACTGATTGAAACATATAAGAAAGGACTTGTGAGATGAAAAAATATGAGTGTGAGCCGTGCGGCTATATCTATGATCCTGCTGTAGGCGATCCGGACAACGGTATCGCTGCGGGAACTGCATTTGAGGATCTTCCGGATGACTGGACCTGCCCGGTTTGCGGCGTAGGCAAAGATGAGTTTAAACCGGTCGACTGATCGGAATCATGATCCGAGAACAGCAGAAATCGTGAAAAGTGCCTGTCGGAGCAGAGGATGGATCTGCGTCCGGCAGGTGCTTTTTTCGTTATTCCAGTGAAAAATTCCCGCTTTTAATTTGCTCCCTGTAGTATCCGGCCTCCTCCTGAATGATCGAGTCGATCTGGCGGATTCCGAGCATTTCCACAGGAGCCTTGTCGTCGGTCATGATGTGGCGTCCGGCTGTGTAGGGGACGAGATTTTGCGCCACGTTCTTCATCAGATCCTGCAGATCGTCCCTGGAAACAGACGGGAGCGAGGAGGAAAGTGCAAGGGGGAGCGTCTCATCGCCGGTCCGGTTTGAGGCGAACAGTTCCCGGTTCGTCGTCCCGGGGACGTCGACGGTGTAGACCTGACGAAATACACGGGAAATCGTATCTGCGAGAAAGGCGTTGATGTCGTCGCTGCTTTTTTCACCCGTTCCGTCCGCCGCTTCACTGCGCATATTCATGTTGACGACCATTACGCCGCCGTCATTGAGATGATCGCGGACCTCGCTGAAAAATTCTGCCGTGGACATCTGGAATGGGATTGTGATGTCGCGGTACGCATCCACCATAATCACGTCATATTTTTTATCGACCGCGTTCAGATATGCGCGGCCGTCGTATTCCGTGACTTTCACATCCTCCGGCTCGTCGAAATATTTCGTGGCCAGATCCATGATTTTTCCGTCGATCTCGACGCCTTCGATATTCATTCCCTCAAAATAGCGTTCGCACTGCGTCGCGTACGTGCCGGTTCCGTTTCCCAGGATGAGGATGTCGGCCGTCCGGCCCCGTCCGGGCGCGGTGCCGCATGCCATCAGAGGCGCCGCCATCGCGTAGTCGTAATACATGCCGGTCAGGCGGCTGCTCTTTTCGTAAACGGACTGAACACCGAAGAGCACGTTCGTTGAAAGAGTTACGGTCTGCTCATCCTCTTTGACCTGAAGATAATTGTAGACCGATTCACCTTCGTAGGTCAGATCCTTTTCCCAGAATGCGAAGCTGCTGTTGTGTCCGAAGACGCACAGCAGGGCAAAAACGGCGGCGATCGCTGCAACTTTTGCGGGATTCGGATGCTTTCCGCTTGCGAAATACAGGATACAGAGCACAAGCAGGACGCCGGAAAAAATCAGGAATGTGACGGATGTCCCGACCGCGGGGATCGTGACGAAAGTCGGAAGAAAGGTTCCGATGATACTTCCGATCGTATTTGCCGCGCCGAGCTTTCCCGCGATACTTCCGCTTGTTTCAAGAGAATCCACCGAAAATCTGATCAGGGACGGTGTTACGGTTCCGAGCAGAAACAGCGGGAAGACGAAGATTACAAGGCATGAAAACAAGGCCGCCCAGATCAGCAGATTTGTGCTGACCGTAATGACCATCAGTGCCGAGATGCCGAGAATGACATATTTTCCGAAGATGGGGATGGCGGCGATCCAGATGGCGGCGATGAGGATCCTCCGGTAGAGCCGGTCGGGATCCGGGTTCTTGTCCGCGGAGCGTCCGCCGAAGACATTTCCGAGGGCCATCGCGATCATGATCGTCCCGATGATAATCGTCCAGACGATCTGTGATGAACTGAAGTACGGAGCGAGCAGCCGGTTTGCTCCGAGTTCAACCGCCATCACGGACATGCCCGAAAAAAATTCCGTCAGGTATAAAAATGTTTTGCTTGATAAAATCTTTCGCTTTTCCATGATGCTATTATAAAGTGTAAGGAAAAATCAGGCAATAAAACCTGCTAAGAAAAATCAAGCGTAAATTACTTTTCCAAGCAGGTTTTTCTTTTAGCCCTATTCTTATTATTTTTGTGTACACTAAAAAGGCTGACTTTCATCAGCCAATAATAAGCTGTATTTTCTACTTTTTTATGCTTTGTAAACTTCGCTTACACGAGCATA
>CADBRN010000038.1 GCA_902797025.1 uncultured Lachnospiraceae bacterium
GGCGTTTCGTTTACAAATATGTACTTTTCAATTTACAAACAAGCATCTCGTCTTACAAACTGGCGTCTCGGATTACAACTCAGCTATTAAATGATATACGACGGAAGCGCGCATACGACGGATCAAAGATTCTGAAAGGATTATCCACGGCAGATGACGAAAAATGCGGAAGGAGGTATTTATCATGAGGAAAAATAAGAAGTTTGCATTAGAAAAAGGTCCGGCGATTCTGCTGTCCGGCATTCTGCTGCTATCGGCGGGAATCCTCGCCGGGTGCGGCGGAGCAGGCCCGAAGGGCAGTGAAGGCGCCGGTCAGACCTCGTCGTCAGAAAGCGTGAAGCCGTCAGAGAGTGCTTCTTCCGCCGTGTCCGGAACCGGAGAGGCGGATAACAGGGATACAAGTGGCACCCATCTGGAAATGACCCTCTGGGATCTCTATTACCCGGAGGGGTGGCAGGAGAACGAGGACCACAAGGGAGACAGCGAAACCAGCAGCTATTCTCAGCTGGAGTATAAACAGGGCGAGAACGTCCTGATCTATGTGAATATTTCTGCCACAGTAGAAGACTGCAGCGGGTACCGAAATTTTCTGCATACAGCAGATATTGACGAATATGCGCTGGTGGCAGATAAGACGGTGGAACAGCAAAATATCGGCGGGGTACCCTGCGTATTCACCGAGACGGTCAGTTGGGGAGAGCCGGTTCTTACCTATATGGGAAGAGATACCGCTTCCGGAACCACGGTGACGGTAAGTCTCTCCGGCGAGTATTCAGATCCGGCTGCGGATAAACTGATCAGGAACCTGGCGTTTCATCTCAAGGATACCGGAAACACGGATTATCCCTGGCCGTGGGAGGGAGAAGCATTTTCTGCCGATCGCGAGCATTCAAAGATGATCGCGGATACCACGATTCATTCGGTATGGGTTCCGTTTGAGGAGCCGCTTCTGGCATACGATATTTTCAGCGGCAGAATGGCTGCGGTCGGGGACCGTCTGTATATCCTGCTGGATCATGTTCTGTATGAATATACGCTGGGAGATACGCTGACGCTGAAGAGCACCATGGATCTGGATGACGATTATGAAGAGATTTCTGCGGACCGGAACGGAAATTTGTATCTGACAGGCTTTATGTCGCCGATGCTGACTGTGAAAGATGGCAAGATCGTCGCGACAAACGACGACATCGACCAGGCAGTGATACACAGCAGCGGGACATGGGGGATTTCCTGGTTCTACGGATCGGCCCCGGAGAAAGTGGTAATCGACGGGAGCAAGGCTTCGAAAGAAGCATGGCCGGTTATTTCCAGAGACCGGATCAGGGCAGCCAGCCTGAGCGAAAACCATATTTTCATAGCGGGTGAAGATCCGGACACAAAGAATGAGACGGTCTGGATTCTGGATACCGAAGGAAATCAGCAGATGGAACTCGGAAATCAGGAATTCGGCGGAGAACAGTCTCTGGGAAGTATCACAAATGTTCAGGAGACCGACAGCGGATTCATCGGTCTGGACGGAAATATGAGAGAACTGTTCTTCTGGAAGAGCGACGGCAGCCTGCTGGGATCGGCAGAGGACAGCGAGCTTTTCGGAACAAATTATCCCTGGATCAGTACAGCTGCACGGCTGTCAGACGGCACCGTACTTGTGGGCATGACAGAGGACAGGGCGGACAAGTCGGCGACCGAGTTTGTCGTTTACAGAGTCAGCGGGTTTTAAAGAGAGGAGAAGGTATGAGATACGAGATAAAAGGTGGAAATCTTCCGGTGGTGGAGTGCTATCTTCAGGCTGGAGAATCCATGATGACTGAGAGCGGAAGCATGAGCTGGATGAGTCCGAATATGAAGATGGAAACAACATCCGGAGGAGGACTGAAAAAGATGTTCGGCAGGATGTTCTCCGGTGAAAGTATTTTTCAGAACCGTTACACGGCGCAGAATGGAGAAGGGATGATTGCATTTGCCTCCAGCTTTCCCGGTTCGATCAACGCGGTTGAAATCAGTCCGGGGAAAAGTGTAATTGTGCAGAAAAGGGCTTACCTCGCCGCCGAGGAAAGTGTGGAGCTTTCCATGTACTTTCAGAAAAAACTCGGGAAGGGACTTTTTGGAGGAGAGGGTTTCGTCATGCAGAAGCTTTCCGGGAGTGGCACCGCATTTATTGAGATTGACGGCTTCGGCTGTGAATATACTCTGAAAGAAGGTCAGGAAATGATCGTGGACACCGGTTATCTTGCAGCCATGGACGAAACCTGCACCATGGATGTGGTGACGGTGCCCGGAGTGAAAAATATGCTGCTGGGAGGAGAGGGCGTTTTTAATACGGTGGTCCGCGGTCCGGGAAAGATTATTCTTCAGACCATGCCCATTTCCAACGTTGCAGCGCTTCTTGCACCGTATTTTCAGAATAAATCCTGATTCTGCTATTTTGTTTCCGTATCGTTTTCCGCTGCGGTAAGCTCGTCGTTCCGGACAGATCCTACGGTTACTGCCGGGGATTTGTCCGGAAAGATGTGTTCTCCTTCCATCGTGCGGTCGGTCACATCTATCAGGGATTCTTCGGATGCATCCTTGTACCACATACTGTCCGCTCCGGCCTTTTCGCTCTTGCAAGGCAGTCCGCGTCCGGCAGGAAAGTGACGATAATGATCCGGATGTCCGGTCCGGGACGCCGGATCTGCGCTGCAGCCTCGATACTTTGTCTTCGCTTCCAGCCAGCCTGATCTTCTCTCGAGCATTCCCGATAATTCGTCATAGGTCATCAGCACCTTGCCGCACATGATCTCGGAGATCTCCGCCATGCGTCGATTAACCAGCATGGATACACCATTCTGCCAAAAGAAGACAGGCCCTAACGTAAACTCATCCGGCGTTTCCCAACAAAAACACACCTGATTTGCAAGAGGCGCGATGCGGGCAGACAGTCTGGTTTCATGGAGCGTCCAAAACCGGCCAAAACCGGTCGATATTGAACTTCATTGCAATCAGGCCGCTGTTAGCGTATAATGTACGTGCTAATTTTGTGTTGCTTCGAGAATACAGAAGAAAAACAGAAAAAGCCTCTGAAAGAAAGAGTTTTAAAGGAGATATAAGGAGATATGAAATTAGGAATCGTCGGACTTCCGAATGTAGGAAAGAGTACGCTGTTTAATTCACTCACGAAGGCGGGCGCGGAGATGGCAAATTATCCGTTCTGTACGATCGATCCGAACGTAGGAGTCGTTCCGGTCCCGGATCACCGTCTGGATCTGCTGGGTGAGTTTTATCATTCGAAAAAGGTGACGCCGGCGGTCGTCGAGTTCGTCGATATCGCGGGTCTGGTCCGCGGAGCCTCGAAGGGTGAGGGCCTCGGAAATCAGTTTCTCGCGAATATCCGTGAGGTGGACGCGATCATTCACGTCGTACGATGCTTCGATGATGACAATGTCATTCATGTCGACGGAAGCGTCGATCCGCTTCGTGACGTTGAAACGATTGATCTCGAGCTGATTTTTGCAGATCTGGAGGTTCTTGAGCGCCGCATGGCAAAGACGGCGAAGTCCGCCCGCATGGATAAAAAGGCGGCGGCGGAGTACGAGATGCAGAAGCGTCTGAAGGAACATCTGGAGGCGGAAAAGGATGCGTCCCTGTTCGAACTGCAGGATGAGGAAGAGGAGAGCTGGTTTGCGGAGTACAATCTTCTGACCGCGAAACCGGTGATCTACGCGGCAAACGCAGGGGAAGAGGACCTTGCCGACGATGGCGCTGGCAATGATTACGTTCAGAAACTCCGCGAATATGCTTCTGCCCGGGGCAGTGAGGTATTCGTGATCTGTGCGTCGATCGAGGAGGAAATCTCGGAACTTGACGACGATGAGAAGGAAGAGTTTCTCGCGGACCTCGGCGTGAAATCTTCCGGACTGGATAAGCTGATTCAGGCGAGCTATCACACGCTCGGTCTCATGAGCTTCCTGACGGCAGGAGAAGATGAGTCCCGCGCGTGGACGATTAAGATCGGAACGAAGGCACCTGTGGCCGCGGGAAAGATCCACTCCGATATGCAGCGCGGATTCATCTGCGCAGAGGTTGTCAACTATCAGGATCTCCTCGACGCCGGTTCCTACGCGGCGGCACGTGAGAAAGGACTTGTGCGGACCGAGGGAAAAGAGTATGTCGTAAAATACGGCGACGTCATTCTGTTCCGCTTCAACGTCTGATCAGAAGAGAACGGAAGATCTGGTAACTACGGGGAGATTCGCGCATGAATAAAAAGGGGTTTCTTGCGGCTGCCGCGGCGGTCCTTCTGACCGCGGCACAGGCAGTGCCGGCCGGTGCGGACACCGTGGAAGGTCTCAGGCAGAAAACGGCGGAAAACACGGCAAAACTGGAAGAACTGCAAAATTCGATCAATGATCTTGAAACGAAAAAACAGGAGATTACCGGTCAGATCAGCAGTCTTGACGCAAATCTCGTCACGACGATCGCCTCGGTTGATTCACTGAACGCCCAGATCGGGGATAAGCAGGAACAGATCAAGGAGACGAAGGCGAGGCTGAATGCGGCGCAGACGAAGAAAAACCGTGAGTACAGCGCCATGAAAAAGCGCATTCAGTACATCTATGAGAACAGCGGAGGGACCGGCTGGGCAGGTGCGCTGATCTCCGGAGCGGATGTTTCAGATATCCTGAACAAGGCGGAATATACGGAACAGATGTATGATTATGACAGGGAGTGCCTGGAAGAATATTCCGCGACGGTCGAAGAAGTCGACGAACTCGAGACGGAGCAGGAAGATGAAAAATCAGAGCTCGAGACGATGAAATCCGAGCAGGAATCGGAGAAGGCGGATCTGGAGAGAATGCTGGAGCAGGCGAAGGCGACGTCCGCGGATTATGATACGCAGCTCGCGGATGCACAGGCGAGGGCCGCCCAATATCAGCAGCTGATCGGCCGGCAGAATCAGCAGATTCAGCAGCTCATCGCCGAGCAGGCGGCAGCGGCCGCGCCGTCCGGCGGAGCGGAGGATTCCGACGGCGTCGTCGGAGGAGGAACGGCGGGCGGTCAGGAGATCGTGAACTTTGCGCTGAATTATGTCGGGCATCCATACGTGTGGGGAGGAAACAGCCTTTCGAACGGGACGGATTGTTCCGGATTCATTCACCTTGTGTACGCACATTTCGGCTACAGTGTTCCCCGCCAGTCGGCGGAACTGCGCGGCGTCGGCAGAGGAGTTTCCTATGCGGAGGCACAGCCGGGCGACATCATCTGCTACGACGGACACTGTGCGATTTATATCGGCGGAGGGCGGATTGTTCATGCGTCGAGTGCGCGCACGGGCATCAAAGTCAGCCAGAACGCGGCATACCGGACGATACTGGCTGTGCGGCGCGTCGTCTGAACGGGACACAGAATGATAGCAGCTTCGCGGGTCATTTTTATGATCTGCGGGGCTGCTATTTTGATGTTCGGATGCAGAACGCGGCGCTCTGTGTATATCCGGTAAAATGTGGCAAAATTGTGATTTTTCGTTTTGAGGTTGAATTATCCCTCTCCATAGACTAAAATAAATGCATAAGTGGTAAAAAGTGGTAAATAGTGGTGCAAAATGGAGGAGGGGAGTCTTCCATACACCGCCGTTTCGAGGTTGACAGCTTATGTTCATGGGAGAGTACAATCATACGATCGATGCCAAGGGGCGTCTGATCATCCCGTCCAGGTTCAGAGACGAACTCGGAGATTCGTTTGTCCTGACGAAGGGATTGGACGGGTGTCTCTCGATCTACCCAAAAGGGGAGTGGGAAGAGTTTGAAAAGAAGCTGCGCAGTTTGCCACTTACCAGCAAAAATGCACGAACCTTCACCCGTTTCTTTGTGGCAGGAGCATCCGTGTGTGAACTGGACAGGCAGGGGAGAATTCTCGTACCGGCGACGCTGCGGGAATATGCCGGTCTCACAAAGGATGTGGTTCTGACAGGAAACCTGAACCGGATCGAAGTCTGGAGCAAGGAGAAGTGGGCAGAGAACAGCAGCTGCGATGATATGGACAGCATTGCCGAGGGACTTACCGAACTGGGCATTAATCTGTAAGGGCTTTGCTTATGAAAAAATTTGAACATACATCAGTACTGCTGAATGAGACAATCGATTCGCTTCGGGTAAAACCGGACGGCGTATACGTGGACGGCACTGTGGGAGGCGGCGGCCACGCACTGGAGGTGTGCAGACGTCTGTCCGCAGATGGGAGACTCATCGGGATAGACCAGGACGGTGAAGCAATAAAAGCTGCGCAGGATCGTCTTAAGGAATTTAAGGATCGTGTAACGATTCTGCGCA
>CADBRN010000039.1 GCA_902797025.1 uncultured Lachnospiraceae bacterium
GGTGACAGGATTCGAACCTGCGGCTTCCTGGTCCCAAACCAGGCGCTCTAGCCAAACTGAGCCACACCCCGCTTTGAGGAGGATGTTCCAGTTCCCCTCGTTCCGCCGCTCCCGCATCCGGCTTCGGCGGTCCGCATCATCCGGACGTTGAACGGAATGTATCCCCGTCGCATGACGCTTGATTATTATATAATTAATTTTTTGTATTGTCCAGTGTTATTTTTCTTTTTTTTCTATTTTTTTAATCAATCTGTTCGATGCGGAAGCCCGGCATGTGGTTTTCGTCAATCTCAATCAGCCCGTACGTCGGTTTTTTCCCGATCTGGCGGGGATAGGCGATCGAACCGGGATTCATCATCGTGACGTTATTTTTCTTAAAAAGCGTCGGACGGTGCGTGTGGCCGAAGATGCAGATGTCCGCTCTGCGCACCTCCGCCTCGGCGAGCAGGCGCTCTGTGCCGAGCGAAACACCGTAACGGTTGCCGTGTGTCAGGAAGATCCGGAAATCGTCGATGCGGAACGTCAGCTCCCGTTTCAGTCCGGATCCCCAGTCATTGTTTCCCGCAACCATAAAAAGCGGGCAGTCAAAAATATTCCGGATATAATCCTCCTGGCCCTCGATATCGCCGGCATGAATCAGAACATCGACAGAGCCTGTCCTGTCTCTGACGGTCAGCAGACGTTCGGCGTATCCATGCGTATCGCTTACAACAAGTATTTTCATAACCGTCTCCCCGGAATGTCACAAGAGTCCCCGTCTCTGCAGCTCTTCTCTCGCCGCCCGAAGGGCCTTTCCCCTGTGGCTGATCTTATTTTTCTCGTCCATCGGCAGCTCGGCGGTCGTGCGCGACAGATCCGGAAGATAAAAAATCGGATCGTAGCCGAAACCGTTCTCTCCCCGCTCCTCGTACCCGATCTTTCCCTCGATTGTGCCGCGGACAGTGAATGTTTCGCCGTCCGGCAGGACCGCCGCGATCTCACAGACGAAGCGTGCGGTACGTTTTTCCGGCGGAACGCCTTTGAGTCTTCGGATCAGTTCGGCATTTTTGATGTGGTACGAGGTATCTCTTCCCATATAACGGGCGGAGCATACACCGGGCTCTTTTCCGAGTGCGTCAATCTCAAGACCGGAATCATCCGCGAGAATAATCGTGTTCTCCGGGTCGAGCTTCGTTCCCGGAACAGCTGCGGCCGCTGCCCTCGCCTTGATCATCGCATTTTCCGAGAACGTAGTGCCGTTTTCCTCCGGATCGGCCGTGATCCCCGCCTCTTTCATCGACAGAACACGGCAGGGAAGGCCATCTAAAATTTCCCGTATCTCTCTCATTTTTCCGGAATTGCCGGTTGCAAATACGATTGTCTTCATAAATCTCCTCAGCTTCGCTTCGGCGGGCGCGGACCCGGATATTGGTAAAAATACGTCTTGATCATCCCGTTGTAAATCTTACGGTTCTTCGCAGCTTTCCGTCCGAAGCAGCGCTCCACGTCGTCAAATGCGGTGATCAAATACAGCGACCATGTGTCGAGGAGGCCAAACCGTTCACCGAGTGTCCTGTACAGTTCCGGGAGTTTCTCCTTTTCCTCCAGCCTCTCGCCGTACGGCGGGTTCGTCACGATAAACCCGTAAGAACCGCTGTGCGAAAGCATCGATACCGGCCGTCTCTGCAGATGAATCAGTCCCGTCACGCCGGCCCGTTCTGCATTTCCCCGTGCGGCTTCCAGAACCTCTCCGTCGATATCATACCCCTGAATATCCGTCCGTACGGAACGATCCACGAGGTCCTCCGCTTCCTCACGCGCATTGTTCCAACACGAAGGTTCGATCAGATTTTTCCATTCTTCACCGAGGAACGACCGCTTCATTCCCGGAGCCATATGGCAGGCCATCATCGCCGCCTCGATCGGAAAAGTCCCGCTTCCGCAGAATGGATCGACCAGAATCCGGCTTCCGCTCCAGGGCGTCAGCATCAGAAGTGCCGCCGCCAGTGTCTCGCTGATCGGAGCTTTTGCAGTCTGGCGCCGATAGCCGCGTTTATGCAGCGACACGCCGGTCGTATCAAGACTGACCGTCACCCGGTCTTTCAAAATCGAAACGCGGATCGGGTAGGACGCTCCTGTTTCTTCAAACCAGCTGATGCCGTATACCGACTGAAGCCGGCTTACAATCGCCTTTTTCATGATGGATTGAATATCGGACGGACTGAACAGTCTGCTCTTGATCGAATTTGCCTTCGCGACCCAGAACTTTCCGTCCTTCGGGATGTACCGCTCCCACGGAATCGCACGCGTCTGTTCAAACAATTCATCGAATGTCACCGCGGTAAATTCTCCCGTCTTCAGAAGGATCCTCTCTGTCGTCCGTAAAAACAGATTTGCATCGGCGATCGCCTGCGCATCTCCTGCAAAAGTGACCTTTCCGTCTTCTACGTGCGTCACATCATAGCCGAGATCCGTGACTTCACGCTTCATCACCGATTCCAGTCCGAAATGGCACGGTGCGATCAATTCAAATTGTTCCATATCATCTCCGTAAAATTATACCGTCTTTCATCACTTTCACGTCACATTATATCAGACTGCCTCCGGGAAGAAAACCGCCCTGAAAAAAAACAGGGCGGTTCGCTTCGTATCGTTATATCTTATCTAATTCTTAATCGTTGCTCACGCGGCATTCCACTCTGTGATCCACACTCCGCCGCCCTCAGATACGGTCTGGCAGGTGTAAATCACAAGATCACTCACATGGTCTGTCGTTACATTCTTCCCGGATGCGGTGAGCAGCGCTGACCCGGTGTTTTTTCCTGCTTCGACCAGGACGCAGCGGTATCGAACCGTATTCCCGTCCCTTGTCACGTAGCAGTACTGGCCGCTGCAGTTTTTCAGCTGCCTGAAATTGCTCTGGTAATTGTGATCCGCGATGACAGGCTGTGCCCAGCCTTCCAGATAGGCTGCGGAATTCTCACGGTCAACGATTGCCTGTGCATCGCCGTTTGAATTCAAAGCGACATCCGTCCCGATCGCCGGAATCGCGAGATTGCCCGCATCGCCGAGATTGGACACATTCCGGCTCTGTCCGGAAACAGCCTGCGATGAAGCATCCGGAACCTCGTTCGAAGAACCGGTATTCCCTGCGCCCGCAGCTGCCTTCGCGTACCACGCGATATCTTCGTCCTTCCAGCCCGCCTGAACCAGCTCATTCTTTTCACTGACCGAAGTCGTGAAATTGTGTGAGCCGCTCTTCGCGTTCGGATTGTACTGACGATAGACCGGACAGCTTTTGTCCGCATCGGAATACCAGCAGATGCCTTCATACTTCCAACCTGCGCCGGTAAGGCTGTCCCGCTCAGACGAATCATCCGTGTAGAAATGATCCCCCGCGTTCGCATTATAAAGCCGGTAGACCGGAACCCCTGATTCCGGAGCGATCCAGCCGACCCCTTCATAATTCCATCCGGCTGTCACGAGCGTATTTCTCTCACCGGAATTTGCGGTATAAAAATGCTCGCCGCTGTTCGGATTGTAGAGGCGGTACATATCGACTTCCCCTGTACGCGGAAACGATCCGTTCTCTGCACGGACCTGCCCGTCTGCATAGGCTGTAGAGATACCTGCAGTCAGGCAGCACAATAAACCAGTTACAATTATAAGTTTCTTCTGCATAATAAGTCCCCCTTTGTTTATAAAAACAAAATATTATGCAAAGATATAACGATAACTGCTTTATTAAATTTTTCTTAATTTTATACCATCGCAGGCTAAAGATCAACAGGCATTTTTTTACTGTTTTTGTACAGTGAAACACCCCGGCAGGGGAGCTGCCGGGGTGTTCCGAGGGGAGTATAAATAATTAATAAGGGGTTATTAATTGTAAAAAAAATTTTTTGAAGGGTAAATTCTTTTTACAAACAGATTATATACCACTATCTGAAGAAAATCAACAAGAATTTCCGCTGTATATGGGGTAAATCCTGTGACTTTTTACGGGAACCGCCTCTCTCCCTCCACTTGCGGACCATTTCGTACGATCATGCCTCGCGCAATGTATCTACAATCCTGTTAAACTGCATAAAATGCGAGGCTTTTATAAGAATTGTGTCTCCATCTTTCAGCACTTCGCGAAGATGTATCATCAGATCTTCGCGTGAAGCAAAGCACCGGATCTCCATCTGCTCCGGCGCGGTCTTTTTGGCACCGGCCGCGATATTCTCCGAAAGCGGTCCCACACAGAGGAGTGCGTCGATCTTCATGGCGCCTGCCGCTTCTCCGACTTCTTCATGCAGACGCACTTCATCCGCGCCAAGTTCTCCCATGTCTCCGAGTATCGCAACCTTTCTCCCGCTTCCGGACTGGAGCACTTCAAGGGAAGCCTTCATTGAGGCGGGATTCGCGTTGTAGCAGTCGTCAACGATTGTAAAACGTCCCGTACGGATAATATTGAATCTTCCGGCGAGTGTTCTGCAATTCCCGATTCCGCGGCGGATCTCATCGATCGACAGCCCGTATGTAAGGCCGACCGCAGCACCCGCGAGTGCATTATACACCATATGCTTTCCGGGGATCCGGATCGTTGCGTCAAAGCTGCCCTCATCGGTATGAATGGTACAGGAAGTTCCGTCGAATCCGTGAGGAACGATCGCGTCCGCATATACATCGTTGGAAGGATCCAGTCCGAACCGGACTGGATCATGACCGTTCGGGCGGACCGTTCGCAGCTTGTCATCATCTCCATTCAAAATGACATGACCGTCTTCCCTGAGATAATCAAAGATTTCTGACTTCGCCCTGAGAATCCCGTCCCGCGTTCCGAGATTTTCCAGATGTGCCCATCCGATGTTCGTCATCACGCAGGTGTCCGGCCGGGCGATCTTCGCAAGACGGTGCATCTCGCCAAAATGACTGATCCCCATCTCAAGCACCGCGATTTCATCCCCCTCCCGAAGCCGGAACACGGTGAGCGGAAGCCCGAGCTCATTGTTGAAATTGCCCTCGGTCTTCAGAACTCTGTACTTTTCTCCGAGAACCGAGGCGATCATCTCCTTCGTGCTCGTTTTGCCCACGGATCCTGTGACGCCGACAACCGGAATATTCAGCTGCTTCAGATAAAACTCCGCGATCGCTTTCAGTGCGCCGAGCGTAGAGTCCGTCTGAATGAACGGCCGGTTCTTCCATCCGAGATCGACCTCGGAAAGCACGCATGCGGCTCCGTTCTCCATCACCTGATCCGCAAATTGATGTCCGTCAACTCTTTCTCCTCTGATTGCGGCAAACAGACAGCCGTCGATTACCGTACGGCTGTCTGTCGTAATCGCAGTGACTTCAAAATCAGCAGAAGAAAGATCCCCCTTCAGTGCCCCGCCGCAGCACGCGGCGATGTTTTTCAGTGTCAGATTTTTCATCAGTCCTGCCCCATATTATTTTTCATATTTTTTCATCGAAATAGCGATCAATTTCTCGCAGAGCTCCGGATAGCTGATTCCGAGAACCGCTGCCTCCTGCGGAATCAGGCTCGTCGGCGTCATGCCCGGAAGCGTATTGGCTTCCAGGACGAAGAGTTCTCCGTCCTCTCTCATAAGAAAATCAAGTCTGCAGTAATCCGTGATACCCAGGGCCGCCGCGGCACGCACCGCGATGTCCTGCATTTCTGCGGTTTTCTCACCGGTCAGATCCGCCGGACACGTCTCCACCGTCGAGCCTGCCGAATATTTGTTTTTATAATCGTAAAAACCACATTTCGGCGCGATCTCAATCACAGGATACGCTTCCTTGTCGATAACGGCGACGGAAAACTCACGGCCCGTGATAAACTCTTCGACCACTGCCTCGCCTTCGAGTTCAAACGCCGTATCCATCGCGGACCGATACCCGCTGATATCGCGGGCGATCGTCACACCCACGCTGGAACCGCCGCAGCACGGCTTGACGATAACCGGGTAGGAGAGGCCGTTTATTTCCGGGTTCGGATAGACCGGCTTTCCGTCCGCCTCTTCCAGTTCATCCCGGACAACTGAGAAGCCTTTCGGGGTCGGGATGCTGTGTGCCAGAAACGCCTGTTTCGACATCGTCTTATCCATCGCGAGGGCGCTGCTCAGATGACCGGTTCCCGTGTACGGGATGCCGAAAAGATCAAACGACGCCTGCACTTTGCCGTCCTCGCCGTTCGCGCCGTGCAGTGCCAAAAAAACAACGTCCGCTTTCAGGCAGATCTCCAGCACATTCGGCCCGAAGAACCCCCGCCGGGTCCGCTCCGTCTCCTTTAAGAGCGGGTTCCGTGCGCGGATCGAATCCGCCGCACGTTCGGCATCGTACTCTTCCGGGAACAGATCATCGAAGTCCGCATCCTCCTGTCCGAAATAAACATCAAGCAGAATCGCACGGTGGCCGCGGCTGCGGAGTGCACCGCAAACACCCGTTCCGGATACAATCGAAACATCCCGCTCCGTGCTCGTGCCGCCACAGAGCACAACAATATTCATCGGTTTCTTCATGATTGAGTCTTCCTCTTCCTTAAATATTTGATCAGCCGGCTGTAACCGTTCCGGTCGGTTTCGGTCCGACGACCTGATCAACACTGTAATATACAACGACCGGATATCCGATCTTCATCACCTCGAAGATTTTTCCCGCTGCGTCGTGCGGTGTGTTGACGCACCCGTGGGATCCGTTCGTTTTATAAATCGTCCCGCCGTACTGAGATCTCCAGCTCGCGTCATGAATTCCGCATCCGTCATTGAACGGAAGCCAGTAATCCACCTTGACGCCCGAAGACTCAAAGTTCGCATTCGCCTCTTTCGCATCGATCGCCCAGACCGATCCGGAAGGGGTACACGTTCCGCGAGCCTCATTTCCGGTAACGACCGGAGTATCGGCGATCAGCTGCCCGTCTTTATAGCACCACATCCGCTGCAGCGAGATATTGACTTCACAGTACGTATTCCCGATATCATTCGTAGAACGATCCGTTCCCTTATAGCGATAGACCGGTTCAATCGTCTCGGTCTTACCCTCTTTCAGATCCGCAAGCAGCTGCTGCGTCGTCGCATCGCGGGCGATCAGCCATCCGTAATCGCCGCCTGCAGCAAGCTGAATCGTCTCGCCGGTCGAGGTCGTGAACGAATGCGCAAGCCCGAACGTGTCCGTATCGCGGGCCATCTGCACAACCCAGTCCGATACAGCATTTTCATCGAGCGCGTAATTGCCGTCCGCATCCTTTTTGATCCAGCCGCGAATCACAGAAGCGTCGACAACCTTTGTACGGTCTTTGAAATCATATGTGATGCTGGCTTTCAGCATCGTATTCAGCGTATCGCACTGCTTTTGAAGTTCTTCACTGTCAGCCGTCGTCTCCGGATTTTCATAGAGGCCAGCGGCATCCAGATCTAGTGTGGTATCCCCGTTTTTGACCGCATCCTCGATCGCGGTCTTTGTCTTGTCGCGGTTCAGTTTCGTACCCTGCTGCGCTTCAACGACTGTGAAGGTGTCGCCGCTCTCATCAATATGCGCATCCTCGGGCTCTGTCACATTGGATTCCTGGAAACAATCAAGATTGTCCATGATCGTATCGACCGTCGTCTCATCGTACGTAAAACCTGTGCTCACCGCAAGCTTCTTGTCTTTTGCAAGTTCAACGAGCCAGAGTTTTTTATTCTGATCTGCGAGAAGCCTGTCGATGCTCCCGTCGTCCGCGTACTGCATATACAGCTGATCTCCGGTGATTTTTTCCGAAGCGCCTCCGCGTTCCTGAAGCGTCAGAGTATATTCCCGGATTTTATCCTGAAGTGCATAACGCACTTCATCCGCTGTTTTATCCGATACGTCAACCCCGTTGATCGTCGTGTTCGGCAGAAAACGTTTCGAATAATACCAGTTACCGATAAAAAAGATCGCAACGAGCGCGCCGACCAGAATGACAAGCAGAACAATAATCAGAATCAGATTTTTTGTTTTCTTTCTTTTCATATTTTCGAATGTACTCCTGTCCGAACATTGTAATATGGATCCTTTTGTCCGTCAAGAAACCCGGACCGACCGATCTTTTCTGTGAACGGTCCGCCGGTGCCCCGCGCAGAAGCTCAGCCCATGATCCGGACCCTGCTGCTGTGCCGTATGAAATCGTTAATTCGAAACAGGCCCTGCGGACCATCTTCCGGATGCTCCGCAGGGAAGCACGAGGCCCGTAGAACGGACGGGAAGTCCGATCTCGGAAGATTCCACTCTGCCTCCGCGCCCCTTTAGGGCAGTCCGGATCATATAGGTCAAAACCGCCGGCGCAAGTCCCGTCGTATAGGAATTTACAAGGAAAAAGAGCGGCTGATCCGAGAGCAGCTTCGCCGCGAGTGAGATCAGATCGAAGATGCAGTCCTCAATCTTCCAGATCTCTCCCTTCGGTCCCCGCCCGTAGGAGGGCGGATCCATGATCACTGCCTCATACTGCCTGTTCCTGCGTATCTCCCGCTCGACGAATTTCGTGCAGTCGTCGACAAGCCAGCGGACCGGACGGTCAGACAGCCCGGAACACTCCGCATTCTCCCTCGCCCAATGTACCATTCCCTTCGATGCATCGACATGCGTCACGTGCGCGCCCGCCTCCGCGGCGGCAAGTGTCGCGCCGCCGGTGTATGCGAATAAATTCAGCACGCGGACCGGACGGTCCGCCCTCCGGATCAGATCTGAGAACCAGTCCCAGTTCACGGCCTGCTCCGGAAATAATCCCGTGTGCTTGAAGCTGAAGGGTTTTAACTGAAACTTGAGATTCCGGTATTGAATCGTCCACTGCTCCGGAAGATCAAAAAATTCCCATTCTCCGCCGCCTTTTTTGCTTCTGTGATAATGGGCATTCGGATGTCTCCAGCCGGGGGCCTTTTTTTCGGTATTCCAGATCACCTGCGGATCCGGACGGATCAGCGTATAACCGCCCCAGCGCTCCAGTTTTTCGCCGGAGGATGTATCGAGCACCTCATAATCTTCCCATCGGTCCGCAATCCACATAGACACTCCTTTTCGTTTGCAGCTGAACATAAAAAAAGACCGGAACCCCTGCAGGACAATTCTCCGATCTTTTTAACTCGAAGCAGGATACGGGAATCGAACCCGCCTCTCCAGCTTGGGAAGCTGGCGTTCTACCAATGAACTAATCCTGCACACCCGGCAATGCCATCTCACAGCGACCGGTCTGTTACCTATAATATAACATCTGCGTTTTCCGGTCAAGATATTTTTCTTCATCTGATGGTACTTGAACCACCCGTCGTACCGTCGCTTGATCTCTTATTTTTAATGGCAAATTCCATGTCCGTCTTACCATCGCTGCTTTCATTTATAAATGTGACGGTAAAATCATGGTTCCGCGTACCAGCACGAATCGGATTTACAATCGATGAAAGGCATTGGAAGCCCTCGTTTCGAATTACTTCATGATGTTTGTACAAATTTTCGACATTTCAAGGATTTGTTTGCTTTTTCCCCTTTCACAGTATATGATAGTAAAGTTTCAAAGAATGAGGTTACTGATCCATGTGATTGGTTAAAGAGGGACAGGAGGCTTTTTTATGGACACTCTGGAACTGATCCGTAGTCTTGCAATTATTATTATCTTCGCGAAGTTTTTCGGGCTGGTTGCGCGGAAACTTCACGCGCCTCAGGTCGCGGGCGAGATCGTAGCCGGTCTGCTGATTGGTCCGAGCCTTCTGAACTGGGTTCAGGATGCCGATGTCATCAAGGCGCTTGCCGAGATCGGCGTCATCCTGCTGATGTTCAGCGCAGGCCTCGGAACGGACCTCAAACAGCTCCGGAAAACCGGAGCGAAGGCGACAGTGATCGCCTGCTGCGGCGTTTTCGTTCCGCTCGTACTTGGTACGATCCTGTATATGTGCTTTTACGGATGGTCCGCCGTCGGTACGGAAGAGTTCTACCGTGCGCTGTTCATCGGTACAATCATGACCGCCACGAGTGTTTCGATCACGGTTCAGGCGCTCCGCGAGCTCGGCAAACTGACCGGTCTGGTCGGAACAACGATCGTCGGTGCAGCGATTATTGATGATGTGATCGGCATCCTGGTTCTCACATTTGTAATCGGCTTGAAGGACCCGTCCTCGAATATCGCCCTCGTCGCTCTCCGGACTGTACTGTTTTTCGCGTTTGCGGTCGGCGTCGGTTTTATCTGCTTCAAGGTTTTCAAAGCGCTCGACAAACGTTACCCGCATACGCGGCGTATCCCGATCGCCGGTCTTGCACTCTGCTTCGGGCTTTCCTATATCGCGGACCGCTACTTCGGCGTCGCTGATATCACCGGTGCTTATGTAGCAGGTGTCATTCTCTGTTCACTGGATGATTCCGATTACATCGCACGGAAGATGGACATCAACAGTTATATGCTGTTCGGTCCGGTATTCTTCTGCTCAATCGGCCTTCAGACGAACGTCCGCACGCTGGACATGAGTATTCTGTGGTTCTCTCTCGCATTCGTCGCCATCGCAATGATCGGCAAAATCATCGGATGCGGCGGTGTCGCGAAGCTTCTCGGTTTCACGGGAGAAGACAGTCTGAAGATCGGCGCCGGTATGATGACACGCGGTGAGGTCGCTCTGATCGTCGCGCAGAAGGGTCTGCAAGTCGGAATGCTGGAGTCAAAATACTTCACGTCCGTCATCCTGTTGATCATCATCAGTTCGATCCTGACTCCGATTATCCTCAAATCGCTCTACTCCAAGAGGGATGAGGCGGATTACACGGATTTCAAACATCCGGTGAAAGCTCCGCTTGGCGGCGCAAAATCTTAACTTTGCAATTACCCAATATCTGGTTTTTTACTGCAAAAAGGGCCGGCGCCGAAATGGCGCCGGTCCCTTTTTACACGGATTCTGGAACGACCTGTCCCGATCTTTGCTCCCGAAGATCTACTCCGCCAGCATATTCGGAAGCCAGTAGATCAGCTGATTTGGGAACAGAATGCAGAGCACCACAACCGCGACGATGATCGCGATAAACGGAATTACACCCTTATATATATCTTTCATCTTCACGGTATCCGGCACGATTCCCTTGATGTAGAACAGCGCAAATCCGAACGGCGGTGTCATAAAGCAGGTCTGGAGCATCACCGCGGTGATCGCGACGATGAACAGACGGTCGAAGCCGAACTGATCCATAAGTGGCAGGAAGATCGGAAATACGATCATCACGATCCCGAGCCAGTCGATGAACATACCAAGGATAAAAACGATCAGGAGCATGATCGCCAGAGCTCCCCATTTGCCGATTCCGATGCCGAGCACCCAGTCCGAGATGATCTGGTCACCGTCGAGCGACAGGAAGACACCGGTAAATGCGGAGGCGCCAAACAAAATGATAAATACCATGGCCGTCGTTTTCGCGGTGTCAAGGAGTGAATCCTTCAGCATCTGCAAGTTGAACTGTTTATAAAATATCGTCATAACAAAATCGAATTTATTTGGCTATAATGTAGCATTAAATTTCATTTTATCATGTTTTATTGTGCTTTCTGACTATATAAAAAGACACGCGACGGATAACTCATCGCGTGTCTGCTTATGTAAATTTCAATAAATGTTCTTAACTGATCTGCCACTTTACATGGCTTCCCCTGTCATTTTTCGTAACAATCAGCTGATCTTCCATCTCCTGCCTCAGCTCGGAGACGTGGGAAATGATCCCGATCAGCTTTGAACCCCCCGCCATCTTCCGCAGGGTGCGGACAGCCTGATCGAGTGACCGGTCATCCAGGGTTCCGAATCCTTCATCGATGAACATCATATCAAGATGGATCGAGGACCGGCCCGCAGTGATCTGATCCGCCATTCCGAGCGCAAGCGACAGTGCCGCCAGGAAGGATTCCCCCCCGGAGAGCGTCCGGACCTCCCGCTCCCGGCCGGTCACATAGGAATAGACCGAAAGATCCAGTCCGCGGTTTCTGCCCTCGCCGGCCCGGTCCAGATCGACCATCCGCAGTTCAAACTGTCCCATCGACATCTCGCGGAATCTCGCATTCGCGTTGACAAGAATCTGTTCCAGATAATATCGCTGTACGAAGGTTTCAATATCCATTCTGGAGCCGGAAACCTTCCCGGCGAGTACGGAATAGAGATACGAAAGATGCTCCTCCAGGCGGATCGATTCTGCCCCTTCTTTTAATTTTTCCTGCAGCGTGGAAAGAACCGTCCGGTCCGTCTGCCAGAACCGGTCCGCCGTTTCCGCTTCTTTTGCAGCCGTCTGATAGAGATCCTCTGTCCTTCGCCGTTCTTTCTCAAGGACCTCCAGATCCGGCTTTTCCTGTGTTCCGATCGTTTCTTTCGCGGCGGTCTTCAGCCGTTCCGCGCTGCTTTTCTTCTCCCGGAACGACCCGATCTCATCCAGAAGCCGGCCTCTGGCTGCTTTTTCATCGGGATACTCTTTCGTAATTCGCATCCACCCGCTCTCGGACAGACCCCGGCTTTCCATCCCCTCCCGATACGTCAGAAGATCCCGTTCGAACTGTTCTGTTAACTTGGGAAGCGCCTTTTTCCGGTCCGCGAGAAGCGCCTGTGCCCGGTCCCTTTCCGATTTTCGGTTTTGTTCCTCAGAGATTGCAGATTGATACCCGCTTTCCGCACGAGCGGAACGTTCTCCCGCCGCGTGAAGCGCCAGGTCCGCTTCCTCCTCCGAGTGAAATTCCGGTGCAGTCTTCGAGAGATTTTCCAGAACCGCCGCGCTTCGTTCCGCCTCCGTCGCCGACTGCGCCGCCGCTTCCCGGAGCTGCCGGTCCTCGTCCGCGAGCCGTTCTTTTTGCTTTCTGCACTCCTCCGCCTCTGCGATTGCAGCGGAGCGTTCTGTCCCCGCTTGTTCCAGACGGACTATTTCCTTCCGGACTCTTTTGGCCTCCTTCCGGATAGCGGAGGCTGCCTCCCCGATCCGGCGCCGGATTGTTTCCGGATCCTCGGAAATCTCTCCGGAAAATACTTCGTCACGCCCGATTCCTGCCGTCCCGGCTGCATCCCGAAGCAGCCCCGCAACTTCCTCATGCAGGACTTTTGCCTGTTCCTCATAAACAGCCCGGGCGGAACCAGCCTCCTCCGAAAGCCTGCGCTGCGTCTCGCCCAGCGCGTCGGACTCCTTCTCAAGACGTGTCAGCTCTTCCTCTGTGACCAGCCGCTCCTTCTTTTGTATCGCCGGATGCGGATGGATGGCAGATCCGCAGACAGGGCAGGGTGCCCCGTCTTTCAGATCGGAAGCAATTACTCCGGCGATGTTGTCAAAAAACACGCTTCGCCTCTCCCGGTACAGAAACAGCGCCTCACCGTACTGTTTCCCTGCCTCGAAGTATCGTCTCTGAAGACCGGCCGACCGCGCGCCGGCGCGTTCCGTCTCCGCCGCCGCCTTCTGCAGGTCAGCCACCCGATTTTCAAGTTTTTCCACCTGCGAAAACTGTACTTTCATCTTCTCCAGAAGGACCGGGATCTCCGAACGCTCTTCCGCCCTTTTCCGCGCATCGTTCTCTCTTTCCTCGAACTTTGTGATCCGTTCCCGTGATTCTTCCACCCGGGCCGCAGCCTCCGCCGCCTTCCGTTTTGCCGCTTCCGCTTTTTTTCCGGCGCTGCGGATCTCGCGCAGCACGTTTCGCGCCCGGTCCGCCTTTTCCTTCACGGCAGAGAATTCCGAAAGTGCAGCATCTCTCAAATTTCCTGCATCGGCTGCCCTTTTTTCCGCGGCGGCGTGTTGTTCTTCCAGTTCCGGAAGTTTCTCTTCCAGATCACGGATCTTCCCGGCCGTTTCCTCCGCCGACTTTTTTGATTCATCTGCGGTCCGCTTCATGGCAAGCAGCTCAAAGGATTGTTCGATAAGGGAAATGAGCTTCTGTTTCCGCCTGATCTCATCTTCCTGTTCACCGCACCGCGCAAGCGTCTGTTCCGCCTCAGCGAGCTGGCGATATGCGGACGCGAGGCTTTCCGCCCGGGTCAGCGCATCCCTCGCATCATCCCTTTTCCGGATCGCGGCTTCACGTCGGCCGTCTGCGGTTTCCTTCGCTGCCTGCAGCTTTGCATCCAGAGATGCGAGATCTTCTGTGAAGCCGTTGAACCGTTTCAGAGAGAAGCGCTCCGTTTTCCGAATCTCATCCCGCTCTTCCCGCATCCGGGCCGCAAGATCATCCTCATTCTCCGGTATTACACACTGCTGCACGGCGGATCTGCACACCTCGAGAAGTCCCAGATTTTTTTCCCGAACCCCTTTTAGCCTTTCGGCGGCCTCGTCCGTGATTTTCCGATAGATTCCGGTATTGAACAGGCGGCTGAAGATTTTTTTCCGTTCCTCCGTGCTGCTTCGCAGCATTTCCATGAATTTACCCTGCTCGATCATCACGACCTGCGTAAACTGTTCCCTGGAAAGGCCGACGATCTCAATAATCTTTCGGTTGATCTCCCCCATGGTCCGGGCGACGGGGATCCCCTCCTCCGAATCGGAAGCGGGCAGCTGAAGCATCGTGACCGATTCCGATTCGACGCGGATCCCCTCCGGGTTCGATTTGCTTTTCCGGAGGAGGCGTCTCTCATGCTGGGGGATCCTTGTCACGACATAGTACCGTTCCTGCTCTCCCTCACGTTCCGAAAATCTCAGCTCGACAAAGGGTGTCACATCTTTCCCGACATACTGGCTCTGAAAATCCATACCCGTCCGTCCGGATTTCCCCGCCTTGTCGGATCCTCTTCCGTACAGCGCGAAAACGATCGCCTCAAAGATTGTCGTCTTCCCGGATCCGGTGTCCCCCGTCACGAGAAAGAGATTCTGATTTGGTCTTGTAAAATCGATGACCGTCCGTCCGCCATAGGAGCCGAAAGCCTGCATCGTCAGCCGCAGTGGTCTCATATCTATTCTCCAGAATTGAAAAACGGGCGCATCAGACGCCCTTTACATGGTTTACAATCTCGCGCAGCAGCGCATACTCCTCTTCATCCGTCTCTTCCGGCAGAAACGCCCTGCACAGGCTGTATGGATCGGTCCTTTCATCCGAAACCGCACGTGCGCCTGCAGCGTAATCGGCGGAAAAAGGAACCACCCGGCGGATTTCCAGAAGATTCGGAAATACCGTCCGGAGCATATCCTGCAGATCCGTCTCCCCCTCGCCCGCGGTGCCGGTCAGATCAATGCGGACATAATCATCCGTTCCGTTCTCGAAAACCTCCTCCGGTGTTCCGGAGATCACACGCATCTTCCGGCGCGGGGACAGGGGAAGGGCCTTAACCGAAACCGTTCCCTTCTCCCCGAGTTCCACCTCGAGAACCGCCTTCTGCTGGTCCGCCTCTCCGAACGAACAGGGAATCGGCGTCCCGCAGTACCGGAACGCTTCACTTCCGACCCGCATCGGCTTGTGAATATGGCCGAGTGCAGCGTAATCAAACGGAGAAAGTATATCCGCGCCGACCTGATCGATGTTGCCTACGGTAACGATCTCCGACTCCATCCGCTCGACTGCATTCGCATCCGTCCCTTTCGGAAGATAAAACTGATGACTCACGATGACATTCCGTTCGGATTCATCGATTTCCTCCCTCGCCAGCAGCCGGCGCAGCGATTCATCGTACGAGCAGCTGTTTCCGTTTTCATCCGTCCCTACGATGGGACGGACCATCGACGGGCGGACGAAGGGGAGAAGAAAAAAATTGACCGGTCCATGCTCATCGAACAGGGTCGTACGGAAAATATGCTCGTCCTCTTTCATCGGCGGAATCCCGATCATGAAGATCTTTTCTTCCGAAAGGATGTCCCGAAAGAGATTGATCCGCGCGGGGCTGTCGTGATTTCCGCTGATCGCCATGACCGTACACTCCGGGAGAGAACGCGTAAGTCCGGTCAGAAACGAATCAAACAACTCCACCGCCTCTGCCGACGGAATCGCCCGGTCGTAGATGTCTCCCGCGATCAGGATCACATCCGGCTTCCTCTGAACAGCCAGCTCCCGGATCTCATCCAGAATATACCGCTGATCGTCCGCCATGTCCCGGTTGTACAGCTTCAGGCCGATATGCAGATCTGATAAATGAAAAAGTTTCATCCTTCCCCTTACTTTCCGAAGGCGATCCGGTGCAGCACCTCCCGGTCACAGAAAAATGTCGGAACCGCAAGACGCTTTTCCTGCGACGCGATCGCTTCATAGGTGCGGGTCATCACAGAATCCGGGATTTCCCATTTCCCGCAGACCGCCTCATAAAAATCATGCAGCTCCGAAAGATCCCGGAACCCGGAAAGTGCCAGGAGCGTCTCCCGGTCTTTTTCGTCCGCCTCCCTGAGATACCCTTCCTGAAAATATCCGATCGCCGCGCCGTGGGGCATATGCAGATCGTACGTCAGAATGTAAGAGAGGCCGTGCGGGATCGCGGTTCCCGTATGCGCGATCGCCATCCCGGCGTAGCAGGACGCAAGCAGCATCCGGTCAAAATCCTCACGCTCCGGCTTCTTTTTCCCGAGAAGCACTTCTTTTGTCTGCTTCCAGACGCGCAGACCCTCCCGGACAAACATCCGGCTGAATTCCGTCGCATTTCCATTGATCCAGCTCTCGTACATATGCCCGAGCGCATCGACCGCGGTATTGCGAAGCACCGATTCCGGCGCCGCAGCCAGATATTTCCCGTCGAGCAGCGCGAGGTCCGCGAAAATTTTGTGTGGGAGCGACATTTTTGTCTTTTTGTCATGACGCGTCAGCACCGATGCTCCCGTCACCTCCGAACCGGTACCGCAGGTCGTCGGAATCAGAACGAGCGGAACCGATGAGCAGTCCGCATCCGCCCGGTACAGATCCTCCCACGTATAGTCGGTATGGCGGATCAGCATTCCGATCGCTTTCGCGGCGTCCATCGGCGAACCGCCGCCGATTCCGATCACAAAATCGTCACCCGCCTCCCTTCCCGCTTTTACCGCTTTCATCACAGTCTCGACTGACGGGTTCTCTTCGATCTCATCGAACAAATCAAAGAGAATCCCGTTCTTCGCGAGCGCCGCCTCGACGTCCGCCTGCGAACCGTTTTTCTTCGCGGAATGGCGTCCGGTCACAATGAGTGCCCGCTTTCCCAGCGATCCGATCTCCTTTGCATGATGGATCACGCATTCTTCTTCCTGATACACCGTAACCGGCATAAAAAATTCCATTTGATTCAGCCTCCCCGGAACAAAACGTTTCCAATCTGTTTCAAATAATCCGTTTCTATTATAATGGCACGCCTGCGGGTCGCGCAAGAGACGGATCCGTCCGTATTCTTATTGCAAAACGATATCCCGGTCATGTACAATAAAAAACGGCACTGGAAATTTATGATAGAACTGACGTGGAGGCAGCATGAAGAAAAGGGACCACCGGAATTTTGACCATTCCAATCCGGATAATGATAAGAAGTTGAATGATTTTTTAAAACGATTTGCTCACCGCGTCGAGCGCGGAGTCGAATTCGGGATGGCAGTGATCGTGATCATCGCAGTCGCACTGGAAATCTTTCACCTTATCCCGATGATCGGAGCACTGGCGAACGCGCCGACCGGAGCAGGCCTCTACGATGAATTTCTCGGATACGTTCTCGACATCGTCATCGGCGTCGAGTTTTTCCGTCTTCTCGCCGCCCCGGATCTCAAAGTGGTTCTTGAGGTTATGATGTTCGCGGTGACGCGCCACATGATCGTCGAAGAAACGACCTCCCTCGAAAACCTGCTGACCATCATCGGCATCGGGATCCTCGCTTATCTGCAGTACTTTCTCTCGGTCTCCGAGAAAAAACATTCCTTCTTTCTTCATCTGAAGAACCGGCACCGGGCAGGTAAAGAGGATTCCGTTTCCGGCGAGGCCGATCCGGACAGGAAAGACGCCGATTCATAAATAACGGATACTGCAGGAAATTTCTGATTCGTCAGTCCGCGGAAGACGAGGAGGATGAGGCCGCATCGGACGCGGCCTGTTCTTTTTGATACTCATCCTGGGTGACAAGATTTCCGGAATCATCCAGAACCATGAGACCGCTCAGATCCGTTGCGCCGACGGTCGTCTCAAAAAACGTGACCGATACATCCGCCGTAACCGGGCCGTTCTGCAGACTTTCGGAACCGTCCGCATCCTCAAGTGTCATATTTCCGATCAGAAGACGGTATTTGCAGCCATACAGCTGACTGATGACACTCTCCGCCGCAGACAGATTTGCGGCGGTAAACGTCAGATCAATATCCCTGCGGACCGTCGTGCCCTGCATATACGGATCCTTGAAATCAAAATTAAACGAGGTTGTGCCGCTGACAATCGTGTTCAGCTCATTGATCTCATTCGTCAGATTATCATACGACGCAATCTCGCCGACCGAAATCGCCTGATTGTTTTCGACCGCCTCCTGCATCTTTTTGATCTGCTCCGCCTTTGCCTGTTCCTGCGCGATCTGCGCTTCCACATCGGTCGTATCATAGGAAGCCAGTTCATCCTGGAGCGGAATATATACGACGCGCCAGTAAAACAGCGCGATCAAAAGCGCCGCACCGATGAGCAGCAGAATCAATTCCCTTTTCGTAAACGCACGGTTCAGCTTCAATTTCCCATCCCCTCCGTTTCCGTCTGTAGCTTCCGCTCCGCCATCTGATCGGACAGCGATTGTTTTTCCTCTTCCGTCGTTTCATCCTTTCCCGACGGCGATTTGAACGTCACACCGATCTGTGCGGTCACCGTTCCGTCGTTCTCTTCGTTCGTCGCAGTTGACGGAGAGACGTATGAGACGATATCCGACTGACGCAGCGCCGCGACGACGCCGGCGACTTCCGAGAGGGTCGTCCGGTCGATAAGCAGCGTGGCGGTATTATCCTCGATCGAGATACTCTGGATTCCTGAATTCACGACGACGTACTGATCGATCACTTGCATTATTTTCGCCCGGTCCTGCCGCGCACTCTCCTCGTCCGTCAGATCCCCGTCGCCGTAATGAACATACTTCGAATTGACATCGTTGTAGACATTGTTCGCGTCACGTAGCTGCTTCAGCGTATCCTCCTCGCGGTTGTACGCACTCTCTGCGACATTTACCTTCCGGATCTGATCGATCACCAGAAACTTCGTCGCGACTGCAAGCACGACGAGGAAAAGACCAAATACGACCAGTTCAAATACGGTCCGTGCCGGGTCCTTTTCCTGCTGCAGAAGATTGATCGCGTTTTTTTTCGGATCGTTCGACTTCAATCCTCGTATCCCGGCTGACAATCGTTTTTTTAAATCCGGCAATGTCCGTCCCTCCTTCATTGCGGTAGATTCTGTCAATGGCATCCGCTCTTTCACGGCAGCAGCACTGCGCCCGCCGCGGCGCCGATGCGGGTCCGCTCCTCTCTTGCCAAAGCCGATCCCTCCATCAGCTCCGCGAGATCCACCAGCGGCATCTCAATATTGCTTCTCAGCTCATCCATCAGCCCCTGGAAGCAGCTTCCGCCTCCGCAGTAATAGACCCGGTCCAGATTGTTATCCGGATTATTGAAACTGTAAAAGTTCAGCACCCGCATCACCTGCATCGCCATATTTCCGTAAATCGTCTCGAGATCCTGCAGATCATCCGTTCCGCTCTCTCCGGTGGAATGCTCTTTTCGCATCATGACGGTGTGTTCGTCCTGCCCGGTCGCGTTTGAAATCGCCGTGATCAGCTGATTACAGCCCGGTTCAAGGGACCGCGTGACCTCGTAGATGCCGCGCCGGTAGAAATGAACTTTCAGGGATCCGTGTCCGAGATCGAGAATCACATAATCCTTCTCCCCCGGTGTCATGGCCTGCTTCACCTCATGATTGCGGAGGAGCCTTCCATAACAGAGTTCTTCCGGAACGATCGCACGGAGCTTCAGATGTGCCCTCCGGAACATCTGCCTGTACGCATCCAGCATCTTCTTCTTCGCTGCGGCGAGCAGCAGATCCAGATTTCTGTCATCGCTTCCGAGCACCGCGTAGTCATAAAAATACGATCCGATGTCCTCCGTGATAAACTCATGAAACTCATACGGGATATTCACCGCCAGCTGTTTCGCCGTCATTTTCGGCATCGTCGACCGGCGGATGTAGCATCCGTCCGCAGGCAGAGCTGCCGCGCAGGTCTTCGTATGGATCTCGTTTGCCTTTATCTGCTCGCTGATAAAATCCGCCATCGCGCCATACGACATAATCCGGCCGTCCTTCACCAGATGATCCGGCATCTTCACGCACACCGCGAAAGAAGGAATCCCGTCTTCACAAAGCGCTATTTTCAGATATCCGGACCCGATATCAAAACCGAGCATTCTCTGATTTGCCATTTTCATACCTCTAAATCAAACACGATCCCGTCCAAAACCGGATTCTCCCATCGCTTATCCGATACCGGCAAGACGTAGATACCACCTCAGAAACGCGCCGCCGAACAGAAGACACACATATGCGGAAAGCGATATCGCAGGTCCGAACGGAATCTTCTTTTTCCTGAGAAAAGCGGTCATCAGCAGGCCCGTCACACAGGAAAGGATCAAATGAAACAGCCCGATCCACGGTCCGAGATACAGCCCGGAGGCGAACAGCAGCTTGATGTCGCCGCCGCCCATCCCGGCAGTCTTCCGGATCCGTTCGAAGATCAGATCGATCACCAGGACGCCTCCGCCGATGAGCAGACCGCCTGCAAGACCGCGAAGCGCACAGCCTTTCGGATCACCGGATAAAAGAAGAAACGGGACCCACCAGATCAGCATTGCTGCGATAAATCCGTCCGGTATCACCATCGCCATCCGGTCCACGAAAGAGAGACCGAGAAGGATCGCAGAAAGCACCATGCACGTCAGTGTCTCCGCATCGAATCCGAACCGGAGAAACGCGCCGAGCCATGCAGACCCCAGAAGGATCTCCGCCGTGACGGAATCCGCCGGGATCTTCGCGCCGCAGTATCGGCATCTGCCTTTCAGAAACACGTATCCGAGAACCGGAACGAGATCCGCGGCGCCCAGGACATGACCGCACGCGTCGCAGTGGCTCCTGCCCGACAGGACGCTCTCATGGTGCACGGTGCGCCACGCGAGGCAGTCGATGAAACTGCCGAACGCGCTGCCAAGCACGAACGTCAGAAAGCCACTCCATATCACAAAGGCAGGTGTAAAATGATTCCACATCCATTCAACCGTCATAGTACATCACGCCTCAGAAAAGATTGTACATCGTAAACATCGGCAGATAAATCGAGATGACGATAAAGCCGGCGAAGAACGCGAGAAAAATCAGGATCGTCGGTTCAAGCCGGTTCAGCGCCTGCTTCGTCAGATGATCCGCTTCGTTGTCGAAATAGTCGCCGATGACGCGGAGGGTCTCGTCGAGATCACCGGTCTCCTCGCCGATGCCGGTCATCTGCCGGAGCGTATCCGGAAACTCCTCAACCTGCCGGATACAGTCTTTCAGTGAACGGCCCGCCTCGATCATTCCCCGCATCTTGCGGACCTCATCCCGCAGCACTGCATTATTCAGAACATTCGCGGTCACTTCGATCGCGCGATTTACCGTTAGTCCCGATCCGAGCATGACGGACATCGTATCCGCAAACTGCGCCGCGCCCAGCGCGACATGAATTTTTCCGAGAACCGGCAGTTTCATGTCAAGCCTGCCCTTTGCCATTGCACCTTTTTCCGTGCGGAAATAGACCCGGAATCCGATCACTGCTCCGAGGATCACGAGAATAATCAGGATCCACCATTTCGAGAAAAAATCCGACATGGCGATCATCGCCCGGGTAAGCGACGGGAGCTGTCCGTCCATCGAAGAAAACACCTGCGCAAGCGTCGGGATAACCTTCGCCATCACGATGATCAGAACCACCGCTGCTACGGCCAGGACGAAGACCGGATACGTCATCGCCTGCTGAAGCTTCTCCCGGTTCTTCGCGGACTTGTCGTAATAATGGTGCATACGCGTGAACGTATCCTCCAGGGTTCCTGCCTCCTCGCCGGCCCGGATCGATTCCGTGAAGGTCACGGGAAACACACCGTTTCCGTTCCGCTCGAATGCGGAAGCCACCGTGCTTCCCTCGGAGACATCCTCCGCGACCTCAGAGAGGATCTTCG
This sequence comes from uncultured Lachnospiraceae bacterium, assembly GCA_902797025.1. GTDB lineage: Bacteria > Bacillota > Clostridia > Lachnospirales > Lachnospiraceae > CADBRN01. The sequence goes on from CADBRN010000039.1 coordinate 22,057, forward strand.
CGATCTTTTTATTCTGCGTCTGTTCGGCGATCATGCTGACGCAGCGCGCGACCGGCATGCCTGCCTGAAGCATGATCTCAAACTGAGAACAGAGGATCGAAAGATCCCCGTCTTTCATTTTCGGTTTCCGGCTGATCTCCATCGTCAGAAACGAGCCGGTCTGTTCCTTCACCGGATTGATCGCGGTGATGACCGGACACGTCTCTTTGATTTTCTGCACCGCGGTCATCTCGTCCTGCGCGCGGACGACTCCCCGCACCGCTTTTCCGTCCGGTCCGATCGCCCTGTACTGAAACGTAATCATACCGATTTACTCCTAAAAAATCATTTTCCGCCTGAGCAGCTCCTGATCATTTCCCGCCTCAAGCGCCGTATCCGGTTTGATCAGCCCCCGGGAAGCGAGATCGATCAGACAATGATCCATCGTGACGCAGCCATCCTTCGCGGAAGTCTGAAGCGCATTCTGCATCTGAGGCGTCTTTCCTTCGCGGATCAGATTCCGTATTCCGGGGGTCACGATCATAATCTCACTTGCAAGAACCCTTCCCTTCCCCGAAGCTTTCGGGAGAAGCTGCTGGGAAACTACGGCGCGCAGCGTCGTTGAAAGCTGCATACGGATCTCACTCTGGCGCTCCGCCGGGAAAACGCCCACCAGTCGATCGACGGAATCCACGGCTGAGTTTGTGTGCAGCGTCGCAAATACCAGATGCCCGGTCTCCGCTGCGACGAGCGCAGTCTCGATCGTGACATTGTCCCGCATCTCGCCGATCAGTATGATATCCGGATCCTCCCGGAGGATCGCCCGGAGTCCGTCCGGATACGATTCCGTATCCTTCCCGATCTCCCGCTGATTGATGAGACACAGATCCGGTTCATAGACATACTCGATCGGATCCTCCAGCGTGATAATATGCTCACGCCGCGTGTGATTGATCGCATCCAGAATCGCGGCAAGCGTCGTAGACTTACCGCTTCCGGTCTCGCCGGTGATCAGAACAATCCCCTTATTGTAGCACGGAAACTGCATCGCGGCTTCCGGCAGGCCCAGCGTCTCGATCTCCGGGATATGGCTGCTCAGGATCCGGATCGCGGCCGCCAGAGCCCCCCGGGAGCGATAAAGATTGATGCGGACCCGCTCGCCGGCGATCGTCCGCGCCAGGTCCCACTCCCCGGTTTCTCCGATCTCATTCCTCTGCTCCCCGGCAAGCGACTTCGCAAGTTTCTCACAGTCCTCCGCGGTCAGAATATCGCCGCAGAGATCACTGAGTTCCCCGTCGATCCGCACTTTCGGCGGGAGGCCGCAGGTAAGATGAATATCCGACGCTCCCATCGCGGCGGCGCTCTCCACGAGCATTTCCACATTCAAAGAGATTGCCATTTGCCTTTCCTTTCAAACACCTGACCGAAACCGGCAGGATTTATTCTGTCCGCAGCGTCCGGATGATCTCTTCGAGGGTCGTCGTTCCTTCTTCCGCCATCCGGTCCGCGTTCACGATCATCGGGGTGAAATCCGTCTCACCCGCAAGACGGCGAAACTCCTCCTTGTCGCCGCCGGAGGTGATGCAGTGCCGCAGCGCATTGTTCATCACCAGAATCTCGAACACACCGGTCCTGCCGCGGTAGCCCGTGTGGAAGCAGTAGTCGCACCCTTTTCCCCGGTAATAGTTCCTGCCGGGGAAATCTCTAACTTTTGCGAGACTGATTTCCGAAGGATCCGGCACATACTCCTCCCTGCAATGCGGGCAGATCCTGCGAAGCAGACGCTGTGAGATAATCCCGCGCAGGCCGCCGGCGATCAGATACGGTTCAACGCCCATATCCCGCAGACGGTCGATGGCAGAGACCGCATCCTCCGTATGAATCGTCGAGATCACGAGATGTCCGGTCATCGCCGCACGCATCGCGATTTCCGCCGTCTCGCCGTCGCGGATCTCACCGACACAGATGATGTCCGGGTCCTGACGCAAGATTGCCCGAAGCCCCGATGCGAAGGTAAGTCCGACCTTTTCGTTGATCTCCACCTGGACCGCACCGTCGATATGGTATTCGACCGGATCCTCCAGCGTGATCAGATTCGTCTCCTCGGAAAGAAGCTCCCGCATGAGCGCGTACATCGTAGATGATTTTCCGCTTCCGGTCGGTCCGACGATGAGAATCACACCGCTCGAGAGCGACATCAGACGATCCAGTTTCTCATTCTCGCCGGCAGGAATGCCGATCCCGACTCTCGTAAGCTCTGTATCACCGGCTCCCAGGAGACGGAGAACGATCTTCTCTCCGTAGATCGTCGGCAGCGTGGAGATTCGCAGATCCACTTCTTTTTCCCGCACCTGCAGCACCGCGCGGCCGTCCTGCGGCATCCGTCTCTCCACGATATCCATCTTTCCCATGACCTTCAGCCTTGAAATAACCGGTTCGATCAGATCCGACGGAACGGCCATAATCCGATGCAGCCGCCCGTCGATCCTCATACGGATGATCATATCGCCTCCGGTCGGCTCAAAATGGATGTCGGAGGCCTTTTCCGTGACACCGCGCCCGATGATCGAATTCACAAGCCGGATCGTCGGCGCATCCGCTTCATGCGCCTCCTCGTCGTTCACTGCGTCGTTCGAGATGCCTGCTTCCTCGCGCATCTGCTGCATCGCCTCAGCGGCGCCCTCATTTCCGTATAGCACACTGATCGCGTGGCTCACAGCCGAACCTGCAGCGATCATCGGTACGATTCTTTTTCCGGAGGTATCCCGGGCGTACTCGATCGCCATAAAGTTCAGAGGGTCCTCCATCGCAAGAAACAGCGTATCCTTCGACATACGGACCGGTACAATGGAATATTTCTTCGCGCCATGCGCCGGAATCAGCCGGGACATCGAAGGATCAATATCAATCTTCGAGAGATCGATATAATCGATGCCGAGCTGAATCCGAAGTGTCTCGATCAGCTGACGTTCCGTGATGAATCCGTCGCCGACCAGTACCTCGCCCAGACGCTTGTGTTCCTCTTTCTGTTTTTCGAGTGCCTGCTGTAGCTGCTCCCTGTTGATCACGCCCTGCTGAATCAGCATATCACCCAAACGTTTATTTTTCATAAAAGATCCCTGTCCCGAACAATCTTCCCATCCTCCGCAGAAAGCAAAGCGGCGGCACGTTTAATTTCTGACAATCAGCTCTATTCTAGACTCAAAACTCAATGCTGTCCATAGATCTCCCACGAAAAGCTCTTCAGCCGCCGATACAGTACCGGTTTTTCCCGTTTTTTTTGGCCTGATACTGGACCGCGTCCGCTGCAGTGTAAATCTCGCTGTAGTCCTTATAATTTCCCCGGTTGATTACACAGCCGATGCTGACACTGACGCAGTCCTGATTCTCCTCGGAAAGAACGATGTCCTGAATCTCCTCCCTGATCTCTTCCAGTCTTTTCCGGATGATCGTTTCGTCCTGAAGATTTCTCGCATAGACGACAAACTCATCGCCGCCCATACGCATCACCACATCATCGGATCGGAAGATCGCACCCACGACCGCGGCGACGCTCTGCAGCACGAGATCTCCGGTGTGATGTCCGTACGTGTCATTGATATGCTTGAAATTATCCACATCAATCAGCAGGAACGCACCGCCCTCGCCCCTCTTCAGGCAGCTGTTGATCGTGACTTCTCCGCCTCTCCGGTTCAGAATCCATGTCAGCCCGTCGTGTTCAGCCGTATCGAGTGTATTGCGGTTCTGGCGGATCAGGTCGATCTGGATACCGGACATATGGACACTTCCGATTGCCGAAAGGACATTGACGAGTATCAGCCGGATCAGATCCGACATAAACACTTCTCCGTCAAAGTACACCATAGACAGCGCCACATAAACAACGGACGCCGCTGTGGTGAAAAGGATGACCCGGAACGGAGCGTCAAGAATACTGCAGGGCAGTGCGAGGAGGAGGATCATGAAAATCACTCCCATCCGGTTCGGCTCCACCGCCGTTTCAAACACGGCGTCCGCGGTCAGGATCATTCCGGTCCACACGTAAAACGAGACCGTCTCCCTCTCCCGTATCCGGCGGCGGATGCCAAACCAAATCGCCATGGAGAGCGCGATCACCACGAACAGAAAAATCGTCTCATCAAACAGCTCGGTCTTTCGGAACAGCATCTGCATCAGAATCGCCATCCCCATCGCGGCCAGACACGCGATCTGTTCCCGTTCCATGGTGGATTCGTTTCTCCGGCTGATCTCCCGCCGGTATTTCTTCAGATCACTTTGCAAAAGCCGGTCTTTCAACCGGATAACCATCTGATTCATCTATCTCATTCTTTCTTCCCATCTTGTTCAGCGGGGATATCAGAAGAATTTTCAACTACCATATTCAATTTGCGCGGACAGCGAGCTCAATGTTCCGTCTTCCCCCTCATTCAGGGTGTATGAAAACGTGAACATCCTTGCCTCGTCCGTGCTTCGCATATCATTGTAGTCGCTCTGGAAAACATAGGTGTGGGTTGCCGGATCATACGATACAATCTTTGCCCCCTTCACACCGGTAATCGTTCCGTTAAACACGGCGGTGCAGGTCCAGATCCCTTCATCCTGCTGATCATTATATATCGTGACCGAGCAGTAGCGGTAATTGTTCCATAATTCGTACCCCGTCCGCAGTTCGGTTGTGCCATCCGATGACGTGTCGAGGCTGATCCCGTACTCATCGTGATACAGATCATTCGTCCGTGAATCCGACGTTCCAGGCGCGTACCAGTCTCCGAAGTACGCCTGGGCATCCCCCGTTTTCCCCACGGAGGAATTGCCATAGATATACTGGCATGGCACGCCATACGGATTCGCACCGCCGCCGGCCGGGATGAAGGTGTAGTACGGATGCGTCTCACCGGCCGCCGTGAATCCTCCGCTTGTGACCATGGCGGTTCCAAGTTCGTCCGCCCGGTATGCTTTCACATAATCGCGGTACGGATTCCCATATTTCTTCGTGTTCGCCGTGGCCAGATACCCGCAGTTCTGAATCGCATTGTACCCGGTGATGCTGCGGCAGAAGGCATAATTCTCGAACGTTCCACGGTCGGATTCGCCGTTCATCGCCCAGACCGCGCTATAATTCGAATCAACCGTACAATTATTTCCGATCGTATCCGCGAATCCGCTCATCACTGAGTTCGCAGAATCATCCGTTGCGGCAAGCAGAACGCCGGTCACATAATTATATCGCACCGCCGTATTATCGATTGCCGACGCAAATCCGGATACGAAATCATCACGATTTCCGGTGTTCCACACCCAGTCCCCGGACTTTGTTCCGGCCCGGATGACGACATTCGCGTAATTTCCCTCGATCGTCCCCGAGGTACTTGTCACCGCAAAACCGGCCGTCTTCCACTCTGAAGCGATGGTTGCCGTGATGCTGCATCCGTAAATGCTGCCCGCATTCTGATTCACGAAACCTCCGATGGTATAATTCGAGCTGTCGAGCAGATCCGATGTTTTCGGCTTATAGCCGACCGTCGTCATGCTGTAAAGATTGTACTGTGCGCCATAAGTGCCTCCGAAATCGGCGGTACCTTCGAGTTTGAAGTAAACCCGATCCGCAAGTCCGTCTTCATAAACAGCCCGGTCCGCGTAAATATGATTGTCGACGAGCAGCCCGTTGTACGAGTTTGTCCGCACGAAACCCGAACCTCCGATCTTCGCGTTCACGATCGACGTCCCTGTGATGATTCCGCTGTTTTCGTTCACGATTCCGTTGCCGCTGATATAGGCATTTTTCACCGTGCAGCCGCTGATCGTACAGTTCTGCGAATGTTTTTCGGCGATGCCGCAGCTGCTGAAGTCCGCATCATCGACCGCAACATCCGAGAGATTGCCGCGGTTATCCGCTGCCACACCGTTCACCGCCCGGAGATGATCGATCCGGACGTTCCGGATCGTGCCGCTTTCTCCACTTCCGGTTCCGTTTGTCGTCACGATCCCGTTCCCGTCCGAAAAATCGCAGTTTTGAATCGTGACATCGGAAATCGTTCCCTGATTTCCCGTACAGATTCCGTTCACCGCGTTCTGATTCCGGCGGTTATTCGCATCAAGATCCCGGTCGGCCGTCACATGATCCAGCGTGACATTCGTGATCGACGAGCCATTATAATCATGAACGAGAACACTGCCGCTGAAGCTGCCCCCGGAAATCACAACATTTGTGATCTCGGCCGTCTGCCCTCCGTTCGTCTGGAGATTGTCAAAAAGGCTCCGCCCCTTCGTATTTGAAAGCGTTACATTTTTGAAAACGCCATAGTTGTTCTTTCCGAACAGATTGTCCGAATAATCTGTCTCAATGGCGTTGATCCGATGATTTCGCCCGTCAAACGTGCAGTTGAAATTGTCCCTCGTAAACGGCTGCATCCGATAGGTTGCGCTGCCCGCGCTGTATCCGGTTGTGAACGTCTTCGTAAAATCGATGTCCATGGTCTGGCTGATCTGATACGAAGATTGCTGCAGATAATTGATCGTATTCGCCTGGTTCGCCTGAAACAGATTTGCCAGCTGCCCCGCGCTCCGGATCTGGATCTTTCCGGCCAGACGATCGTCCAGACCGGTCTGACTCGACGAGACGCCGTCGGCGGAATACGGGCTGACGAAAAACTGGGCGCAGCGGACGTACTTCCAATCCTCCTGCTTCTGCCTTACCGCGAGATAGAAATGGAAGTCCGAACTGTTCCAGCAATTCGTCATCGCGGACGGATCTTTGATCACGTAAGCATCGTAATTTCCGCCGATATTCAGCCTGTTGCTGCCCAGCAGATCATCATTCTTCTGTGCAGACTCAGCCAGGGACATCCCGTTATTGATCATGCCCCAGTCATAACCGAAATATGTGTTGCGATCCGTAAGGGCATCTCCGTTCAGCGCGGCATCTCTGTTCAGAAGGATGACATATCCGTCCTCCACCACATACTCGCCGCTTTTTTCCGTGATCGGATCTCCGTCGGTCATCGGTTTGATCTTGAAATCCGAGGCGGTATCCACGGAAAAATCGTTCGTCACACTGTTCGTCACGCTCTCCCAGTAACCATGATACGTATAGTAGGAAGAGCCGTCTTCTCTTTCGACTTTCTCATAGTAGAGAAGTCCGATATCCCCCGTATCCTCCGGCGACGGAACCGGCCAGTCGCCGACGTGCTTCATGCCGCCGACACCGCCGTAATCATACGTCCTCTGGTTCAGCGTGCTGTCATACGGTGCGGCCTCTGCGCCGTTGCCTGCAAAAACGCCTTCGCCTCTGGCAAGAAGAACGATGCCCGCAGGATCCGCGTCTCTGTTTCCAGCCAGCTTCATGCTGTTCGCGTTGACATTCTTCAGCGCGCTGCAGTTCTCATACGATGCACGGTCACCTGAAACACCGGCAAAAACACCTTTCAAGGCATTTTCATCCTCCGCCGTCACGAGGCCCGTGCAGTAAACCTGCTTCAATGTCATTTTCCCGGAAGAATCACCGACAAAACCGCCGGCAGACGACGATTCCCCCTTCGGATTCCGGATACCGCCGGATCCAAGGCAGACCGATGCCGTCGTGTAGCTGTCCGTCACCGTCAGGTCTCCGGCATTTCTTCCGATAAAACCGCCCGCGTGGCCGTCCATGGCATTGAGCACATTCTTGTTATAAATAGCATTGCTGTCATCCGGGTCGGCGCCGTAGGTGCCTCCTGTCGTTCTTCCGGCAACATAACTGCTGTTTACCGAGACGGTTCCTCCGGCAACATTGCCGATGAAACCGCCCGCGCTGCAGACGGAAGCGCCGTCCGAAGAGGTCTTGACCTGACCGATCTGTCCGACACTGACGTACGTTTTTTCGACCGATACGGTGCCGTCCTCCACCCGGGCGATGATGCCGCCGGCGTCGTCTCCGAGGCTGGTGATCCTTCCATGATCCGATTGCACATGGCAGTGATTGATCTTCAGTTCCCTGACACGGGTGACCAGGCCGATCAATCCGCCGGATAAATGATCTGCTTCGGTTCCGCTCCCGATCACGGTCTCCGCACGATTACTCTCAAAATACGAATCCGAAACCGAAACCGATGCCGAATGATCGATGCGCCCGATCAGACCGCCTTCCTCACCGGCTCCTCCTCCTAAAACCGAGTCGGTCACGGCAGAGTGATCCACGGTCAGAGAAGCATTTTTCGCGGTCACACCCACAAGGCCGCCGGCGCTGTCCGCCCGGCCGTCAATTGTCAGACCGGAAACATTGACATTGCCTGCCGTATAATTGTATTGTTCCGACGCCCGGCCCAGCAGCGCACCTGCTCCGCCTATTCGGTTCTTACTTCCGTCGAGTTCAAAATTCTTCAGGGTCAGATTGCGCAGACTGGCATCGTGCCCGATCCGGCTGAACAGCCCCGCGTCGTTATTTCCTTCGCGTCCGCCCGCCCCGATCCGGAAATCGGAAAGCTCAGCGCCGCTCTCAGCGGACACATCGCTGAGGGAATCACTGCGGATCCCATAAAAGGTATACGCTTCGGGCGATTTTTTGCCGTCTGCGAAATAAACCGTATCGGTGTCCGTACCGGTCTTTTTAAAGCCGCAGGCACCATTTTCCGCGGCGATTTTCTCGAAGAAATCGTTGTCGCCGGAATTGTCCGAATGCCACGTGATGCGGTTCGTGATCACCGCCTGACTGACCGCGGCGCCGGATCCGCTGATCTCTTTGGAAAGATTCGCGAGATGTCTGGCGTTTCCGATCCGCGCGGTCCGGACCGTATGATCCGACGCGCCGCCTGTGGCCGTACCGTCCGCGTACAGACTGTTCGCGATATTCGAGACCCGGGACCTGGAAAGCTCCTTCACGCCGGTTCCGTAGGAAACCGTCGCCTTCGCCGCGATGTTCCTGCCGGCGAGCGCCTTCAGAGAGGAATTCTGAATCTCAGAAAGATGTCTTCCGGCGTCCACCACACTGTCCAGGATGTAATACCGCGTATACTCGGGATACCCTTCCTTCGTGACCCATTTCGTAGATTCGGAATCCGGATCCACATTCAGTTCAGCCCTGGTGCCTGGATTTTCCGCATCGTACAGTTCGACCCGGAGACGGACATGGTCGGCGATCCCGTAACTCTTCCGTTTTGCAAGCAGTTTCCCGTTATCGGCGTAGGTGATCTTCAGGATCAGCCGCTCCTCATTGAGCAATTCAATCTGCGGCGCGATCACGTCATTGTCTGCCGATGAATTCGCCTGCTGTTTTCTCGCCGCTGCGCCCCCGTAGTAACCGATCTGATATTGATTCTCATAATTGATCCGGTTCTTCCGGTCGTCGCGGCCTCCGGCCATCTTGTCGAGCGACGTGACATCCTTTTCGGAAAAGGACGGATCCTGATCGGTGTAAAAAACGCCGTAGACCTGTGCGGTATAGGCATCATATTCGATGACATACGTCCCGCCGGAACGAACCGTTTCATCGATCGAACCGATCGGAAGAAACAGACTCAGTGCGGTATCCTTCAGTCTGTCCGCGGCATTATCCGCGTTCACCGTGATGGTGCGCAGATCGTGTTTCCCCGAATCCTTCAGATCGGTCAGATACGGTTCCGAAGACGCATCCAGCCGGCCGCCGAACCAGGTTCCGCCCCCGCTGCTCTTCTTATCGTATTCGGTACCCCAGGCTCCCGACGCTGCTGCGGCGGTCAGATGATTCTGCGCGCCTTCATAGATTTCCCGGGCGATGTTGTCGTTTTCCGTCAGCTTCAGATTCCGCCGATGCTGCATCAGCGCCACAAATCCGAAGGCCGCAAGGACGCCGATGATCGCGACGACAGCCAGAAGCTCCACCATCGTAAAGCCCTGATTCTTTCTTTTTCTTTCTACCATACTCATCACCCGCTGTTCTCTCATCTCGTTAGCATACGCCCGTCCGCGGCTCACACCGTCAGTGCATGTGCATACGCGGTCTGTCCCGTGACCGGCTTACCGGCACCTCCGTCCCCCAAACGGTACACGGTTACGGTAAACCGAAAACAATGCCTGCCCTCATCGTACTGAAAATTCTTCTCATCGATCACCGCATACAGATCCAGAGACTGGGTCTTTGCTGCGACCGCCGGATCGGCCGAATCCGCGTCTTCCGAATCCTCCGGACTGCCGGAATAATAATTTTTTGTGATTACGGTTTTCCCGCTGTTCTCTCCTGTCTTCCCGGACTGCGTCTTCCCTGTGCCTTCGTTCGTAAAGGTTTCATTGTACCCGAGCGACGCATTATAGAAATACTTCACCGGGGAAAAACCGCCGTCGGATGGAATGACCGCCGTGGAGGCTTCCGTCACAACATCCGATGCATTGTACAGATCCTCACTGACCGCGAGAATCGCCGTCGAGAGAAGGGTCTGGGCGTCGGCCTGCTCCCTCACCTTTTTATAGACCCGGTAAGAAGCGGCAGAACCTGCCGTGACCGCCAGAAGAACGACCGAAAAGATCAGCACCGTAACGAGAGTCTCTGCAAGACTCATGCCTCTTGTGTTCGCCAGCTTTTTCATACTCTGCCTCACGGATCCTGATAACCTATAACCGTTTTCTTTCCCGTCGCTTCATTTGTGTCTGACTGCTTCCTGACCGGGATCTTTGTGATACTGTCCCGGTTCGATGCACCGCCGGTTCCTCCGAAGGAAAAGGAAGCGTCGGAATCATCCTTCGATCCCGCATCCTGCAGCCTGCCGTTTTGTACCGTCACATGACTGTCTTCCTCATCAAGAGGGACCGTGGCTGCCGTGTCTCCGCTGTCCGCTCCGCCGTACTCGGCGGAATTTTTCACCTGCATATTTGTGGCAAAAACCTCGCCGGATTTTTTTACGAGACGCTGCGCGGCTGTCAGCATACTGACCAGAAGCACCAGCGCCAGCGCCGCCACGAGCGCCGCCACCAGCACTTCTGTGATCGTCTCGCCTTTTGAACTTTTCAATTTTCTGATCATGATCCGCCTCCCGAAAGCTGCAGGATCCCCTCATCCCAGCAGATATTTACCGTCACGTTCCGTGCATCGGTATAATGACGCCGGATATTTGCAGGAGATCCGGCATCTCCCGCGATCTCCTCCCGGCTGTTTTCCGACACCGACGAAGTGCAGGAGACAGCGGCATCCTTCGCCCGGAATACCAGTTCTCTTTCATTCGTCTTCGTCCCGTCTTTGTCCCTCGTATAGAGATCGACCGTCAGGAGAAAATTTTTGTCCATGGAAAATTCCGCATAGACCGCCGGAAAATTGTCTTCATTTTCCAGACGGATCTCAAAAGGCGATGCCTCATCGGTGCCGATCGAATAATCTCCGGCATTCTCCACCGCCTGACTCCAGGGCATACTGCCCTGCGCCACACCGTCCCAGGGATCGGAAGACGCTCCGCCTCCGCCGGAGGTTCCTCCCGCATCACCGCCGGATGAGCCCCCTCCGGAAGGATCCGTGACCGTATCCCAGTAATGACGATATACTGCGTAAGCCATCATATCCCTGAGGAGAGGAAACGTGTCCGCGCCCGTCGTTCCCGCCTGACGGATCTCATGCTGATTCTTCTGATTAAAAGTCAGATAGTTCCTGAGATCTACACTTTTTTCGTCTGATATCCCACTTCCGTCATTTTTCTCTTCCGAGACCTGATACGACCAGCCCGGATTGTCACCGGACCAGGCGGTATCATCGAGGCCCATCAGCCATCGACTGCCGGAATCCAGTGTGACGTCTCCGGAGGTCATCGACCCGTCCGGATTCGTCTTATAATCATCCTGTGTGTAATGAACCGTCCAGCTCTGCTCCGCCTCCATGCCGTTCATCCTGTTCATTTCCGTCCGGATCATGGACGCCGCGTCGTTGACCGCATATCTTCCGATGCTGCCGCTGTCTTTGATCCCGGAGACCCGTCCGGAGGTTGTATTCGCCGCCGCCAGTATGACAGCGCCGACACAGGCACAGACAAGAAAAAGCAGAAGCGCCACGCTCAGAGTGGCCCCCTCTTCCGATTTCAGTTTTCTGTACAGGGTTCTGTTCGTCTTCATAATCGGCGTCTTTTTCATAAAACCAATTGCATCCCTTTCACGATTCGGTGGGTTCCGCATTTTTGATACAGGATAGAACCTTCTCCGATCCCGGGATAAGCAGAAGGTTGAATTCATTCCAGCGGTAACTGCCTTTCGCATCGCCTGCAGGAATCAGCACCCGGAAATAACCCCGCAGAACCCCGTCGGACGTCTTCTTCAGCCGCCCGATCATCGTATCCGCATCGGCAAAGGATCGATACCGTTCCTGATCCTCCGGGTATATCATATGATCGCAGAAGAACTGCAGGCCGGCGCGAAGCCGGTCATGATCGATCAGTCCCGCATTAATACCGAGGTTATTGATCAGATTGTCCGCAGTGTCCGCCTCCGGGTTGAGAAGGTGCACATCGTCAAACAGCAGAACCAGATCCGCCAGGGACTTGTCAAGATTCTTTCCGATCTTTTCATTGCGGTCCTTCGTGACATTGACGATCGATGTCACGAAAATACAGCGGTCTTCCCTGCTGGCGGCCAGCCTGCTTGAGGTCCGGACAAAACAGGAATTATCCATGGCATACATCGTGACGGATTCCCCCGTCCGGTACACCCGCTCTAAATACTCCTCCACATTTGCGTGCAGCGGATCATCCCTGTTATTCAGGACAAACTCCGAGTCAGCGACAGTGGTGCGGCCCAGACTCCGCAGCTGTTCCTTTTCGCTTTGATTCAGGAACAGAAAATGGAGTTGATCGGTCTTTCTGTGATACTCCATGACGGCGCGGGGCGTATCGCTGTTGATCACATAAGCATCCGCCCGGTCATAGAATCCGGTCCATTCGATCGTCTCCGCCTCCATGTCCCGCCGTTCAATAAATTCCGGCAGGCTCCCTGCCGGAAATGGTTTCGTATAATAATACCCCTGCATCATATCACAGCCGATTTCCTTCAGAAACCGGACCTGTTCTTCCGTCTCGACGCCCTCCGCCAGTGTCCGGATGCCGAGTTTCTTGGCCATGTCCACGGCGCTTCTCATGATCGTCCTGGATGTATGGGTGAAGGATCTGAGAAATCCCATGTCAAGTTTAATCAGATCCAGCGTATAGTCGTTCAGAAAAATAAGAGAGGAATAGCCGCTTCCGAAATCATCCATCCAGATCTGAAATCCGTCTGACCGCAGTTCCTTTACGATCCGGACCATCCGCTCTTTATTCTGCACCAGCAGACTTTCTGTGAGTTCGATCGCGATCAGATCCTTCCGGATACCGAAGCGATCGATCTGCCGCTGTACGAACGCCGCCACATCCACCGTCTCGAAATCCTGCCTCGAAAGATTGACAGAAATCCTCCCCACCGGCAGTCCGGCATCGATCCGCTCCTTTTGTAACCGCATCGTCTCCGTCACCATAAAGCAGTCAACCTTCCAGATCAGACCCTCTCTTTCCAGTACCGGTACAAACATGTCCGGCATGATCATACCCAGGGTCGGATCGGCCCAGCGTGCCAGCGCCTCCGCGCCCGAATACGAATCGGTGATGGTGCGGACGAGGGGCTGTAGATATAGTTTGATCCATCCCTGCTCCAGTGCCGTATCCAGATGCGAAACAATATATCGCTCCATTTCGTGTTTATTCATTCGGGCCGTCCTTGTCGCTGAGTAATCATACTGATAAATTGAATGAAGGTGCATAGAATATTCTATACTATACTACCATCTCCCCGTCAATAAATCGAAATGTTTTTCATATGTGTAGGAATGCATCCCGCATACCGATTTTATTGTACCACTGCGGCACAATGCCCGGAAAATTCTTGACACTGCTTTTTAAATGTCCTACGCTTAACGATAGTCACTTTTATAATCCGACAACGTTTCTGAATACCCGTTCATCCGGTAAAACACGAAAGCTGAAAATGAAAAATCCATTCTCTGTTTTTCAAAAAAACAAATTTCCTAAACGCCGTTCTGTCCTCATCGTCCTCATTGTCCTGCTGGAACTGAACGGTGTTTTCTTTATCAGTTCCCGGCTCTTTATCCAGAAAAGCGCCCGGACCATACACCAACAGCTGCTGGAAGTAGAGCAAGAAACCCTGAAATCTTCCGTCGACAATATCATCCGGGATATCGGGATCACCAAAATTCATCTGCAGCAGCAGGGTAAATCCGAATACGAAATCAGTAATATGCTTTTCCGGGAGCTTTATGAAAAGGTTCACCGCTACGAATATTCGAACGGGCGATATATCTGGGTCAATGAAATCATTAATTACGGAGGGGGCGATAACTATGCCATGCGCCTGATTCATCCGAATCCCACCTCTTCTGAAGGAATGATGCTTTCAACAAAGACAAAGGATGCAGCCGGCAACACCCCGTATCAGGAAGAGCTGGATCTGATCAACAAATCCGGCGGCGGTTTCTACAGCTACTACTATCAGCCGGATGCCGATTCCGATCCGGTCATCAGGATCTCCTACTGCGCTCTTTACAAGGACTATAACTGGGTCATTTGTGAGGGCGAAGATATCAGCAGCATCAGAGAGAATGAATCGTCGATTCAGAAAGATCTGCGCCCCTTCCTCTTATATACCGATCTGATCCTTTCCGTCGTCGGCGCGCTGATCACAGGCATCACAGCATGGATCCTCACCAGAAACTATACGAAGGATCTGGCCCGGCGGAATGAAGAATTGAACGAAGCGGTCTTTACGGATTCCCTGACCGGAATCCTCAACCGCACGGGTCTGATCGCGGAATTCGACCGTTTCCTTCATGACCGCATCTATAAAGAGATGACCGGCATTTATCTCGATATCGACGACTTTAAGCTCATCAATGATATCTACGGCCACAATGCCGGCGACGCGGCTCTGCGCCATCTCGCCGGATTTCTCCGCGACGCGTTTCCGGGCGCCCTTGTCGGAAGAAACGGCGGCGATGAATTCTGCGTCATTCTCTGTGATCCGTCTCCGGAAGTGCGCGCGAAGCAGATCGAAAAAGCCTTTTCCGGAGTCAAATCCTTCCTGTATGATGGCAGGCATATCACCTATACCATCTCGGGAGGATATGCGGATTATCCGTCCCAGGCCGTCACCCGTGAGGAAATGATGACGGTGATGGACCATGCGCTCTACGCGGCAAAAATGGATGGAAAACATACCGCAAAACAGTACAGTCCTGCCATGAAGAATATCAAACGGGATCGACTCGGCTTCAGCTTCCGGAACATGACCGCCGGAATTTCCGGAGGCGTGCTCGTATATCAGGAAGAAAACGAAAAGATTCTCTTTGCAAATGACTATCTGATCGCCTTGTTTGAATGTGAGAATTTCGATGATTTTCTGAACTATACCCATTCCACATTCCGGAACGTCGTTTATAAAGAAGATCTTGATGAAGTCGAGCGGTCGATCTGCTCCCAGATCGATCGGGCGAAAATCAGTCCGGATTCTTCGATGATCCGCTTAGAAGACTATGTAGAATATCGGATCCTGACAAAAAGCGGAAAACTGCGGGAGGTCATCGACTTCGGCAGCCTGGTCCACGACCAGCACTACGGAAACATCTTCTACGTTTTCATTCAGGAAAAGAAGAAACAGAACGCCGACTGACTTTCTGTTTCTTCCCGCATCATTAAAATTTCTGTATCTCCCGCCGGTAATACTCTGCCTTCGCCGCGTACATCCGCTTATCCGCCATCTGAATCGCCCGGATGATCTCTCTGCTGTCCTCGCACCAGTTGAAACCGAACGCGATATGATACGCATCATTTTCCCCGTTTTGCACCGGCAGTTTCCTGCACGCGGAAGCAAATTCTTCTTTTTTTATGTCGGGCAGCAAAACCACAAATTCATCTCCGCCCGCCCGATACACATTTCCACTCTGAAAAACCGAAGTGAGCAGATTTGCGGTGTAGCGCAGGGCCTCATCTCCGGCAAAATGGCCCTGGTGATCGTTGATCCGTTTCAGACCGTTTATATCCGCATAGACCAGTCCCACCGGAATCATCTGATTTGACAGCTCCCCCGTTTTTTTGATCAAAGCATTGCGGTTGTGAACCCCCGTAAGGTTGTCGATGTAACTCATACGGTCCAGTTCATTCAGAAGCCGGTGATTGACGATCTTTGCGCCGATAAAATAGGAGATCGTCTCCAGTACCAGCTTCGTATTCACAAAGTCATTCAGCTCGTAATTATCCACCCCGAGAAAACCGATGATCTTCCCGTTATTATAAAACGGCGCATTAATCACGCGGCGAATCCCCTGTCGCCTCAGATTTTCATAATCCACCGGATCGTCGTCCTTCAGTTCTTCGATATCGGGAATCACGACACTGGTGTCTTTCTCGAGATATTTCTCCCATCCGCCTACGTAATCCTGATAATCGAGATTTTGCAGCGTGTCGATCTCGGCGGTAACACCCCCGGCGCACCATTCAAATGTGTTGCTGATCGTCCGGCCGTCTGTCTCCAGAATATAAAGCCGGTCCGGATGAATGACCTGACTGAGCTCCGCGAGCGTATGATCCATACAGACATTGAACGTCTCTTCATTATTCAGGATCTTCGAGATCCGCAGGATAATGCTGCTCGTTATCCGCTCACGTTTCTCTTTGTTGATCGCATCATCGAAATCGACAAAAATGAACGAGACCGTATCCTTCTGCGTCCCTCTTTTGACCGTAAAGTCCAGCCAGTGACCGGTTTCATTCGAATAGAAGCAGTCATGCACCGGCGCATTCTTCTCCAGCGCCTCCATGCAGTACGGAAACCACCGGGATTCTCCCGGATAAACCTCCATAAACCGTCTGCCGATCAGCGCTTCCTTATCAATTCCCGCCATCCTGCAGTACGCTTCATTCACATAAATATACCGGGTATCTTTCACCTGCAAACCGGAATCGAATATCACCTCAAAGACTGCAAACGGAACCGGTATGTCACGATAAAAATCCATTGGTTTCTCATCTCTGTTCATAATCGTTCATTCTTCCTCATTCAATTTTTTCGATACGTATCCCATGTTTAACTGAGATACACTCAGCTGTGATTCCGGAAACGAAATTGCCCTCGCGGTTCCTATTCAGTTGCGAGGAAGAAATCGGAAAGGTGCAGGACAAATGCGGTCTTTCCGCACCCCGGATTTTCCGCGAGTCCGGCGATCTGTCCATACAGTCTGCGGTTTTTCAGATCCATCCGGAAATCGACGGGGCGGCCGCGCTTTTCCGCCTCTTCCGCTGCATTTTTCAGGACCGTCACAACGACGGAGTTTTCATCGAGCACGTATCCGGATCGGTTTTCTCTCACGACATCTCCAAGATACGCTTTCATCTGGTCGTTCATCCGGAGTATGCGCAGTTTATCTCCGCATTCAAGAACAGCGCTTCCGAAGAAAGCCGGACTTCCATCCCGGATGTAGAATTCCGGTTGATAGGCAAGTGACAGATTTGCTTCTACTGCCGCCCGGTAATACTGGTCCGTATTTTCATCTGTCTGATTCCGGACGAAGGAACTGTTCATCAGTTCTTCGAATGGGAGCGGTTTGCTGTGATAATATCCCTGAATGAAATTGACACCCCACTGCTGCGCGCATCGTTCCTGTTCCCGGTTCTCAATACCTTCGGCGATGATCATGCAATGAGTCTCATGACTGAGATCGATCACACTCCGGATAATAATCTGCGTTCTGGGATTTTCGATGTCCGCGAAAAACGACTGATCCAGCTTGACTCCTTTGATTTGATCGCTTCGTAATGTCGACAGGGACGATTCGCCTACGCCGAAATCGTCCATCCAGATCCGGAATCCATCCTTCTGAAGCTTATTCAACGCGTCCCCGAGGATTCTCGAATCCGCAAATGCGGACTCCGTGATCTCCAGCTGGATCTGGCCGGCCGCGATGCCATATTTCGAGACGATCCGGCGGATCGCCTCCGGTATATCGGCAAACTGAAAATCCGTCTGGGAAAGATTGATGTTTACAAAGATTTTATCCGAAAACTGCTCCCTGTGATCATGGATATTCCGGCATACCTGCTCCAGAATCTCGAGATCCAGCCGGTACACCTCACCGGTTTTTTCCAGATACGGGATATACTCCCCCGGAGTAATCATTCCTTTTTCCGGATCGATCCAGCGGCTCAGCGCCTCGTAACCACACGTCATTCCGCTCAGTGACCCGACGACCGGCTGATAATACGGAACAATCTGTCCGGAGGTGAGTGCAGCGCGGAACCTTTCCTGAAGAAACCGCTCTTTCCTTCTCTGAACATCCTCTTCAACAGAATCAACGGACCGATGCGGGCCGGCTGTGATTACCCCGACGGATCCCCGGATCCTGTTTTCGTACTCGCTCTTTGCCTGGTACAGATAATCGTCCGCAATTTTAATCAGTCCCCGGAGTTCCCGCTCCGAATGCGGAATTCCCATACAGAATCCGATACTGCAAGGCGTCCGCATACCATCCTGTTCACCGTCGCAGAGTTTCCGGAATTCGGACAGCTTGGCCCGAAACCCCTCCGGATCTCCTTTTATGGACAAAACCAGAAACTCGTCTCCGCCATAGCGATAGCAGCGGTCTGTCATTTCGCTGAAACTCTCTTGTAATCTGCTTCCGGTCAGTCTGAGAATTTCATCGCCGCGGTCATGACCAAACGTATCGTTGTACTGTTTGAAGGAATCCAGATCAAGCATGGCGACGCATACCTGTCTGCCCAGAAACATCAAAAAGTCACTTCGAAGTCCTGTACGGTTCATCAGGCCGGTCAGACCGTCCGTACGGCTGTCATGATAATACTCGTCCTTCTCTTTCTCGATCAGAAATTTATTTGTCTCCGAACGGAGAAAACTAAGCCACCTCACCCAGTTGACTAATCCGCAGATGATAAAAAGCGTGATCATATCCACAACATCCTGCCAGGCGATCATCCGGTGAAAGGAGTGCAGAACCAGGACCACGGAAAGGGCATTGATCAACCCGCTCCACAAAAACGTCTTAAATTCCGTATTCGGAACGATAAGGATCGTGATCGTCACAAGAATGTACTCAAAGAAGAAGCTGCTGTTTGCCTGTGTCGTATAAAAAGTCAGGCTGGCCAGCACCATATTGGCACTGAGAAAACCCGTGTAGATCATCCGCGTCCGCTTCTCTCCGACTATCCGGAGGCGCTTCGTCTCCCTGTAAAGCAGTAAAATGAAGATGGCATTTGTGAGAAAAATCGCGAAATAAACAGCGGTTGCGTTGATTCCCCGAAGCACAAATCCCTCGGAATACGGCGCGAATGTCCCGATCAGTCCGATTAACGAAAGCATGCAGATCAGGATTCCGGCGGTGATGGCAAACGGCAGATTGGACGCATAATAATCCGCCCTGACCTGCGGATCCTTTTCCGAAATATTCAGGCCGCTTCTTGTAAAAATCTGAAAAAAGTCATGCAATTTTCTGATCATCTCACTCATGGTCATGCCATCCCCTGCGATAACTCTGCCCCTTGTCCTTATACATATTGAAATCCGCCTTTGTGAGCAGGGCGTCGAAGTCCGCCCCGGTCTCCCGGCTGCACACGAATCCGATGGCCATGTTGATTCCGTTGATCTTCGCACTCTCGCGCATATGCCGGATCATCAGACGGATGTCTCCTTCTTCCATATCGTTCGTCACTACGACGAATTCATCCCCTCCGGTCCGGAATACGCAGTCCGCCCCCGCGCATTCCCTGAGAATTCTCACGGTTTCACAGAGCAGGATATCTCCGGCGTGATGCCCGGCCGTATCATTTATATTCTTCAGGCCGTTCAGATCGATCGAAATCACCCCGAGCACGCCGTCACTGCTCCGGTCCCGGAGTTTACGTTCGAGAGCCCTCCTGTTCCCCGCGCCGGTCAGCTGATCCGTCATACTCTGTTCCTCCAGCCTGTGCAGGCTGTTTCGGTTCCGGATCATGATCGTGATGAAATCCGTCAGCGTAGAGAGCAGCAGACTTGCAATCCGGAACGTATCCTGGGTCGGATTGATCACCATTGTAAATCCCTCGATCCGTCCGTGAAGGTTCAACTGGCCAGACACGAAACTCCGGACTCCCCGGATCCTGAGATTAAAATCCGGATGCCTGTCCTGAAACTCTGCCATATCGCCGACCAGAACCACGTGCTGCGTGGTGAACATCGAATACAACACCCGCAGTTCCGTCTTCGGAATACACTGAAGCTCTGTCTTGAGTGAAAGAACGCCCGGCGCCGTCCATTCGTAAGTGGCGTTAACCGTATTGTCGTTCTGTTCCTCAAATATCAGAAACCGTTCCGGCTTCAGATTCCCGGAGATGCATTCTATGACACGGTCGATGCCACGGTCCGGATCTTCCTCTGACATTCCGATCGAAATCGCCTCATTCGCCCGCATTTCCTGATAAATCAGTTCATGATCCTTTGCCATCGTACTAAAGTACTCCCCGGGATCTGTGGCGATCGTGAGTTTCAGCGTTCGTTCCGCCCATGGAATCAAGACGGAGCGGAGCAGAAGCTTGTTCCCGGTCTTGTGGCACACATGAGTCTCCGAATACGTACGGTCCCTGCGAAGCAACAGATTCGGACAGTTGCCGCAGGGCGCGTCGAATCCCTCCAGCTCTTTGTAGCAGAGTTTTCCGGTCAGAGGAGCTTCACCATCGATACCCAGATCCTTCCGCACCGCCTCATTCAGATAAATGAACTCGTACGTCTTCGGATCACTGATCACCACACGCTCGGGCAGCGTATCCAGAGCCTCCTTCCGGATCACGACACGATCCCCCGTATACGGACGGTTTCCGTAAATCTGTTTCTCCGCGTTGTTCATCCTCCGCATCAGAAGCTGCAGCAGATCATCGAGACTTTCCGCCTCGGATCCGTATGCAACCGCTCTGGCCAAAACCGGAACCGTCTGAATATTCTGATTCTGCCAGAACAGGGGCAGCCG
The DNA here is from genome assembly GCA_902797025.1 of uncultured Lachnospiraceae bacterium. GTDB lineage: Bacteria > Bacillota > Clostridia > Lachnospirales > Lachnospiraceae > CADBRN01. The sequence goes on from CADBRN010000039.1 coordinate 43,007, forward strand.
GTCGGACAAAGACTCCAGCTCTTCTTCAAAATCTCCGGCATTTTTCCTTGAGCGGAAGCAGAGGAAACTGCAAAGTCCGATCCGTCCGACCGCCCAGCCGGAGGAAAGCATCTTCCTGAGCGAATCCGAAATTTCACGAAGAATTCCTGTTTCTCTGCCCGGATATTTCCGGGCCACGTCCGAATATGCGGGAATATCGATCAAAACCGCAATATAATCGGACTTTTTCAGCCGAAACTGATCCGCATAAAAAAGTCCGGCTTCGATCGCTCCCCGGAAACTCAGAAGTCCTGTCGCAGGATCATCCAGACCGAGACGGGTTTCCTCATTTCCGTCCGGCCGTTCGATGCTCATCATCCCCAGTGTCCCGGCAATTTCTTTTTCCAGATACCAGGGAGCCCATGTCATATGGATATCCTGAAGCTTTCCGCCAATCACGATCCGCTCATCCCTCTCTGCCAGCTGAGCGCCCTCATGCAGAACCATGTTCTCCGCAGGATCCGGAACGGTCCGGCCGCGGAGTTCCGATGTCCTTTTCCACGCACTGCTCGCTCCGAGCAGCTCACCCTCCCGGCTCTTCCAGAAAAAAGGATACGGGGATGCGTCACAGAGTGCGCGAAACAATTCACTCTCCCCGGTCGCATCAGACGGTCCGGCGCTGCATCCGGTCACTCCGAAGGAACGGCAGAACACGGGAAGGACGACGTCCCGGTCGCTCTTTTTCTCCCAGATATCCTCACGTTCGCAGAGCAGGATGTTTTTTGACGGACTTTTAAAAAGCACGAGGGACTCAAAGACGGTCCATCTGTACGTACCGTCCGTCTGACGGATACGGACGACTTCCTCCCTCGATGTCACCTTTTTCGCATACGCTTTCCTCCCGACATGAACCGGAGTAAAAAGTCTGCGGAACCGTTCGCGATCATCCGGATAAACCATGCTTCCCGCAAAAGAACCGGCAAAAGACCGGATCGGACGGACGATCTCTTCGGCGTCGAACTGCTCATGGCAGGACCGGAGAATCCGTACCTCCTCTTTTCCCCAGTCAATCAGATAAAATCCGGTATACAGCTGATAGAGATTCCGAAGAATATTGTCGAGATTTTGTACAAACTGGTGCTCCGCATTGCTGCTGATATTAAGAATCCGCGCCACACCGACCCAGTGCACTTTCTCTCCTGCGATCCATCTGGCGGCAAGCCGGATATACTGACCGTTGTCCACATACATCAGCGTCTCTTCCGCCCGGGTCTTCTGTACTTTTTTCAGAAACTGACGGAATCTTGCAGAAAGCGGATAATCTGCATCCGCAAGATTTGCATTTGCCTCCGACAGACTCTGGGTTCCGGTGCTCCGCAATTCCCTTTGATACGCGTCGTTTTCGACGAGCAGCGTGATGTTTGATCCGTCGAAGGAAAAGATCGCTACCGGCGAGTCCGACGCGATGTTGATTTCTTCCGCCGCGCCGATCATATGAGCCTCGTCCGGATCCTCCCATCTCAGATTTCGCCCGCGCACGAACGCAAGTACATCCTCATACATCATGGGACAGCCGTAATAGTATCCCTGGATCCGGCCGCAGCCGATTTTTCTCAGGAACGCAAGCTGCTCCTGTGTCTCCACGCCTTCCGCCAGCGTCTGAACCCCGAGCTTTTTCGCCATTGTGACGACCGATTCGATGATCTTCCGGCTTCGGTCGTCAAAATGACTGAAAAATCCCATATCAATCTTGATCACATCAAAATGATAATTGTGCAGAGAATTCAGCGAGGAGTACTCATTTCCGAAATCATCCATCCAGATCTGGTATCCGGCATCCTGAAACTGCCGGATCGTCGTGACCATGCTGAAATGATTCCGGAGCATGACGCGTTCCGTGATCTCAAAGCAAAGAAGATTCCGCGGAACCTGATATTTCCGGACCATTTTATCTATGGTATCCAGCGGATTCGCCACTTCAAAATCGTATGCGGACAGGTTCATAGAGACCGGAAGCAGCGACATCCCGTTGTCCATCCGATCGCGGATCGATCCGAGAACCCGCTCCAGTACGTAGCGGTCCAGACGATTGATCAGCTGCGCATCTTCCAGCACGGGGATAAAAACGCCCGGCATGATCATGCCAAGAGCCGGATCCTCCCAGCGGGCCAGCGCTTCAAATCCGCTGACACATCCTGTCATGGTCCGGATGACCGGCTGATAATACACCCGGATGTAATGCTTTTCCAACGCTTCCGCGAAATGGCGCAGGATATACGTCCGGTTCGCGATGATTTTTCCCATTGCGGGGTGGTAGAATACAACGCTCCGGTTTCCGTCCTGCTTGATCGTGTCGCAGGCAATTTTCGCCATATCAAACGAATGTCTCAGATCATCGATCGAATCCTTCTCCGAAGCCGGATAAACTCCGGCCTTGATCCGGATCCCGTCGTCGCCGATGAAACGGTTCACCTCATTGCAGACGTATTCAAGTTTTTCCCTCAGATTCTTTTCCGGAAGAAGGGCGACAAAATGATCCGCCGTAAGATGGCCCGCAAGAGATCCCGGGAAGCATCCCGTGATCGTTTCGGCGATCTTCTCCAGGCACTGATCCCCCTGACTCATACCGTACAGGCGGTTATATTCCTTGAAATTTGTGACATCGAAACTGACCGGGCAGAAGGAACTTGCCTGATGAAGCCGCATCTGTTCCTTCATCCGGAACAGCGCCTCCCCAAAGAACTGATGCATCCCCGGCAACCCCGTTTTACCGTCTGCCGTGCGGTCGCTCGAAATCTGCTCCGAAGAAAAGATCTGAATCACATAGGCCATCCCGAACGAAGTGTTCTTCAACGACCCTGCACATTCCGTCTTTCTGAAATGATTCTCCTTTGTCTGGTAGTGAAAACTGAAGTAGAAGTGTTCCGGATGATCTTTTGCGATCCCGGCAAGGGGTTTATAGTCCTCCGGAACCATCATATTCCGGAAGGAGGAAGAAATCAGATTCAGAAACTCCTCCTCATCCCCGCACTCATAGAGCACGGCGGTCGGATTGCTGGCAAAAGCGACCCGTTCGGTTCCGTCCGCAAGAACGATGCAGACGCCCCCTTCAAGAAGATCGAAATACCGGTGATATCGATCCCGAATACGAATTTCTTCCTCTGTTTTCACGTTCATCTTCCTCTTTCTGTTATGATCTCCGCAGAAAAATCAAGATTTTCCGGGCGATTATTTCAAAGCTCCTCGCGATTTTTATCGTTCAGGATCATACCGGACAGACTGACCATATAAGAACTTTTACCTTCTCTTACATGATCCGAGTAGGCAGCCGTGATCACCGCGCTGCAGTTTCCGCTCCACTGACCGGCTCTTCTCATAGATTCGATGGCGTTCCGGATTTTTTTCGCGACATTTCGCACATCCTCCCTTCTGCTGTAGTGCATCAGGATGTAAAATAAGCTGCCCTGGACCCTTCCAATCACACAGCCTGTACCCGCACAGTTTTTCAGGGCCGCACCGATTTTCAAAAGCAGACTGTCTCCCGATCCGTTCCCGTAGAGTTTTACGACCTCGCTGTATTCGGGAACGTACACCTCCATGATCGAAAAGTCCATACCGGTGCGCCAGCTTGTACTCAGATAGGAATGGATGCTGCCCGACAGGCCACGGTCATTGGCTAAGCCCGTGAGCGGATCCACAGAATTCCGTACCGTGATGTCCGAGAAAAACTGCTCTTCTTCTTCCTCATCAAACACCGTACCCAGAATCCCGATGATCCTGCCGCCGCGGTACACCGGGATCTTGCTCGCGATGATTTCGCGGTTGATTCCATTCACGATACAGTTTCCACGTCTCAGATAAACTTTCCGCCCGTTTCTGAGTACTTCTTCCTCATCGCTCTTAAACGGCCCGGGATCGATATGCCACCCCATATCTTCGTCCGTCTTTCCTGCGATCTCCTTCATCGAAGAAAAGCCGAAGTATTGAAGAAAGCTTTTGCTCGCTCCGAGAAATCTCCTGTCCGTGTCCTTCCAGAAATACATACGCTTCGCATTCAGAATCATGTTTTCCCAGAGCAATTGATCGGTGATCCCGACGCTCTTCTGCCCCGATACGGCATCACTCATCGAAGACGCGATCCGTATGATATCGGATTCATTCAGTCTGACCTTGAATGTGACGTGCAGCGCTTTTTTGAAATCGGATCTCTGCACCGGGACGATCAGATGGAGGAACCACTGATATTCGCCTGATGCGGTAAGGCTCCGGAACATTCCCGAGAGGACTCCGTTTTCGCTGTTCTCCAGGCGGGACTTTAAAGTCAGTATCTCCATAAATTCCGCAAACCGGTCCTGATCCGGAAGATAACAGTAATTCAATTTCCAGGTATTTATCACGGAGGACACACTTTTCAGTTTCATTCCCACGCCGATCGGCTGATCAGAAAGGGAGGATTTGATTCCCTCCACGGTATCGTTTTCCAGATCGTAGATGGCGATATCATTGCAAAGGTAGTACAGATCGCTCATTGTCTCAAAGCCGGTCTGCCGGAAATTCTCCGCGTTGATTTCCACATACTGGATATGGATGGTGTACAGGTCATGCTCATCCTGCATCGCCGCCACGGATCCTGTCAGCATCATATAGTGATCGCCGGAAGGATACGCCGCGCTCTGCGGACCTTTCTGCTTCCTCAGCTGCTGATCGGCATACTGCCTGTGAAAGATGTGAATCGGATCCCCGGGCGTGTTGATTTTATTCTCCCACTCCTTCAAATCACGCACATGATCCCGCTGCAGCACCTCTCTATAGGCCCGGTTGGCAAACAGAATATTCAACCGGACCCCGTCGTCATCAACGACGCAGAGAGGTGTGTCCGTGAGATAGTCGATGCGGCTCAGCTTCGTAAAATAAGCTCTCCATTTTGCCGGCTCCAGACCCAACCCTCTGCGCTTCAGATACGGCAAAATCTCCCCGAACGGCATCGGGCGGGCAAAATAATAACCCTGTATCTTCTCACATCCGATTTCTCTTAAGAACGCATACTGTTCCTCTGTCTCCACGCCTTCTGCCAGAGTCGAAACATCCAGTTTCTTCGCCATCCTCACGATGGCGGTGATAATCTTCCTGGATCTCTCGTCAAAATTTCTGAGGAAGGACATGTCCAGTTTCAGTTCATCAAAGAAATAATTTTTCAGAACTCCGAGCGAGGAATATCCGGACCCGAAATCATCCATCCATACCTTGTAACCCATCTTGCGGAAGCGCCGGATAATCGGATCCACTTTATCGATGTTCTTCACGAAGGCGCTCTCCGTGATCTCCAGATTGGTGAATTCTCTCGGGATTCCGTATTTTTGTGAAATCCGGTCGATGTCATCCGGAAGGTTGTCATGCAGAAAGTCCTTGCGGGAAAGATTCACGGACACCGGGACCGGATCCCTTCCCGATTGTTTTACGAACCCGTGATTTTTACACACCTGTTCAAATACGTAGAGATCCAGCCGGTATATCTGACCGCTCTCTTCCAGAACCGGGATAAACTTACTCGGCGAAATCATGCCGTATCCGGGATCCATCCATCTTACGAGTGCCTCGGCGCTGCACACCGTTTTTGTCATCGTTCGGATAACGGGCTGGTACCAGACCTGGATCCATCCGGCCTTCAGCGCCTTATCGAAATTCCGCAGGATGTAATATTTCAAGGCGGTGCTTCCCATAATCCTGTCATCCACCCAGGCAAATGCGGAGACACCTGTCTCCGAAATCGATTCGCATGCGATCCTTGCCCGGTCACAGGCATCCGTCAGCCGCATCCCGCTTTTTTCGAGCCTGGAAATTCCGGCTTTCACCGCCAGATTGTTCCCTCCGCCCTGTTCTTTCATCTCGGAAAAGAGTTCCCTCAGTCTCTCTTCAATCTGGCTGTTTTCTGAATAGACCACAAAATGATCGCTCTCAAAACGGGAGGACCGTTCCTTACCGAAATACTTTCCGATCAGTTCGGAAAGAAGGAGGATCTGATCATCCCCGGCCTTCAGTCCATATCGGCTGTTGTACTTTTTCAGGTCGCACAGATCGAAATACAGCACGACAGGAATCTCGCCCTTATCCCGGATTTTTCCGATGCCCGCCATCGAATAATCAAGAAAATGCGTCATATTCTGCAATCCGGTCAGACCATCGTAATACTTTACGTATTCCATGCTGTCAGAGGAGGAATACTCGTCCTTTTCCGCAGCAGGGGCCGGCTTGATGAGCCGGGCGCTGTCCGCACCTGCCGTCAAATCGGTGTACGTGATGAAAGCCATATTTACACCGTCTACCGTACTGTGCTTTCCCGTCCCATGAATCAGGTGATAATCAGACTGGTCTTTCCGTTTGTTTCGGAAGGTGATGTCGTAGACACCCTCCCCTGCCGCAAACCGGTAGGAATAATTTTCCATTCTGGAAATGTCATCCGGGTGTACATTTCTGTACAGATCTGTTCCCAGGCCGTATACGGCCTCCTGCGTGCTGCTGTATCCGAACAGTTCAACGTATGCCTTTGATACAAGGAGCGGCTTGATCTGATCATTCACGTACTGATACACTGCCAGCGGGATCGGGATATTTTCAAGAAACGTCCGTGTGTCAGCGGAAAATTCATAAGTTTTCATATTCTCTGCTACCCCCTGAAAAATTATGCACGGTATGAAACACTCAAAACACCTCTTTCAGGTGATCTGTCTCATTCACTCTCTTCTTCCTGTCTTCTGTTCTGATGAAACAGATACGGTTCCTTCCGTCCTTTTTCGCCTCATACAGAGCTTCGTCCGCAATCTTATGAACCGCCCGGGCACTCATGCCTTGCGTGATCGGTACACACCCGGCTGAACAGGTGAGCCTGCCTTCGTCCGGAGCCGATACATTGATCTCCCGTCTGATGTCCCGCGCGATCATTGATCTCCTTGAAGTGATCGATGTCAAACACGGCAAAAACAAGATTTCCGGTCCTCCCACTCTCCAGAATGTGCTCCACCTCCCCGAAAAAACACTGGTGTTTGAGAAGATACGAGCTGAGATCGAAAATCAGCATATAGCCAAACTCAAACAGCATCAGCTTTCAGAGCGGATAATTGAGAAACAGGGCGGCCAGCGTCTGCATGACGAGAAAGGGGAACCGATATCAATGCCGGCTTCCCGGATATTCTTCGGATCTCTGTGATGCGGCATCCGGAACAAGACCTCCACGAGCACCGTGTAGATCAAAGAAATGAGATAATATAAAAAAAAGGAACGGCGGATCACATTCTGCAGAGACAGAATTACATACACGCTCATCATGTCCACCTTGTGCCTGATCCATTCGATTTTCGGAATCCGTTACTTCACCTTCGGGTCGGTCTGCCAGGGTTTGATCAATGAAGCCAATGAGGCGCCTGTCGGGTTTCCGGCCGAATCAAATCCGATCGCCAGCGCATACCTTCCGGGAGTTTTATTATCCCTGACATTTTTCAGCAATGACGGAAGCCTGCTGCCCAGCCCGCTCCAGTTATTCTGACTCCGGCTTTTAATATCGACGATCACATCGATCGCATCCACATATCCTTTTCCCCGATTATGGTTGATCCATACATGATGTACGCTGTCAGAAGTCCAGTGACTGCCGGAGAGATCCTCCGTCATGTAGGCATCCAATGCTTCCGCATAGGCGCTGCGGATATTCGCGACTGATACCGCGTCCCTGCTCTTTTCCAGGTGCCGGCTGAAGATCAGAATGCTGATGGCCACAAGCACTCCGATGATAGCGACCACGATCAGGAGTTCCGCAAGGGTGAAGCCTTTTCTGTTTTTTCGCATAGCGATCACCTCTCTGTAAACGATTTAATAATATTGTACACCAATATCCGTTCGGTGGAACATCGACTTCCATCCGTTTCGTTCTTTTCTCGTACCGGCAAAAACTTCCCATATGCATCCCGATTTCTGCAGGTTGGAGGAGAATTTCCGGATCGGCGTACCGTTGCGCACTTACTTTTCGATATCAAATGGCACGTTTTACGTTCGATTACCGTCGCAAAATCACTTATCCTGATTTATTCACGAAGCATAGATTTCTCCATTCCCATGAAAGATTTCTTTGAAATTCTACATTGGCGCTATGCTTTCTCCTGAGCCACTGCAAAAATGGCGGATTTGAAAGTCAAAGCACGCATCTGGCGGCATGGCCGCAAGTTGACAGCTGCTATTCCATCAATGGAGCAGCTCCCAGCTTTTTGATATTGGCGAGGGTTTCAACGAACTCTTCCTTGTAAGGACAGCTGCTACAGAATTTGACTTGTAATCTAAAGAATCAGCACCGAAAAAGCGATGCAGGTATTCATCCCGCACCGCCTTATAGCTGTCTCATGCAATAGATTTTCTTCATTGTATGTTCAAAAAGTCACTTACGCTGATAATTCTTGGGTCCGTAACAGAAGACTCCAAAAAGTCTTTGTCACCGGTTAAGAACAGATCAGCA
>CADBRN010000040.1 GCA_902797025.1 uncultured Lachnospiraceae bacterium
AGCTCAGTTGGTAGAGCAGTAGACTCTTAATCTATTTGTCCAGGGTTCGAGTCCCTGAAGGCGCACTGAATTATCCTCGGAGGAGCCGAAACAGAGCCCTTCGGGGATTTTTCATTTTCTGATTCGATACCACTTTTTCTGTATTCCATATCGTTGTCTGCTGTTCGCGGGCTGCCGGAATCTGAACGCGAAGAGCGCCCTGTCAGACCGGATAGATTTCAGTAATTAATATATAAAATACATAAATAACAGATAATACGCACTTTGTTGTGGAATAATCCGCCGTTTTCCTTTACAATAAAAGAACAGAGAAAGGAGGTACGGCGGGTTGGACGCATGCCTGCCGGAATGCGTGATGAAAAAGAAGAAAATTGCAGGAATTGTAATGGCCGCACTCATTTCCGGAGTCCTTGCCGGCTGCACCGGCAGTCCTCATGCGGAAGAGCCCCGCCAGAGCCCGGCGGTGAAAACGGATTCCTCAGGCGAAGTATCGTCTCCCGGCGGGGATTCCGTTTCGAAGGCGAATCCGAAGACAAACGACGCGGAGGGCAGTTCCGTTTCGGGAGAGGGCGGTACGAAACCGGCTTCCATAATTCCCCTCTCAAAAGGAGTGGCGGATCTCGGATCGGATTATCAGAATCATGATGACGGAACATTCGATTTTTATGCCGGGTCCGCCGATTCGCTGTATGTGACGGCAGAGACGAAGGGTCTGGTGGAGCTGCGTACCGCCATGAACGAAGAAAACATCCGCAGGCGGGATGAGGCGGTGCAGATGGTGAGAGAGTCGTACGACGGCAACGGAACCGGCTGCCGCGTGGAGTCGCAGGCAGTTCCGATCCGTTCCGATACGAATGTGGTGAGTTACGTCCGCCGGATCTGTACGTATGGAGAGAACCAGGATGAGATCAGGGACTGCCGGTGCGAGGGCGTGAACTTCGATCCGGATACAGGCGGGATCCTCAGTCTCAGGGATTTCGTGAAGGATACGGAGGGGTTTTCAAAACTTGCGGAAGCAATGCAGAGCGGTATTGATCTGACCGTCCCGGATTCCTATTCTCTCGTCTGCGGTCATTCCGGCCTGTATGTTTATTCCGCGGCAGCCGGAGATGATGCGGCTGACCCGCTTCTGGTTCCCTTTGCCGGAAACGAGACGGTCTTCACGGACCGGGCACTGAACATGCCGGAAAGTTGGGCGGAGGAGACGGTGCAGAAGAAGGACGGAGTCTTTGAGTGTGCGGTGCCGGCGAAGAGCGGTGCGTCGAAGTGCCAGATTCGGCCGGTCACGGATGAATACGGTTCGATCAAATGGCTACAGTGCGTGAAGGACGGCGGCGCGGCAAAGATTCTCGACGGAATTGAAGATCAGTGCTATTATCCGGTCGGCATGAAAACGTACGTGATACACAGAACGGGTCTCGGGAACCGGATTTATCTGTACCTTCCGGGAGATGGCGGATGCAGTGTCCTGGCGGTGTACGATCCGGAAAATGATATGGCTCTGTGCGGCACGATGGACGGGGTGGATACGGAATACTATATGCCGGACGACAGCCTCTCGGTCCGTGCGGTCGGGGACGGGGATGCAAATATTTACGATATAGGAGTTTCGCCCGCCGAACTCTCCATTCTGACCGATCCGGACTCATTCCGTCTGTACAGTACGGTAGCTCTGATCGGGACGGCCGGCGCGTCCAGACATTACCGTGTGGGAGCAAGTGGACTGCCGGAGCCATTGGACCGGTACTATACGTACAATTTCTGGATGATGGAGATGTTTCTGGAGGGCGGAAGCAGACTGGATCTGAACGGCACCGTGGTGGAGCGGACGAGCAGCGGGGACGGCGGAGAACCGCTGCAGAGCGGGGAAGAACTGAAGGATACCGGAGTCCGGGCCGTGATCCGGGCGGGTGAGCCGGTCACGGCGCTCTATACCGACGGCAGTTCCTTCGTCGTTTTCCGGAATGAACAAGGCACGCTGATCAAAGTGCCGGCCGACAACAGCAGCTGGCCGGTCTATCTGGACGGGAAGGAGACAGAAAACGTCTTCCCGAATGCGGTCTTTGCCGGATGAACTTTGAAACTGCAGGTCCCGGCGATGGTTGTGAATGGCACAGTATGCGTGGTAGAATAATGAGGACAGCAGGAAACACCACGCAGGAAAGCATAACAGTAAGGAGGCATGGAATGGTAAGGAAAGAACAGTATGAGATCGCGGAGAAGCTCGGAGGGACCGGAAAGGGAAAAGCGTATCTTTATCATATTGTGAGCGAAGAGAATCTGTACGGACAGGGACGGATGTACGCGAAGATCGTTCTTCCCCCGGGATCGACCGTCGGCTGGCACCAGCATGTCGGTGAGACGGAGCCATACTATATTCTGTCCGGAGAGGGAACATTTATTGACAATGATGAGTCGAGGACGACGGTGCACGCCGGCGATATCTGCACGATCCTTCCGGGACAGTGTCACAGTCTCGAAAACAACAGCGATGAGGATCTGGTTTTTATCGCTCTGATTTATTTCGACGCGGAGCACTGAGTATCGGAATTGCCGCGCTGTTCCGTATGGTTCACGGAGCGGCGCGGTTTTTATTGATGGAGGGCGCATATGAAAATCAGAAAAGTGACGGCGGCATACTTCAGCCCGGCCGGCAGCACGGGAGACGTGACGGAAATGATCGCGTCCGCGATCGGAAAAGTTTATTCCGTTCCGGTTGAAATCGATGACTTCACACTTCCCGTTTCGCGTGAGACGAAGAGAAGGTACGGGCCGGATGAGCTGTTGGTCTTCGGAACGCCGACGTACGCCGGCCGTGTGCCGAACAAGATCCTGCCGTTTCTCCGCGATTCTTTTCTGGGAAATCAGACGCCGGCGATCTGCTGCGTGACCTTCGGAAACCGTGCGTTTGACAGTTCCCTTGCCGAACTCTGGACGACCGTGCGGAACGGCGGGTTCCTCCCGTTTGCGGGAGCGGCCTGCGTGAGCCGTCACGTCTTCTCGGACAAGATCGCGCCGGGACGGCCGGACGATCGGGACCGGAAGATCCTGATCGATCTTGCGGAAAAAGCCGCCGCCAGACTGCAGGAGGCCGGAGAGGCACAAGAATTGTCCGCCCCGGACTCATTAGCAGGGAAGCTCAGAGTCGGCCCGTATTACACTCCGCTGGGAACAGATGGAAATCCCGCGAAGTTTCTGGCAGCGAAGCCGAAGACGGAGGAAGAGCGGTGCACAAGGTGCGGGCGCTGCGCCCGCGTATGCCCGATGGGAATCATTCCGGAGGACGATCCGGTCCGAGCGGAGGGCACCTGCATCAAATGTCAGGCGTGCGTTCTCGCCTGCCCGGAACACGCAAAATATTTTGATGACCTCGCGTTTCTCTCTCATGTGGAGATGCTTGAGAGAACCTATACACGGAACGCGAAAACCGAGGTTTATATCGGGACGTCAGACGCGGGCCGGAAGGCAGGAGGAGCCGGATGAAAACGACTGTGCGAAAAGACATCATACGGCTGATCGTAGTCCTGCTTGCGGCACTGCTGTTTGCGGTCGATATCCGGACGTTTATCCGGGCGGGAAACCTGTTTCCGGGAGGCGTTACCGGCATCGCGATCCTGATTCAGCGGGTTTTTGAGAGGTATTTGTCGATTCATCTCTCCTACACGGCGGTCAACCTGATCCTGAATGCGATTCCGATCTACATCGGCTTCCGTTTCATCGGGAAGAAGTTTACGATCTACTCGATGATCATGATCGTGGCGAACAGCTTTTTTGTCGATCTGCTTCCCGCCTATTCGATCACGGACGATGTACTCCTGGCGGCGATATTCGGCGGCATCCTGAGCGGAATCGCGATCAGCATGTGTCTGCTTGTCGATGCGACTTCGGGCGGAACGGATTTTATCGCGATCTACCTCTCGCAGGAGAAGGGCAGGGACTCTTTCAACATGATACTTATGCTGAACGCGGCGGTGCTCTGCATCGCCGGAGCGCTGTTCGGCTGGCAGAGAGCTCTGTATTCCATCATCTTCCAGTACGTGAGCACGCAGATCCTCCACCTTTTGTATCGGAATTATCAGCAGCAGACGCTGTTTATCATCACGAACCGGGCGGAGGAGATCACACAGCGGATCTATCGGGAATGTCACCACGGCGCGACGATCATCGATGCGAAGGGATCCTTTGATCAGGCGGACCGGCAGATCGTCTATTCGGTCGTTTCCGGGGAAGAGAGCCGGCGGGTGATCCGCGCGGTTCACGAAATCGATCCGCACGCCTTCATCAATTCGATCCATACGACCGAGATCCGCGGTTCGTTCTATCTCCGGCCGCACGAGTGACGGATCCGGAACTCTGCCCGGAGACGTCTCCCGGACGTCTCCGGCGCCGGCCCGGTTGAGTTTTCCGGCGCGGTATGGTAGCATGGAACGCGTATCAATGATTCAGTCCGGTATATACCGGTTTTCAGGAGGATTTCCGATGAAATGTCCGAAATGCGGCCGAAACGTCAGTAAAAACAGAAAACGCTGCCCCTACTGTGGTCAGAACCTGGAGGCTGAACGGGAAGCGCACCGTCTGAAACGATTCGGCGCGCTTGCGATCGTCGCGATTCTGCTCGCAGGATCGGCGGCCTTCGTCGCAACGGCAAGGGGACTTGAAGGAAACCCGTTTCGCAGCGGAAATCAGATGCTCAGTTCCGCGGTCCGCTCCGAAAGCAGGGAGGAGACGGCCTCCGTTTCGTCCTCATCGGATAAGGTTCAGGAGGGACAGAGTATAGGAGAAGCCTCCGCGGCAGCTTCTTCGGAAGAGACCGGGCCGGAAGAGGCGGAAAAACTTACCGCAGAGCTGACGGAAGATCAGGAAATCACAGATCTTTCCGGATATTCGCCCGTGACGGTCAAGTCTGCGGACGCGACATCGGTGATGCCGGCGAATGACGGCTCGAATATCTATCGGGCAGAATCCGCGGTGGACGGCGACGAAAAAACCTCCTGGCAGGAAGGTGAGCGCGGCGATGGCATCGGAAGCACCTTGTCTCTGCATTTTGACCGGGAATACCGTGTGCGTTACATCGTGATGAAGCTCGGAAACTGGAGAAGCGACAACCTTTACAGGGAGAACAACCGCCCGAAGACCCTGTCGCTCATGTTTGGAGAGGAAAGCGTGCAGGTCACGGTGCCGGATGAGAAAAAAGAGGTGTGCGTCACGCTCTCAAGGGATGTGAAGGCATCGGATATGACCGTGCGTATCGACGACGTCTACAGCGGATCAAAGTACGATGACACCTGCATCGCCGAGATCAGCGTGCGCGGGTATTGAACAGTCAGACCGGATATCGGAGCATGGACGGATCCGGAGAGATAAAAGGGATGAATCGGAACTATGGCAAAGGAAGCGAAGACGAATGCGATGCGGATGCTTGACCGGATGAAGATCGGCTACCGCACGATCCGTTATGAGTGTGATGAATTTATCGACGGACTTCACGCGGCGCAGATCACAGGAACGCCGGTTGAGGCGACATTCAAGACACTGACGACGCGCGGGAAGAGCGGAGCGTGCTATGTCATCGTGATTCCCATCGCGGAGGAAATCGATCTGAAGAAGGCGGCGCGTGCGGTCGGCGAGAAATCTCTTGAGATGGTTCACGTCAAAGAGCTGCCGGCACTGACCGGATACGTCCGCGGCGGCTGCAGTCCGATCGGAATGAAAAAGCAGTATCCGACGATGATCGACCGTTCCGCGGGACAATTTGACGAGGTTTACGTAAGCGGAGGACGGATCGGACTGTCGCTTTGTATGAAGCCGTCGGATCTGCTCGCCGCCTGTCACGGCAAAACTGCCGATCTCATAAAAAGCACTTCCCAAACGGAATAGAATAAGATATAATCACGGTATGCAGAAAGAATTCAGATTATTTGCTGGAGGAATCGTAAATGAAAATTACAAATATTAAAGATATTGACAAATTTTTCAAGGTAATTGACAGTTGCAAGGGTCGTGTCGAGCTTGTCACTTCAGAGGGCGACCGCCTGAACCTGAAGTCAAAGCTTTCCCAGTATGTATCTCTTGCAAATGTCTTCTCGAACGGAGATATTCCGGAGATCGATCTTGTCGCATACGAGAAAGAAGACATCGAGAAACTGATGCAGTTCATGATCAATGGCTGACATCTGAACAGGCGAGACGAAAGCGGGCATTTTTCAATGCCCGCTTTCTTATGATGTCAGCTGGCTTGACCGAATGAATGATTTGGGGTAAGATACAGCATTATCCGGATTTAACCGGAATTGTGTCTGTATAATAGAATGGATTCGTTTATCGTATATTATTTAAGAAAGGACCGTATTATGACAAAGGTTGATATTATTTCCGGCTTTCTCGGAGCCGGAAAAACGACGCTGATCAAGGAACTGCTTTCCGATGCGCTTCAGGGTCAGCAGGTCGTACTGATTGAAAATGAATTTGGTGAAATCGGCATCGACGGAGGATTCCTGAAGGATGCGGGCATCGAGATCCGTGAGATGAATTCCGGGTGCATCTGCTGCTCACTGGTCGGTGATTTCGGGCGCGCACTCAAAGAGGTCACGGACAAATACCATCCGGACCGTGTCATTATCGAACCGTCCGGCGTCGGAAAACTTTCGGATGTCATTCATGCGATCGAGCGCGCGGAGGACGAGGCGGGCCTCGTGATCAATTCCGCGACGACCGTCGTGGATGTGACGAAATGCAAAATGTATCTGAAAAACTTCGGTGAATTTTTCAAGAATCAGGTCGAGTCCGCGGGGACCGTCATTCTGAGCCGCACGGATACAGACCGCGCGACCCCGGAGAAAATCGATGAAGCACTTGCGCTGCTGCGCGGGCTGAATCCGGATGCGACGATTATCACAACGCCGGTGTCGGAACTCGGCGGGAAAAAAGTCCTGGAAACGATGGAAGGCGTCAAGATCGATCTGACGAAAATTCCCGAGGAGGAAGAGCATCATCACCATCACGACCATGAGGACGAAGATCACGGCCATGAGCACTGCCACCATGATCATGAAGATCACGGCCATGAGCACTGCCACCATGATCATGAAGATCACGGCCAT
>CADBRN010000041.1 GCA_902797025.1 uncultured Lachnospiraceae bacterium
AAAAAAAGCCGGAAATCAGACTCGAACTGACGACCCCTTCATTACGAGTGAAGTGCTCTACCAACTGAGCTAATCCGGCTTGTGCGTGGCACAATGATCATTATACATATTTTCAAACAAATTTCAACAGGTAATTTACTTTTTTTCAGAAAGGAAGAAGAATGAGTGAATTAACGGATCTGGAGAATCTTGATCTCCTGACCGCCCATTTTCACGAAGGATGCAAATTAAACTGCATCCAGAAGCTCGGACTTGAGGAGGAGCACTTCGTCCTGCACGACGGCACCGGACGCAGCGTCACCTACTATGAACCGGGAGGCGTGGAGGAAATTCTCGGAGAACTGGCGGAACGCTTCCCGAAGGTTGTAAAAAGTGAGGGACATCTCATCGGCTGTTCGAACAACGACTACTCCGTTTCACTGGAGCCGGCGGCGCAGATCGAGATCAGCATCGCGCCGCGTGAAAGCATCGCCTGTATCATGGAGATCTACCGGTCATTCCGTGATGCGATGGAACAGGTTCTCTCGAAGAGAGGAGCGCATCTGACCGCCGCCGGCTATCAGCCGAAGGACCGGGTCGCCGATCTGCCTCTGATCCCGAAAATGCGCTACGAATATATGGATCGCTACTTCCAGCTTGTCGACACCCGCGGCCGCAATATGATGCGCGGCACAGCTTCGACCCAGATCTCCGTCGATTACCGGAGCGAATCTGATTTTATCCAGAAGATCCGCTGTGCATACCTGATCATGCCCGCGATCCGTCTTCTTACGGACAACGCGCCCGTCTTCGAGGGCCGTCCGTCTTCCGACCGGCTGATCCGCGCCCGCATCTGGGAACATGTCGACGCGGACCGCTGCGGCATCATACCCGGACTCTTCGACGATTCGTTCGGATTTGAATCCTACGCCCGGTACATCTGGAATGTGCCGCCGATTTTTCTGCCGACGCCGGAAGGTCCGGTCTACACAGGAAAGAAACGCGTCTGCGATCTTTTCGCCGACTCCGTGATGACCGAAGATGATGTGGAACACGTCCTCTCCATGGTTTTCCCGGATGTACGCCTGAAGCATTACGTCGAGATCCGCGGTGCAGACGCGATGCCCGAAAAATACATCGCCGCCTACCTCGCGCTGATCAAGGGGATTTTCTTTCACAGTTCCGCCGTGCAGGCGATTCTGGATGAATTCAGTCACATCCGCGAATCGGATCTGACCGCGGCAGATCACGCCCTGATGCGCGGCGGATTTGACGCAAAGATCTACGGAATGCCGGCAGATAAATTGATCGACCGGCTCTTCCTCCTTGCGCGCCACGGACTGACCGAAGAAGAAAACGCCCTTCTGGATCCGTTCCGCGAACTTGTGCAGCAAAAAAAGACACTCGCAGAGACGCTCCCGATCCCCGAATAAACCGGCTGGGAGCGGATGGCGCTCTCTGCCATCCCGCAATTGCCATAAAACCGAAAGGACATCATGAAAGAAATTTACCAGCAATATCAGTCTTTTATCGAAGAAAACATGGAGGAAAATGCGAAAGGCGCCCTCGCCGTCCGCGATTTTCTTACCGATAAGAACCTCACATACCATGGAAATACGATCCGTACTCTCCAGATCCCGAAGATTTTCACAAAAGAAGATCTGGACCGCTTCCGGAAGATCGTTTCCACGACGTACGGGATTTTTCAGAAGGTCATCAATACGTACCTGGAAGATCCTTCCTACCGGAATCTTTTCCCGTTCGGGGGTGAACTCCGGGATTTAATTCTGACGCCCCGCGGCTACGATTCGGTACTTCCGATCGCACGCTTCGACATTTTTTATAACGAGGAAAACGGGGATTTCAAGTTCTGTGAGATCAACACGGACGGAACCAGCGCCATGAACGAAGACCGCGTCCTGAATCTGGCGCTCTCAAAAAATCCGGCACATCAGTACGTGTCACAGTCCCATACCTTTTCGGCGTTTGAACTGTTCGACCCGTGGGTCCGGACATTTTGTGAAATCTATGCGACGTACAAAAAGCGTGTGGAACATCCGCATGTCGCCATCGTTGATTTTCTCGACGGCGTGGAGATCGCAGAGTTTTATGAATTTCAAAGACGATTCGAGACAGCCGGCGTCACGTGCGAAATCTGTGAAATCACACAGCTCTCCTATCACGATCACCACCTGTATTCTCCGACCGGGAAAATCATCGACGCGGTCTACCGCCGCGCGGTCACAACCGATTTGATGCAGCACCGGGCCGAAGTCCGGCCGTTTCTCGAAGCGTTCAAAAATGAAGACGTGTGCGTGATCGGCGCTCTGAACACGCAGATCGTTCATAACAAATGGCTGTTTCACCTTCTGCGCGGCGAAGAAACGCTTTCTCTTCTTACCGCCGAAGAGCGGTCTTTCGTTCTGGAACACATCCCGAAAACCGGTCTGCTCTCCGGGGAAAGCCGCGATTTACGGAACGTTCTTTCCGACAAAAACCGTTATCTGATCAAACCGCTCGATTCCTATGCTTCAAAGGGCGTGTACGCCGGAATCGACTGCACACAGGCGGAATGGGAGGCGCATATCCGTACCTTCGGGGGAAATACCTATATCTATCAGGAATACTGCCCGCCGTACCGGACCGCAAACATCGATTTTCTTGAAAAAAGACCGGCCTTTCAAGATTACTCGAACATGACCGGTCTATATGTCTATAATGGAAAATTCTCCGGCATCTACTCACGGCTCGCCGGCGGCGCCGTCATTTCGAGCCAGTACAACGAGCGGGACTGCGCGACCCTCGTGCTCCGTGACGAATGAAAACTTCCCCGGCCGATAAACGGTACGGGAAGTTTTATATTCAGTGCTTCGTGCCCTTCCTTGCGCGGGCGGAGAGTTTCAGTTTTGAGAGCGATACCTCTTTGTCTCCGCAGGGAACGGCATATTCTTTTCCCTTTGCCAGGAGGTATGCCGCCTCGGCGTGATCGCCCGCCGAAAGCAGGATGCCCCGGTCTCCTACTGCCATTTTCTTCTTCTCACCGACTTCGCTGACCGGAAATTTGAGGAAATAGCCATTTGCACTCTGGAGCACCAGCGCATCATATCCCTCGACATCGCCGACAAAGATCACGCGCGCAGTTTCATCCGGAAGCTTCGTCGCGATCGCCGTGCGGCGGGACACATCGAATTCCGATCCGTCCACAATTTTCACCATGCCAGAGGATGTGACGAACAGCAGTTTCTGCCGTTTCAGTCTCGAAATCGCATTGACATGGACGATGCCTTCGGATCCGCTCTCGTAGTTGCAGAGATTGTCGACCGGCGTTCCCTTGTCTCTGAACTTTCCGAACGGAATATCCTTCACTCGGAGTGTATGGAAATTTCCCACATCCGTGAACAGAACGAGGCGGTCGTCCGTCGACGTCCGGATAATATAGCGGCTCTCGGAGTCCGCCGCCTCGCGGTTTCGTTCATAGACGGACGGATCCAGAGATTTCACGTACCCGAACCGGTCGATCAGAATCACCCGGGGAACGTTCACCTCGGCCACTTCCGGTGCGGCCGCCTTCTGCGCATCCCGGATCTCTGTCTTTCTCGGGGTCCCGTACTCTTTTTCTATATGGTCCAGATCCTTCAGAATCACTTCGGCCATCGCCCCGTAATCATTCAGAATCCGCTCATACGTTTCGATCTTTTTCAGGGTCTCGGCGTTTTCCCTGTAAAGCGCGTCGATCTCAAGACCGATCAGCTTCGCGAGACGCATCTCGAGAATTGCCGTCGCCTGACGCTCCGTGAAGCACAGTTTTTTTGCCTGCGCGGCGCTTCCTTTATGGCGGAAGCGGATCCCTTCCGTCTCACCGTGCGTGAGGCAGGCGCGGACCATCTTCTGATCACGGCTCCCCCGGAGTATCTCGATGATCAGATCGATCACATCGACCGCCTTGATCAGGCCTTCCTGAATCTCTTTTCTTTCCAGCTCTTTGTTGAGCAGCGTCTGATATTTCTTCGTCGCCAGATCAAACTGAAAATCCACATGATATTCAAAAATCCGGCACAGTCCCAGTGTCTCCGGCCGTCCGTTCGCCACCGCGAGCATATTGACGCCGAATGTATCTTCCAGCCTCGTCTTGCTGAAGAGCAGATTTTTCACCCGTTCCGGATCCGACCCGCGCTTCAGTTCGATCACGATGCGGATCCCTTCCTTCGATGACTGGTTCGAGATATCCGTGATCTCCGGCGCCTGCCGGTTTTCCACGAGGGATGCGACGTCGTTCAGGAACTTTCCGATATTCGCGCCGATCATCGTGTAGGGGATTTCCGTGATCACCAGATTGATCTTCCCGTTTTTCCCGTTCTCGATCTCACATTTACCGCGGAGACGGATCTTGCCGGTTCCCGTCTCGTAGATCTCTTCGAGTTCACTCTTGTTGACGACGATGCCGCCGGTCGGGAAATCGGGGCCGGGAAGATATTCCATCAGCTGCTTCGTTGTGATTTTGTTGTTTTTGATATACGCCTTTTCCGCCTCAATGACTTCGGCAAGATTGTGCGGCGGAATGCTCGTCGCCATTCCGACTGCGATGCCGTCCGCTCCGTTCACGAGAAGATTCGGGATGCGGACCGGCAGAACCTCCGGTTCTTTCTCGGTCTCGTCGAAATTCGGGAGAAAATCAACCACATTTTTGTCAAGATCGCCCAGGTATACATCCTGCGTGACCTTTGCCAGCCGCGCTTCCGTATAACGCATCGCCGCGGCGCCGTCTCCCTCGATGGATCCGAAATTGCCGTGACCGTCGACGAGCGGCACCTCTTTTTTGAATTCCTGTGCCATCACGACGAGCGCATCGTAGATCGAGCTGTCGCCGTGCGGATGATACTTACCCATCGTATCGCCGACGATACGTGCCGATTTCCGGTATGGACGGTCGTAATAGGTGCCCAGCTCAAGCATGTCGTAGAGCGTTCTCCGCTGCACCGGCTTCAGACCGTCCCGCACGTCCGGCAGCGCCCGCGCGATTATGACACTCATCGCGTAGTCAATATACGATTTCTGCATCAGTTCGGAGTATTCGGTCCGAATGATGCGTTCTTCTGTCTTTTCACTCATAATTCTCTTCCGCCGTCAAAAAATGATGATGCCAGAGTCATAAGGCCGTTTGTCCGCGACAAAATCACCTCAAACATCCAGCTCCGCGTCCGTTGCGTGCTCATAAATAAATTCTCTGCGGGGAGGGACGTCCGATCCCATCAGCGTCTCGGTGACGTCCGACGCGAGCCGGGCATCCTCGATCTCCACCTTGCGGAGACGCCTCGTCGCGGGGTTCAGCGTCGTATCCCACAGCTGCTGCGGATCCATCTCGCCGAGACCCTTGAAGCGCTGCAGCGTGAATTTCTTTCCCGCGTGTGCTCTTCGATAACGGTCGAGCGCCTTGTCGTCATACAGATACTCGCCCTGCCCCCTTGCCGGAACCGTCCGGTACAGAGGGGGCATCGCGATATAAACATGGCCCTCGTAGATCAGCTCCGGAAGGAAACGGTAAAACAGCGTCAGCAGCAGCGTCGAGATATGTGCTCCGTCGACGTCGGCATCCGCCATGATGACGATTTTATCGTAGCGGAGCTTTGAAATATCGAAATCGTTGCCGTACCCTTCCGAAAATCCGCAGCCGAACGCATTGATCATCGATTTGATCTCCGCATTTGCGAGAACACGGTCCATGCTGGCCTTCTCCACGTTCAGGATCTTGCCGCGGATCGGAAGAATCGCCTGAAAATTCCGGTCACGGGCCGTCTTCGCCGAACCTCCCGCGGAATCTCCCTCGACGATAAAAATCTCACACTTCGACGGATCGCGGCTCTCGCAGTTCGCGAGTTTTCCATTTGAATCAAACGAATATTTCTGCTTCGTGAGCATATTCGTTTTTGCCTTTTCCGCGTTTTTCCGGATCTTCGCCGAGCGCTCCGCGCAGGCGAGCACTTCTTTGAGCACATCCAGATGGCGGTCAAAATACATGACCGCCTCATCTGCCGTCACCTTCCCGGCCGCACGCGCGGCATCCGGGTTGTCCAGCTTTGTCTTCGTCTGACCCTCAAATCTCGGATCCGGATGCTTGACCGAGACGACCGCCGTCATCCCGTTCCGGATGTCTACGCCGGTGAAATTCGCGTCTTTCTCCTTGAGAATGCCCAGCTCCCGCGCGTACGTATTCATCACCGACGTAAACTGCATCTTGAAGCCGGTGATATGCGAACCACCCTCCGCATTGTAGATATTATTGCAGAAGCCGAGTACATTTTCCTGAAACTCCCGGACATACTGAAACGCGATTTCAACCTCGATCCCCTCGGAGGTGCCGGTCAGATATACCGGTTCGTGAATCGCTTCTTTATTCTTATTCAGATCGCGGACGAAGCCGATGATGCCGTCCGGCTCATGAAATTCCGTGACGAGTTCCTTCCCGTCCCGCCTGTCCGTGAACAGAATCGTCAGATTCGGGTTCAGGTACGCCGTCTCATGCAGGCGGCTCTTCACCTCCTCAGAGGCGAACCGGGTCTTCTCGAAAATCTCAGGATCCGGCAGAAAATTCACCGTCGTTCCCGTCGTTTTCGATTTCCCGATGACCGGAAGAAGTCCTTTTTCCAGTTTTTCAACCGGCTTGCCCTTCTCATACCGGTCGTGATAAATCTTCCCGTCCCGGGCGATCTTTACATCGGTGTAAACAGACAGCGCGTTGACGACGGAGGATCCTACGCCGTGAAGACCGCCGCTCGTCTTGTACGCATTATTGTCAAATTTTCCTCCCGCATGCAGCGTTGTGAACACAAGCCGCTCCGCGGGCATCCCCTTCTCGTGCATCTCGACCGGAATTCCGCGTCCGTTATCCGACACCGTACACGATCCGTTCGCCTCCAGCGTCACCTCGATCCGGTCACAGAATCCGGCGAGATGCTCGTCGACCGAATTATCTACGATCTCATAGATCAGATGATTCAGTCCCTTCCGTCCGGTACTGCCGATATACATTCCGGGGCGGACGCGGACTGCTTCCAGCCCCTCCAGTACATGGATGCTCTCCGCACCATAATCATTTTTTGCCATGATCAACTCTCCGATTCTACTTATGATTCCTCTTCAGCGGGCAGGAGCTCGGAAAAAGAGCGGATGTACAGATCGGACTCGGTCTGTACCTGCCGGAACGGAACCGGATCCTTTCTGTAGCTCGCTTCATAAACGCCGACGGTATAAAATCCGCCGGCCTTCGCTCCGCGCACCCCCTGTATAATATCCTCATATACCGCGCACTCATCCGGCGAAAGCCCCATCGCTCCGGCGCAGGCAAGATAAATATCCGGCGTACCCTTCGGACATCCGACCTCGGCCGAAGTCAGGACCATCTCCATATCCCCGAGAAGTCCCGTTCGCGAGAGCGCGGCTTCTACCAGTCTTCGGTCCGAAGATGAGGCGACGCACATAAGAACCCCGCGGCTACGCAGATATTGTACATATTCCCGCGCATACGGTTTGAGCGGAAGCTTTTCATGATATTCCTGATATGCCATTTCCAGCCATTCCGCAAGGATCGAATCCGGAGATTCATCAAATCCGAAACGGTCCACCGTATATTCCGCGGCTTTTTCCGGCTGCATCGCGGTGATAATTCCCTGATAATCCGGAGGAAGCTCCATGCCGCGTCTGGCAAAAAAATCGACATCAATCTGATGCCATACCCCCATCGAATCAAGGAGCGTACCGTCCAGATCAAATATTGCGCCCTGTTTTAATCTCAGTTCTTTGCACATACCGTTTATTATATGGAAATTTTTCTTGAAATCAAGCGGACCTGTTTTAAGGAAAGAAAAAAGAGCAGCCCGTAATGCTGCTCTTCGTGCAGTTGATATGGGAATCGAACCCATGTTTCCGCCGTGAGAGGGCGGCGTCTTAACCCCTTGACCAATCAACCGTGTATCATCAT
>CADBRN010000042.1 GCA_902797025.1 uncultured Lachnospiraceae bacterium
CAGACTGGGCGGTGGTGGATTCGAACCACCGAAGGCATCGCCAGCAGATTTACAGTCTGTCCCCTTTGGCCACTCGGGAAACCGCCCAATTAACGTAACAATCTTATCTTATTTGCGTATGGTTTGCAAGTTTTTTCTGCTTCTCTGCTGGGTCCATCCCCGGTTTTGTACACCGGATCCGCCGTACGCCCGATAATCGACATTGTGGATCTCCCGCGCACTGTTTTCCCGCTTCGGGCGCTCCGTATGATATAAAACAATCGAGCTCTTCGGACCGATCGTAACATTCAGCACGCCATATTCCGCGAACATTTCCCTCTCGCGCGTGGAGTAGCCCTCTTCATCGGTCTTGAATACACGCCGGAGGGAGACAAAGTTTTTCGTTCTGGACAGCCCCGTGACCCAGACGGGAAGATCGCAGGTCACCGGTTCCGCGCGATTATTCATCAGCACGATGATCCGCTCGGTCGCGCTGAAGCGTGCAAAGGACATGACGTCCCTCTCGTGATGCAGGAGCGTGACGCTTCCGTTCCGCAGCACCCGGTACGATTTATGCAGTGCGATCGCCTCGCGGTAAAATTCCAGCATCTGCCGGTCCTCCCCTCCCCAGGGGTAGGGCCGCCGGTTGTCCGGATCGGTAAATCCGCAGACCCCCGCCTCATCGCCGTAATACACGGTAGGCGCGCCCGGCCAGGTCATCTGAAAGATAACCGCCTCGCGCATGACGGCGCGGTCAACACCGTTATCCGCCGCCTCTCTACCACTGTTCTCGATGCGGCCGACATAGTGATTCGTCCTGGTCAGAAAGCGGGAATGATCGTGATTGTCCAGCTCATTCATCGCGATCTGCAGCGATGGCATATGGAACTGTGCCATCGAATACCGCATCGAGTCCACGAAAGTCGTATCGTTTCCGAGAAGATCCTGACGGAAGGAGTCGCTGTGCTTCTCCATACCGGTCAGAAACCAGGAGATCGGTTCCATGAAGGCGTCGTAGTTCATGACCGTGTCCCACTCGTCGCCCTGCAGCCACTCGGCCGCATCCCCGTAGTGTTCCGCCACGATCACCGCGTGCGGGTTTGCCTCTTTCACAACCTTCCGGAAACCCTTCCAGAATTCGTGATTGTACTCCTTCGAATGACCGAGATCGGCGGCCACATCGAGTCTCCACCCGTCCGCGTTATACGGCGGCGAGACCCATTTTTTCGCGATCCGGTAGATCTCGTCGCGAAGTTCATCCGTCGCCTCGTAATTCAGCTTCGGCAGGGTCTTGTGCCCCCACCAGCCGTCGTAGTTGTCGTTGTACGGCCAGCTGCGGTCAAAAAACCGGAAAAAATTGTGATACGGACTGTCCTCGGCGATATAGGCGCCTTTCTCGTACGAATCGCCGCTGCACTCATAGATCCGCTCGCGGTCCATCCATTTGTTGAAGGAGCCGCAGTGATTGAAGACGCCGTCCAGAATCACCCGGATCTTCCGCTTATGCGCCTGATTCACAAGTTCCGCGAACAGTTCATTGCTGGCTTCAAGGTTTGCCTTTCCTGTGACGCGGTTGATGTACCGGCGTGCATGCGTGTTGTCCTGATCCCAGTCCGCAAGAAGATTTCCATCGTCCGAGACGATCTTCCCGAGGTGCGGATCGATATAATCATAATCCTGTATGTCGTATTTATGATTGGACGGGGAGACGAACAGCGGGTTGAAATAAATCGCCTCCACGCCGAGATCCGCGAGATAATCGAGTTTGTCGATCACGCCCTGCAGATCGCCGCCGTAGAAATTCCGCACATCCATACCCTCGATCGGCTTGTTCCAGTCCTCGATTCTCTGTACATGCTGATGGATATAGCTGTACTCATCCGTCAGAACATCGTTCGAAGGATCTCCGTTGCAGAACCGGTCCGTATAAATCTGATAGAGCACCGCGCCCTGTGCCCAGGCCGGCGTATGAAATCCCGGCGCCACGCTGAATGCGTACATCGGCTGTGCGTCCCGGCAGACTCCGAGACGATTAAAATAGCACACGAGCGCGCCTACGTGAATCTCGAAATAATAGCGGAACGGATCCTCCGGTGTGACGATCTGCCCCTCATAATAATCAAATCCGTTCCGCGAGATCTCGATCTGCATCGGGATCCGCTCATTATCGAGGACCAGATATACGAGGTCCACGTTGTCCTTCGCGGTCCGGAACCGGATCCGCAGATTCTCGCCCGGATCGGGGTCATACGGTGTCAGGAACATCTCTGTTTCATCGCTGTACAATGCCTGTTTGTTTAAGAGCGGCCGCATAAGCAGCATGTATTCCTGATTTTTCAGTAAATCCATCTATTCTCCCCCGGCATATCCTGTCATCACACTTCTCTGCTCTGAAAATATTCATTCTTTTTGCTCCAGCCGGTGTGCAGAGACGAAAAAAGACAGCCGTGAGGCTGTCTTTTTTTAGAGAAGGTATTTCTTCTTATGGGGTGTAGCAAAAACTATAATGTATTGGGGGGTTTTTACGATTATGATAATACCACCCTTTGCCGAAAAAGGCTACACAACATTCACAAATTTATTATTTATTTTTTGTGCATTTTGTCGGTTTTCTCTTCCAGCTGCTTTGCTTCCGCCTCAAAAATTGCCTCAAATTCGTGACGATTCAGTTTTTCCTTTTCCATCAGCTCACGTGCGCACTCATCCAGTACATACCGATGTGCCTCGATCAGTTTTTTCGCGCACTTGTGGCAGTTCTCAATGATCGATCGGACCTCCGTGTCGATCTGCGAGGCTACCTCTTCACTGAAACTCTTCGTCTGCCCCCAGTCACGGCCGATAAAGATCTCTTCGGAATCGTTTCCATAATTAACGAGCCCGATCTTATCGGACATCCCGTACTGCATGACCATCGCACGGGCAAGATCCGTCGCCTGTTTGATATCCTGCGAAGCACCGGTCGTGATATCGTCAAATACCAGTTCCTCCGCGACCCGTCCGCCGAGATCGACGGTGATCGTCTGAAGCATCTTGCCGCGCGTGTTGAATATCTCATCGCGCTCCGGCTGCGGCATCGTATAACCGGCCGCCCCTGCTCCCGTCGGTATGATCGAGATCGTGTATACCGGATCCATATCCGGCAGCACATGGAACAGAATCGCGTGACCCGCCTCATGATAGGCCGTGATCCGCTTTTCCTTCTCGGAAATCACCTTGCTCCGCTTTTCGGCCCCGATGCCGACCTTCACGAAGGCCCCCTTGATATCCGCCTGTGTCAGATAATAACGGTCGTCCTTCGCCGCGGCGATCGCCGCTTCATTCAGCAGATTCTCCAGATCCGCGCCCGTAAATCCCGCCGTCGTCTGTGCGATCGACTTCAGATCCACATCGTCGCCGAGCGGTTTGCCCTTCGCATGGACCTTCAGAATCTCTTCTCGTCCCCGGACATCCGGCCTTCCGACGGCTACACGCCGGTCGAAACGCCCCGGCCGCAGAATCGCGGGATCCAGAATATCCACGCGGTTCGTCGCCGCCATGACGATGATGTTTTCATTGATTCCGAAGCCGTCCATCTCGACGAGCAGCTGATTCAGCGTCTGCTCCCTCTCGTCGTGGCCGCCGCCCATGCCGGTTCCCCTTCTTCTGGCGACCGCATCGATCTCATCGATAAAAACGATGCAGGGCGAATTTTTCTTTGCGTCTTCAAACAGATCACGCACGCGGGACGCGCCGACACCGACAAACATCTCGACGAAATCCGAGCCCGAAATCGAGAAAAACGGAACGCCCGCTTCTCCGGCCACCGCTTTCGCGAGAAGGGTTTTTCCGGTTCCCGGAGGCCCGACGAGAATCACTCCCTTCGGGATTCTGGCTCCGACCCGCTGATACTTCTGCGGTTCCCGGAGAAATTCGACGATTTCCCGCAGCTCCTCTTTTTCTTCCTCCAGTCCGGCTACGTCCGAAAAGCGCACCTTCTTGTCATTATCGGTCGACATATGCGCCCGGCTCTTGCCGAAGTTCATCATCCTGGCATTCGCGTTATTCGCGCCGGCCGCCTGCCTTCCGATCAATACGTAGACGATCACGAGCACCACGCCGCAGAGGATGACCGGCAGAATTACCGCCTCAAACATCCCGTTGTGCGAGACATTCCGCATCGTCACATCGACGCCGTTCGCTTCAAGTTCATCGGCAGCCTTGCCGACGTCACTCACATAGATCCGCTCCCCGGTGCCGTCCTTCAACGTGAAGTTGACGGTTCCGGTCGGAACCTGTGAATTCTGACTGATTTCCGCGCTCTGAATCTGACCGCTCGAAAGCAGACTCCGGTAATCATCATTTGAGACGAAACTCCGCCGGTTCATCATGCTTGGGACGAGCAGAAGAAAGATCATGAGAAGCGTAATCACAATCATGTAAATATTCCAGCTTCTTCTTCCTGTCACGCTGTCACATTCTCCTCTTATTCATCAAATTTCACCGCGCCGATATACGGCAGATTGCGATAGTTCTGATCGTAATCAAGACCATAACCGACGACAAATACGTCCGGAACTTCAAATCCGGTATAATCCACCCGGACATCGTCGACCACGCGGCGCTCCGGCTTGTCAAGCAGCGTGCAGAGCTTCAGGCTCGCCGGTTTTCTCGACTGCAGATTTTTCAGAAGATAGCTGAGCGTTCTTCCGGAATCGATGATATCCTCGACGACCAGCACATCCTTTCCCGCGAGGGGCTCGTCAAGATCCTTGACGATCTTCACCACGCCGCTTGATTTCGTGCCGCTGCCGTAGGAGGACACCGACATGAAATCCATGCTCACCGGAACACTCACCCGTTTCGCCAGCTCGCACATAAAGAATACGCCGCCCTTGAGCACGCAGATCATATGGACGTTTTTCCCCTTGTAATCCTCGCTGATCTTCGCTCCGATCTCCGCGATTCTCTTATCCACAGTCTGCTCGTCTATCATCACCTCGACATGATGCTTATCCATATAGTACGGAACCTCCGTTTCCATCCGTTCGTATTACCGCAATCCGGATCACCCGCTCCGTATCGGGACCGATCTTCGCAGCGGCGCTGATGCGCCCGCCGACCGCCCAGTATACGTGAGAATCCTCCGCCAACAGGATGATCCTGTCTCGGTAATCACGTCCGATCTTGCTGTTGATAAAATAGTTCTTCAGCTTCTGTTTTCTTCCGCCGTCATCCAGTGTCAGATAGTCGCCCGGAAGCCGGTTTCGGATCAAAAGTCCTTTTTTTATCTTATCATAATTCAACCATTTCGTATACGTTTTTTGCGGGACGCAGAGGCGCTCCGCCCCCCTCTCCGGCGCAGCGGATCCGCATTTTCCACTGTCTGCCGCCGCACTGTTTGCAATCTCCCTGCGCCTCATGATCTCCGCTTCGATCAGCACATCGCCAAAACGGTATATGCCGCTTTTTGTGATCCGGACCGGCTCCGCTTTCGCGGTCACTGCCGGCGAAAATTCCTCTCTTTCCGGCTCCGTATATCCCGCATCCGCACCTGCGATCACAATTCCATCCGGTATCCGGAACGCGCGGATCCCGTACGGCAGTTCGATGCGTTTTCCCGTCTCACGTCCGAAGAGATCGAGCAGACTCTCGACATGAACCCTCCCGATGTCCTTTCTTCTCTCCGCCAGGGTACAGAGGCAGTCCATCAGCACGCTGCGCCGGATGATCTCCGGCTCGGACAGGAGCGCGCCGCAGACCCGGAGAACACCCCTCCGACAGGCCGCGCCATCCGCACAGGCCGCATCCTCTCCGGAAAGAACACGGACGTACTTCTCCGCCCGCGCCTTCGTCTCCTGCGCGATAAAATCATCCGCCATTCGGATCATCTCCGCAGCCCCTGCGATGTGACGTGAAGCACCTTCGTTGACATCCCGCTCAAGTTCCGGGATCAGCACGCGGCGGATCCGGTTCCTTGCGAACTGATCCGACTCATTCGAGCTGTCCGTCCTCCAATGGATCCCTCTTTTCTCCAGTTCCGCGCAGATCTCCCTGTGCGGCACCTGAAGAAACGGCCGGATCACCCGCCCGTTCACCGGGCGCATACCGGAAAGTCCTGCCAGTGCCGCGCCCCGCGCGAGATGATAGAGCACCGTCTCTGCCTGATCATCCGCGTGATGCGCGAGCGCGATCTTCGTCGCTTTGCGGTTCTTCAGACATTCCCCGAAAACTCCGATACGCGCCTCCCGTCCGGCTTCTTCAAGGCCGGTCCCGGTTCTCTCCGCCCTGGCCCCGACATCTTCCTGCGCGCACCAGAGCGGAACGCCGAGTCTTCTGCAGAGTTCTCTCACATATTGCTCGTCCCCGTCGCTCTCATCGCCGCGCAGGTGATGATTCACATGACAGGCTGTCACGGAAAACGGGAATCCGAATGCATGTTCCGCACGGAATTCACAGAGCAGAACAAGCAGCAGCGTCGAATCCGCGCCGCCCGAACAACCGACGCAGACCACATCGGACTCCCGGATCATACCGTGCTGCGCGATGTAAATGCGCACCCTTTCTTTCAGACCTCTGCTCATCTGTCTTCTCCCGCATCAAACAAAACAACCCCCTCTCACTGCCATAACTGACGAAATGTGCAGTGAGCGGGGGCCATACGTTTTTATATCGCGAACCCTTCAGTTTCCATCGGATTCCTTGAAGATAATCTCGCCATCTTTCACCATGCCGAGCTTGTCCCTGGCAACCTGTTCCTTGTATTCATCGCTCTGCATATAATCCTGCAGATCTTTGATCTCATCGGTGCGCTTCTCTTCGCTCTTCGTCTGACTGTCCAGCTCGGAAATCTGCTGATCGGCTGCCGCAATCCGTTTATCCAGGCGGCTGCTCTGAACCAGCAGCACAGCCATTAATATCAGAACCACGAAAATGATTCCGCGCATCGCGTATCTGTTCCGCATGTCTCTCACTTCGATTCAGATATAACGGAAGAGGTTTTGCGCCTCATCCTTCTTGACAGTTTCCTTCACATCCAGAACTTCCACCTGAACAGACTTCGTGCCAAAGAGGATTTCCAGACGATCACCGGCTTTTACGGGAGAAGACGCTCTCGCCGGTTTTCCGTTCTGCAGTACCCTTCCGGCGTCACAGGCCTCATTTGCAACGGTCCTCCGTTTGATCAGCCTTGTTACCTTGAGATACTTGTCCAGCCTCATTTATTTAACCAGATCCTTGAGTGCCTTGCCTGCTTTGAATCTCGGCGTTTTGGAAGCCGCGATCTCAATCGTCTCGCCGGTCTGCGGATTTCTTCCCTGACGTGCAGCTCTCTCGGAGACCTCGAAGGTTCCGAATCCTACAAGCTGTACCTTCTCGCCCTTCTTCAGTTCTTCAGCAACGGAATCAATAAAAGCCTTAACTGCAGCTTCTGCTTCTTTTTTGGAAAGGTCCGCTTTCTCGGCAACCGCTGCAACAAGTTCTGTTTTGTTCATCTGTAAATCCTCCTAAAGATAAATCTAACCTACATTATATATAAACGCAGCCGACTCTCTTTGTCAAGATAACATTGTGCGGTTCGCACAAAACAGCGGACGATTTCAGGCTCTTACATCATTTTTTCAATCATTGTCCCGAGGGCCTGATCCATTTTGCACGATCTGGCGTCCGCGTCCTCAAGAGAAGTGCCCCGCACGCCGTAATAAAATTTGATCTTCGGCTCGGTTCCGGAGGGACGCGCGCAGACCCAGGCGTCGTCTTCCAGCTCATAGTACAGAACGTTCGACTCCGGAAGGCCGGTCGCTGTCTTCCTGCCGCTTGCGAGATCGACGCGCTCATCCTTCTTATAGTCACGGATCGCCAGAACTTTGCAGTCGCCTATCTCAGCAGGCGGATTCTTTCTGAGGGTCTCCATGATCGACTGGATCTTTTCGAGTCCTTCCTTGCCGGCAAGACCGATCGATTTGATCGCATCTTTGTAATAACCGACGCGCTCGTATATCCCGATCATGACATCCCAGAGGGTTTTTCCCTGCTGCTTGTAGAAGGCAGCCGCCTCGCAGAGTGCCATCACCGCGACGATCGCATCCTTGTCACGTGCGTGGGTTCCGATCAGGCATCCGTAGCTCTCCTCAAAGCCGAACAGATACGTTCCCTTCCCGGTCTCCTCCATCTTCAGAATCTGCTGACCGATGTACTTGAATCCGGTCAGAACCTCGATGAAATTCACACCATAATACTTCGCGATCGCCCCTGCCATGTTGCTCGAAACGATCGTGGAGATCAGCGCGCCGTCCTCCGGAAGTCCCTTTACCGCCTTGCGCTGACCGATCTCATAATCCGCCAGAAGGCTTCCGGACATGTTTCCGGTCAGATCATGGTAAACGCCGTCTTTATCCTTTACGCGCACGCCGAGCCGGTCCGCGTCCGGATCCGTCGCGAGAACAAGATCCGCATCAACTTTCTTCGCGAGCGCAAGGCCGAGGGCAAACGCATCCTCCGCCTCCGGATTCGGGTACGGAACGGTCGGAAAACTGCCGTCCGGAAGCCGCTGCTCATCCACGACATAAACATTTTCAAATCCGAGCTGACGCATGATCTTGCGCGCCGGGATATTTCCCGTCCCGTGAAGCGGCGTGTAGACGATTTTGAGATCTTTCGCCATCGCCCGGATCGCCTCCGGATGAAGGACCTGACTCTTCAGCGCCTCAAGATACGGGACATCGACATTGGCTCCGATGACCTGATACAGATCCCGGATAACGGCCTCGTCCTTCTCCATCGTCCGGACTTCCGACCATTTTTCCACCTTCGCGACCTCGTCCATGATTCCGGTGTCGTGCGGCGGCGTGATCTGCGCGCCGTCCTCCCAGTAAACCTTGTAGCCGTTATATTCCGCCGGATTATGGCTCGCCGTGATGTTGATCCCGGCGATACAGTTGAGATACCGTACCGCAAAGGACAGCTCCGGCGTCGGCCGCAGCGACTCGAATACGTACGCTTTAATACCGTTCGCCGCCAGGCACAGCGCCGCACAGTCCGCGAACTCCGTGTTCATATGGCGGGAATCGTACGCGATCGCGACGCCCTTTTCCGTGCCGCCGACCTTCAGGATATAATTTGCGAGTCCCTGGGTCGCCTTGCGGACCGTGTAAATATTCATCCGGTTTGTACCCGCGCCGATGATCCCCCGAAGGCCGGCCGTACCGAATTCCAGATTTTTATAAAACCGCTCCTCTATTTCCTTTTCATCGCCGGAAATCGAGCGAAGCTCTTCTTTCGTTTTCTCATCGAAGTACGGATCGTCCAGCCACGACTGATATACCTCTCTGTAACCCATAAAACACCTCCATAAATTAAACACCTGCAATACTTAAATTATACCATTGTTCCCGGTCCTTTGCACCCGGTTTTCCGCGCCGCGTCAGGCCTTTTTGCAGACCGTGTCCGGATTTGTATACACGCCGTGTCATGGTGTTTCAGGTGTTCTTGTCCTCTGCGGAACGGCGCCGCTCCAACTCTTTTCGCGCGACAGAAAGAAGGAACCCGCGGTTGTTCTTCTCCGGCTCATCGATGACCGCATCCAGCGCCTGATGCAGCGCCTCCCCGATCTCCGGCCCCTGCCGGTATCCCTCCGCGATCAGATCCTTTCCGGTGATCGCAAGCCGGGAAAGGGAGATACACTCGCCGTCTTCCTCAATTTTTCTTGAGACATCCCAGACATTCATGATTCTCTGCAGTGTCTGTTCCTTTATATAATCGCTCTGCGCCATCGCGTCCGCATACTGGACCTGCATCAGATAAGGAAAAAGATCCGCACCGACCGTCGCCATCGCACGGCGGACTTCCCGCCTCTCCGGATGCATCCGCCAGTCGTGATATTTGATCAGAAGCTTCACCTTTCCGATCGTATCATTATCCATCTTCAGCCGGTGCATGACCGAATCCGCGATCTTCACGCTGACCGGCCCGTGTTCTTTAAAATGATCGATTCCCCAGTGGTCGGTCGTGCGCATGGAGGGCTTGCCCGTGTCATGCAGGAGCATGGTCAGCCTCAGAATCTTATCCTTCTGAACCGCACGCATCGCCTCGAGCGTATGCTCCCCGACGTTTAAATAATGGTACGGCGTGTGCTGCGGCGTCTCCATCATCGCGTCGAATTCCGGAAGAATTACCTTTGTAATGCCGAGTTCCCAGGCCGCCTTCAGGTATTCCGGATGATCGGAGATGATCAATTTCAGCAGTTCCGTGCAAATCCGCTCCGCACTGATCTTCGAAAGATTCGGAGCAAGCGTTTCGATCGCCTCCATCGTCCCGCGGTCAATGGCAAAGCCGAGCTGGGCGGAAAAACGTACCGCGCGGAGAATCCTGAGCGCGTCCTCAGAGAAGCGCTCCTCAGGATCGCCCACGCACCGGATCACTTTCCGCTGCAGATCATCCATGCCGCCAAACCGATCCACGAGTCCTTCCTTCTCGTTGTAGGCCATCGCGTTGATCGTAAAATCGCGGCGCGCGAGATCCTCCGGCAGGCTCGATGTGAACGACACCTCCTCCGGGTGGCGGAAATCCTTATATTCGCCGTCCACACGGTACGTCGTCACTTCATATGCATGATCTCCGGCCAGAACGCTCACGGTCCCGTGCTCGATCCCCGTGTCCACCGTACGGCGGAAGATCCGCTTCACATCCGCCGGACGCGCCGAAGTCGTGATATCCCAGTCATCCGGCTCACGATCCAGAATCGAATCGCGCACACAGCCTCCGACGGCAAACGCCTCAAATCCCGCCGCCTCCAGGCTGTCGATAATCATTTTTACACTTGCAGGAAGTTTAATCCGCATCGCAATCACCCGCTTTTTTAATAAGAATAAATCTATGATACGCCAAAACGGCCATTATTGACAAGACATGCAATTTCACCTAGAATAATACAGGCTTTTCCGCTTGAAAAGCACTAAAATCGTTCTTATGACAGAAAACAGTGAGGGAAATACGACATGGCAAAAGAGAAAAAACTGGTCGAAGCTATTACCTCTATGGATGAGGATTTCGCCAGATGGTACACCGACGTCTGCGTAAAGGCGGATCTGATCGGATACACAAGCGTCAAAGGCTGCATGGCTATCAAGCCGGCCGGCTTCGCGATCTGGGAAAACATCAAAAATGAGCTGGACCGCCGCTTCAAGGAAACAGGCGTCCAGAACGTCTATATGCCGATGTTTATCCCGGAAAGTCTTCTGGAGAAGGAGAAAGATCACGTCGAGGGTTTTGCGCCGGAGGTGGCGTGGGTGACCCGCGGCGGACTCGAGGAGCTTCAGGAACCCCTCTGTGTCCGTCCGACCTCCGAGACGCTTTTCTGTGATTTTTACGCGAAGGATATCCACTCTCACCGCGACCTTCCACGCCTCTACAACCAGTGGTGCTCCGTGGTCCGCTGGGAGAAAACGACGCGGCCGTTCCTGCGCTCACGTGAGTTTCTGTGGCAGGAGGGTCACACCGCGCACGCGACCGCAGAGGAAGCGGCGGAGCGCACCGTCAAGATGCTGAATATCTATGCGTCCTTCCTCGAGGACGTCCTCGCGATCCCGGTAATCAAAGGCCGGAAGACCGACAAGGAGAAATTCGCCGGCGCCGAGGAAACGTACACCGTCGAGGCCCTGATGCACGACGGCAAGGCGCTTCAGTCCGGAACGAGCCACAACTTCGGCGACGGATTTGCCCGCGCGTTCGGCGTTCAGTATACGGATCAGAACAACCAGCTTCAGTACGTCCACCAGACCTCCTGGGGCATGACGACCCGCGTCATCGGCGCGCTGATCATGGTCCACGGCGACAACAGCGGCCTCGTTCTTCCGCCGAGAATCGCACCGACCCAGGTGATGATCATCCCGATCCGCCAGAGTGCGGAAGGGGTTCTTGACAAGGCGCAGGAGATCCGGGACGCTCTTTGCAGCGCCGGCGTCCGCACCGCGGTCGATGATTCCGAGAAGAGCCCGGGCTGGAAATTCTCCGAGCAGGAGATGCGCGGCATCCCGCTCCGCGTCGAGATCGGGCCGAAAGACGTCGAGAAGGGACAGGCCGTTCTTGTCCGCAGAGACAACCGCGAGAAGACCATCGTGCCGATCGGCGAACTGGCAGATACCGTTTTGGCACTTCTCGACGAGATTCAGAAGAACCTCTTCGAGAAGGCGAAGGCACACCGCGACTCCCATACCTACGACGCGCACGACTACGCGGAATTCAAAGAGATCGCAGATAATAAGCCGGGATTCATCCGCGCGATGTGGTGCGGTGATCAGGCATGCGAAGACAAGATCAAAGAGGATCTCAGCGTTACAAGCCGCTGCATCCCGAATGATCAGGAGCACATCTCCGATGTGTGCGTCTGCTGCGGAAAACCCGCAAAGAAGATGGTGTACTGGGGCAAGGCATATTAAGAAGTACGAAATTGTATTTTGTATTTTTAATAATTCCCCCTTTGCATTTCCATCGCAATGTTGTATTATGGAAGAGCACAAGATATTGTGCTCTTCTTTTTTATTGGCACTATATTTTGTATATATTGAAGATAAATCATCCGCTGCACAACGCGACACTCCGGAAGGCGGCGGTCACAAAAACAGAGAGGAAGTTCCGGCTATGGAAAATACGAAATCCGGCGATACCGAGATAAAAATAAATATCATCAAGCGAAGCGGTGAGGAGGTCCCCTTTGACGAGCAGAAAATCGTGAATGCCATTACGAAGGCGAACGGCGAGGTCGAGCGGATCCACCAGATGAACGAATTCCAGATTCAGGCAGTCGCGGACAATGTGACCTCCCGTGTCAGGGCAGCTTCTCATGCTCTCAACGTCGAGGACATCCAGGAGATGGTCGAGACCGGAATCATGGAGATGCGCGGTTTTGAGGTCGCGCAGAAATACGTGCGCTACCGTTACAAGAGAAATCTCGCTCGTAAGTCCAACACAACCGACGAGGGCATTCTCTCCCTGATTGATCAGGCAAATGAGGAGGTCAAGCAGGAGAATTCCAACAAAAACCCGGTCATCAACTCCACGCAGCGCGACTATATGGCGGGCGAAGTCAGCAAGGATCTGACGCGCCGCATCCTGCTCCCGGAGGAGATCGTCCAGGCTCACGAGCAGGGCATCATCCATTTCCACGACTCCGACTATTATGCGCAGCGCGAGCACAACTGCGACCTCATCAACCTTGAGGATATGCTGCAGAACGGAACCGTCATCAGCGAGACTCTGATCGAGAAGCCGCACAGCTTCTTCACCGCCTGCAACGTCACGACGCAGATCGTCGCGCAGGTAGCCAGCAACCAGTACGGCGGACAGTCGTTCACCCTCGCGCATCTGGCTCCCTTTGTCGATGTCAGCCGCAAAAAAATCCAGCGCGCCGTCATCGCGGAGCGCAAAATGTGCGGCGAGTCCCTCGACGAGGAAATCATCGCAAAGATCACGGAGTCCCGCCTGTACGAAGAGATCAAGAGCGGAATCCAGACGATCCAGTATCAGCTGATCACTCTGATGACCTGTAATGGTCAGGCGCCTTTTGTCACGATGTTTATGTACCTCGACGAGGTTCCGGAAGGACAGACGCGGGAAGATCTCGCGATGATCATCCGCGAAGTTCTCCGTCAGAGAATGGAAGGCGTCAAGAACGAAAAGGGCGTGTGGATCACCCCTGCCTTTCCGAAGCTGATCTACGTTCTGGACGAGGACAATGTCACGGAAGGATCCAGATACTGGGATATCACGAAACTCGCAGCGGAATGCACCGCAAAGCGCATGGTTCCGGATTATATTTCCGCAAAAATCATGAAACGGGACAAGGGTGACGTCTATCCCTGCATGGGATGCAGAAGTTTCCTGACCCCGGACAACGAGCAGCAGCGCGAAGGCCTGTGCAACGCCGACAACAAAGCGGAGGCCGGCAACTGGAAAGCGGACCAGCACAAATATTACGGCCGCTTCAACCAGGGTGTCGTCACGATCAATCTCGTCGACGTCGCATGTTCCGCCGTCAAAGAGTCCGGGGAGACCGGCGAGGATAAATTCGACTGCTTCTGGCGTATCTTTGACGAACGCCTGGAGCTCTGCCACAAAGCGCTGCAGTGTCGCCACGAAAGACTGATGGGTACCGTCTCCGACGTCGCCCCGATCCTCTGGCAGTACGGTGCGCTGGCGCGCCTGAAAAAAGGCGAGACTATCGACAAACTCCTCTTCGGCAACTACTCGACTATCAGCCTCGGTTACGCAGGCCTGTATGAGATGGCCGTCGCGATGACCGGAAAATCCCACACCGATCCGGAGACAAAACCGTTTGCCCTCAAGGTCATGCGGCATCTGAACGATAAGTGCACACAGTGGAGAACAGCCGAAAACATCAGTTACTCCCTGTACGGCACCCCGATGGAATCCACGACCTACAAGTTCGCAAAATGTCTCCAGAAGCGGTTCGGCATCATCGAGGGTGTGACGGATCACAACTACATCACGAACAGCTATCACGTAAACGTCCGCGAAAAAATCGACGCCTTCAAGAAGCTGAAATTCGAGTCCGAATTCCAGAAGCTCTCCCCGGGTGGAGCGATCAGCTACATCGAAGTGCCGAATATGCAGAATAACATCCCGGCGGTACTGACGGTGATGCAGTACATCTACAACAACATCATGTACGCGGAGCTCAACACGAAGAGTGACTACTGTGAAGTCTGTGGATACGACGGCGAGATCCAGATCGTCGAGGACGAAACCGGAAAGCTGATCTGGCGCTGTCCGAACTGCGGCAATACCGACCAGAGCAAGATGTCTGTCGCACGCCGCACCTGCGGATACATCGGAACCCAGTTCTGGAACCAGGGCAGAACACAGGAAATCAAGGATCGCGTGCTGCATCTGTAAAAAAGCAGACAAACAGACCTCAAACGATCACACGATGACGCATACGCACCCTTTGATCAGCAACCGATATTCAGGACTGCCAGCGATGGCAGTCCTTTCTTTAGCCTTTGACGTGGAACCTTCACCTCCGGGCGCCCCCAACCCTCCGGTTGATTTGCCCGCACGATCAGGTATACTGAACTTACCACTCCGCGGAGGATGTAAACCGCCGTTCGATTCAGTAACATAAGGAGGATCAGCTATGATCGCAGGAATGACCTATTACGAGATCTGCATGTATTTTCTTCTTTACAGTTTTCTCGGATGGGTAATTGAAGTGATCTATCATGCGGTGACACAGGGAAAGATTGTCAACCGGGGGTTTTTGAACGGCCCGGTCTGCCCGGTATACGGATTCGGCATGCTCGTGGTATTTATGCTTGGGAATGTAGTCTCTTCCGGAACGAACGCCGCATCCGGAGCGTCACAGTTAAGTCCGCTGCTGCTTTTTTTGTTCGGAATGCTTCTTGCGACGGGGGTTGAACTCGCCGCCGGATGGCTGCTTGACCGCCTGTTTCACACGCGCTGGTGGGATTACAGTGATAAACCGTTGAATCTTCACGGTTATATCTGCCTTGAATTCAGCATCATCTGGGGACTGGCAATCGTCGCTGTCGTTAAAATCGTGCACCCGCTCCTGTCTGACGGAACCGTGCGGGCGATACCGGAGGAATGGGGATGGCCGATCATGGGAATTCTTTATCTGGCCTATCTGATCGATTTGATCATCACGGTGCTCACCATCTCCGGAATGAACCGGAAGCTGAAGGAGCTCGATCATATCCGCCGGCTGATGCGCACACCGAGTGACCGTCTGAGTTCCTTTGTCGGAAATACGTCTCTGAAAACGGCGCAGCGCGTCGAAGAAGGAGAGATTCAGGCTGCTCTCGCAAAAGCGGATCTGGAAGACCGTGCGCGCAGGATGCGCGAAGAAATGAATGACCGCACACTTGATGCACGAAAAGCTCGTGCAGCAGCGAAGACAAAGTACCAGAAAGAGCTGGCAAAAAACCGGGATATGCTTGAGAAGAGAGCGGAAGAACTGATCGCGGATCTATCCGGACACAGTATTTTCGGAACCGGAAGACTGCTCCGGGCGTTTCCGTCCATGCGTCACGAAAAATATACAGAGACGCTGGAAAGGCTGAAGGAACGGATCCGCGAAAAAAAGCGGCGCAGCTGACAGGCGGGCCGGGCCGGCTCTCCGGCTCCGCTCCCCGGCTCTGCCCTCCGGCTCCGCTTAATACATGCCAAATTCCGTGATCGCTGTATCCTCGTACTTTGTTCCCGGATAGACATCTCTGATCACCAGCGTGACACTGCTGCTGTTCACCGGTGTGGACAGCTGGATTTTCTGCTCAGCGATGCCGCTGTCCGCAAGTTCGAATTCCTGCGTGCTTCCATCGTCAAAAATCAGTTCGATGGTCTTCGGGCGGGCATTTTTCGTATAAAGATCACTTTTTTTCTGATACCCGTTTCGGATACGGAACCCCTGCATCAAATAGACCCCGTTATATGTAAACGTGACATTCTCACCGATTCCGGTTCCGTCTGCACCTTCAACCCAGGCAGTGGAAAGGTCTCCATC
This sequence comes from uncultured Lachnospiraceae bacterium, assembly GCA_902797025.1. Classification (GTDB taxonomy): domain Bacteria; phylum Bacillota; class Clostridia; order Lachnospirales; family Lachnospiraceae; genus CADBRN01. Next base: position 16,493 of record CADBRN010000042.1, read on the forward strand.
CGTGAGATTCCACGCCGAATAACTGTATGGAGACTGAACCAGCGTGGAACTGGCGATGACCTGCGTGATTTTCGCGGCGGATATCGAAGAGACGCCCTGCGGCCCCTCGCTGTTTGCGTTGCCCGCCGCGGCGGAAGAATCAACCGGTGTCGGAGTGATCTTCTTCGGCACTTCGCCAGAAGTACCTGCCGGTGTCGGAGTGATCTTCTTCGGCACTTCGCCGGAAGTACCTGCCGGTGTCGGAGTGATCTTCTTCGCCGCTGCAGAAGAAGCGTGAACTCCCGACTGTGAAGGGACCGGAGAAGATACGGTATGAGAGTTGAGGCTTACTGCGGCAGTCTCCGCTCCCCCGTTTCCGCCTCTGAACGTCCGGAAACGGATCAGTCCGATGACAGCCGCGGCTGCCGCCGCACACAGCATTCCGGTCATCACGATCTTCTTTCCCTTCCCCGGACCTCTTTTTCCGTTTCTTCCGCTTCCGGAAAACACCGGATCCGGTGTCTCTGATGCAGCGTCTCCCGCCGCTTCTTCACGGCTGACCTTCTCCGGATCTGCAGCTTCTTCGCCGGACCGGGAGATTTTCGCCCCGCAGTACGGACAGAACTGGCTTTCCTCCGAAATTTCCCGTCCACAATTTCCGCAAAACATTTCCTTCCCCTCCGCAAACGATATCTTCACTCTTCTGTCCGGCTTCTTATTCGACCGTCACGCTCTTCGCAAGATTGCGCGGCTTATCGACGTCCAGCCCCCTCGATACCGAGAAGTAATACGCAAGCAGCTGAAGCGGCACGACCGCAAGCGAAATCGCGAAGTGCGGATCGGTATCCGGCACGTATGTCGTGAAATCGGCGACGTCCTCGATGTCGTAGTTTCCGTACGTCGTGAGCCCCATCAGATACGCCCCGCGGCTCTTGACCTCAACCATATTGCTGACGGTTTTCTCGATCAGCCGCTTCTGTGTCAGAACGCTGATCACCAGCGTCCCGTCCTCAATCAATGAGATCGTGCCGTGCTTCAGTTCGCCCGCCGCGTATGCCTCGGAATGGACATAACTGATCTCCTTCAATTTGAGCGATCCCTCCAGCGTCGCCGCATAATCCAGTCCTCTTCCGATGAAGAAGACGTCATGCGCGTTCGACTGTTTCGCCGCGAACCACTGAAGCCGTTCCTTATCCTCCAGGATTTTTTCGATCTGCTGCGGGATTTTTTCCAGCGCATCGAGCAGTTCCGCGCAGCGGTCGTCCGAAAGCACTCCCCGCACGGAGCCGAAGTAAATCGCGATGCAGTCCGTCGCAATCAGCTGAGAACTGTACGCTTTCGTCGTCGCGACGGCGATCTCCGGTCCTGCGAGCGTGTAAAACACGTGGTCCGCCTCCCGGGCGATCGAAGAACCGACTACGTTGACGATGCCGAGGGTCGTCAGATTTTTTTCTTTTGCCTTCCGCAGCGCCGCGAGGCTGTCCGCCGTCTCTCCGGACTGGCTGATGACAATCACCAGAGATTTCTCATTCAGCGGAATATGACGGTAGCGGAACTCCGATGCAAGTTCGACCCGGACCGGGATATCCGTAAGATCCTCGATCGTATACTGTGCCGCGACACCGACATGATATGCGGATCCGCACGCAACAATATAGATCTGCTGAAAATCGCGGATCCTCTCTTCCGTGAGTCCGAGCTCCGAAAGATCCACCTTTCCATCTTTGACCGCCGAATGAAGCGTATCCGCAACCGCCTTCGGCTGCTCGTGGATCTCCTTCATCATGAAATGCTCATATCCGCTCTTCTCAGCGGCTTCCGCATCCCATTCGATCGTCTTCGGCTCAATTTCAATCTCGTCTCCATCCAGATTGTAAAATGTAATCTCACCTTTGCCGACACGCGCCATCTGAAGATTGCCGATATAGTAAACCGTGCGCGTGTGCTTCAGGATCGCCGGAACATCGGACGCCACAAATGACTCGCCGTCCGCGACGCCGAGTATCATCGGGCTGTCCTTTCTCGCCACGTAAATCTCCTCCGGATATTCCTTGAACATCAGCTCCAGAGCATAAGACCCGCGGATCCGGACGAGCGCATGATTGATCGCATCAACCGGAGTGCCGAGATATTTCTTATAATAATAGTCAACCAGCTTGATCGCTACCTCGGTGTCCGTCTCCGAATAGAACCGGTAACCGTTGCGAACCAGCTTCTCTTTCAATTCCTGGTAATTCTCGATGATCCCGTTGTGAACGCCGATGACGTTGCCATCGTCGCTGCAGTGGGGGTGCGCGTTGTTCTCCGACGGCTCGCCGTGCGTCGCCCAGCGGGTGTGGCCGATTCCGCACGTTCCTGCGACCGATCGTCCATTATCCGTCTTTTCTTTCAAATGATCAAGACGCCCCTTCGCCTTGATGATCTTCGCATCCTTTGATCCATCGCGCACCGCGATGCCCGCGGAATCATACCCGCGGTACTCCAGCTTTGTGAGGCCGTCGAGCAGGATCTCCGCCGCCTCGTGATGACCGTTAAATCCAACAATTCCACACATAATAATTACCCCTTGTATTATCATTCTCTGTCCGCATTTCATCCTGCGGACAGGACTCCTTACAGAATAAATTTATCAATAGTATACCACGGGAGGCTGTTCACAGGCTATAATATCATTATGAGATTTCACGATAAAAAATCCAAAGGAGAAAGCGATGAATCCCTTTTCCACAACATTCCGGCATCTGCTGGCCTCAAAAAAAATTACGGTGAATGAGCTTTCCAATATCACCATGATCGACCATTCGACTCTGTACAAAGTCGCAAACGGCACACGCAAACCGTCCGGAACCGACATGGTAAAACGGATCTCGGACGCTCTGTGCCTGAGCCAGAGGGAATGGCTTGATTTGCGCGACGCTTATTATCTGACGATTCTCGGACCTTCCCGTTTCTTCGGCGGCCGCAATGTCACAGAACTTCTGAATCATCTCGGAAGCAGGAAGAAGACCGCCTCCGTGCCCTTCGATATCTCCGCCGAAGACATTCTCGCGGATTACCCGGATCAAAAAGTGCTCAGCGATGCCGATGAAATCCGCCTTGCGCTGTTCTGCACGCTTACAGACGCAGGGACGGCGAAGAACAGCGAAATCCGCCTGTTTACGACCACATTGACCGTGGAACTGGCCGGGATGCTGCACTATCTGTGCGTTCTGTTCCCCGATATCCGGATCCGGCATCTCGTGGTATTTGACAATGCGCGGAACGTCACGGAGAATGGCCGGCTCTATAACCTGACCACACTCAGCCGGATTCTCCCGCTCATCGCAAATTACAAAAATTACCGGGTGAGCTGTCTCTACACGGATATCTCATCGCTTCAGTGCTTCGGCACGATGCCCGGCGAGATCATCATCACGGACCGGGCCTGCACTGTCTACAGCCGTGATGCGGATCACGCAGTCTTCTCGAAGAAACCGGATCTGATCGCGATGTGGGATGAAATTTTTGATCGTCTGTACGGGACCTCCTTTGATTATTTCACGTATCTCTCTCCGGCTTCGTTTTTCTCCGAGATACAAGGCTCCATTCAGTCCGACCGGAGGAAAATACAGCGTTACGTCCTGAATCCGGGGCTTTGCTCCATCCTTCTTCTGAATCCGGATGCGGATATTGAGCGGCTCGCACGTAGGATCAATTTTTCGGACGAAAATGACCAAAAAATCTTTCTCACCGGATTGACCGATTTTCTTCCGAAGCAGAAGTCATTCCTTCTGAATCAGGGGGAACATCTGACATTGCTGAGCACCCGGCAGGGCATCGAATACTTTGTAAAAACCGGATACGTCAACGAGATCGGTTCCGCCATCCTGCCCCCGCTCTCCTGCGCGGAACGGCTGATCTATCTGAAACGCTGGCAGGATCTTTACGAAAAGGGGCAGTATACCCTGCTGGATTTTCCGGCGCTGCGCCGTGACGCGCGCACCTGCCTGTACGTGACGCCGACGGATCTTCATCTTCAGATCTCGAGCGAAGACGGTCATTTTCTGACCGAGCGGGTCCAGGAGCCCGGGATCGCCGCACTCTTTTACTGGTATTGTGAATTTATCTCGAAAGAGTATCTCATGGACCGCGATGAGGCGCTTTCTTTCTTCGGCGAGTGCGCCAGAGAGCTCTCGGAGAAAGCCGCAAAATCGGTATCCCCGGCTTGACACCCTCACCTTCCGCGGTAAAATAGGTCACTGGAGCGTAAAAATTCCGCATTTTCAGCCGAGGTGATTATTCATGAGAAAATTTTATATCCGGCATTACTTTGACTTTACTCATGCAGGCGAATTTCTGCTCGTCGTTCTTCTCGCACTTGCGGTGGTCATGACGATCATTATTCTCGCGGCGAAGGCACGTCAGGGACAGATGAAAAAAGAACTGGAATACGAGCAGGATCCGGACCGGTACCGTCACAAGATCAAAAACGTCCGAATTCAGCCTTATCTCTTTATCGAGAGTTTTTACGAGATGGTATTTTCAAGCACCTCCGTTCTGCTGTTTCTCGCGGTTTACTATCTGCTCGACGCATACTACGTTGACCGTGTGACCGAGGTCTGGAAGAAAGATCAGAATGTCGTTCTGCTCGTGATGATCTGTCTCTCCGTCTTTGTCACCGCGTGGCTCGATACGATTTTCGTGAAGCTGCGCCATCTCGATCCGGATCAGAAGGCCGGTGTCCGGCTCGTGAGCGCTCTCTATATCGTCCTGATTCTTCTGTACATCCGGTTTATTTATCAAGACACCAATTACAACGAACTGATTTTGTATTTCATCACGCTGGCGGTGGGTCGTTTCGTCTTCTTCGATTTTACAGTCAGAGATTTTATCAAGCTGGCGGGCAGCGTCGGAAGGAATCTGCCGCTTCTTCTCCTGATGTGCGCCTATTCGGGGTTTATCTGCTGGTACGGATTCCGCGTCGATTTTCTTCTGACGAGCAACGGCGTCATACTCTCCACCTTCATCGCACACATCTTCATGTGCTTCGCGATCTTTGTACTCAACAAGACGCGGATCCTGCACTTCGTCGTGAAGAAAACGAACGGATAAACGAAATTCCGGGAGATGCAATACTTCCGGTTTCATGGTAAAATAGCCGGGTATGCTTATCCAAAAGTCAATGAGGGGAGATCAAAGAAAATGGAAAAACGGGAGTCCTTAAGTTCCCGGCTCGGATTTATACTGCTGTCCGCCGGCTGTGCCATTGGCATCGGAAACGTCTGGCGTTTTCCTTACATCACGGGCCAGTACGGCGGCGGCTTTTTCGTTCTCATCTACATCATCTGCCTGCTCGCGCTCGGCATCCCGGTTCTGACCATGGAATATGCCGTCGGACGCGCGAGCCGCACCAGCATCCTGCCGGCCTTCCGGAAGCTGGAAAAACCCGGAACGAAATGGCATATCTGGGGTTACTTCGCGATGGCGGGAAATTATGTCATTCTCTTTTTCTATTCCGTCGTCTCCGGCTGGATTCTTTACTACGCATTCCGGATGTTCACCGGCGCGTTTGAAGGAACCGCCGAAGAGTCGGCTGCCGCCGCGGAACGCACATTTCACGAGATGATGGCGTCACCGAAGATCCTCATTGTCAGTATGCTCATCGTAGTCGCAATCACAGCCGTCGTCTGCAGTATCGGTCTTCAGAACAGCGTCGAGAAGGTTTCAAAGGTGATCATGCTCGCTCTTTTGCTGCTGATGATCGTGCTCGGCGTCCGTTCTCTGACGCTGAACGGCTCGTCGCGCGGCCTTGCCTTTTATCTGAAGCCGAATGCCGCGAGCATCCGTGAAAACGGTCTGTTCAACGTTGTTTACGCAGCGCTGAATCAGAGTTTCTTCACTCTGAGCGTCGGTATGGGCGGCATGGAGATCTACGGAAGTTATATTGACCGGAAAAACTCCCTCGCCGGCGAGGCCGTCATTGTCACCGCACTCGACACCTTCGTTGCGATCGTCGCCGGACTGATTATTTTCCCTGCCTGCTACGCGTTCGGCATCTCGCCGGATTCCGGACCGAGTCTGATTTTCAAGACACTTCCCCCTGTATTTGCGGGAATGCCCGGCGGAAGGATCTGGGGATCTCTTTTCTTTCTCTTCCTGTTTTTCGCGGCGCTGTCCACGATGATCGGCGTCTTCGAGAACGATCAGGCCTTTCTGATCGACCTGAGAGGTATGAAGCGTCAGAAGGCCGGTATCATCAACGGTATCGTGATCGCAGTGATGTCCGTCCCCTGCGCTCTGGGCTTCAACGTCTGGAGCGGTTTTCACCCGCTGCGCGCAGGAAATACGGTGATGGATCTCGAGGATTTCTTCGTCAGCAATTTCGTCCTTCCGGTCGGATCCCTGATCTTCTGCATGTTCTGCTGCTGGAAATACGGATGGGGATTTGAAAATTACATCCGGGAAGTAAATACCGGAAGGGGACTGAAGCTTCCGCGCGTTCTGCGCTTCTACTTCAAATACATCCTTCCGGTGATCATCGCGCTTCTCGTCGGGCGCGGACTGTATCTTTATTTTAAATAACTGTAAGATCCGCGGGTCACAGATGAGAGGACTGAGAAACAGAAACTTCACCCGGATCCCACAGGACTACGTTCCCTGACAAAAGAGATTTCTGCACATCGATCGTCCGCTGGTTGGAGGACCCTTTATAGAGCAGCGTGATGTCCTTCTTCTCCTCGACGTATTCCCCGTCGACAAGCACATCGGTTCTCTCGAGAATCTCCTTCGTCTCCGGAACGCGGTCCCACATGCGGCCGATCAGGTCCCGGTCGTACTGATAGCCCGTAAAAATCCAGAGTGTCTTCTCCGGATATTTTTTCTTGAAGCGCTTTATAAGAGGAAGCAGGGCCTTCTGATTCTGCGGCTCCATCGGCTCGCCGCCCAGCAGTGTCATACCCATATAGGCAGACTCTTCCAGGAGTTCCAGAAGGTGATCCTCCGTCTCCTTTGTGTATGGCGTCCCGTAGTGAAAATCCCAGGTCATCTCATTAAAACATCCCCTGCAGTGGTGCGTGCACCCGGACACAAAAAAAGAAAGGCGGACACCGGGTCCGTTCGCGATATCATATTCTTTAATTTCAGCGTAATACATAAACAGCATACCTCCGGTTTCATTATATCGCAGGCGATGTGGAAACACTATCGCAAAAAAGCTGATGCCGCACCGCTGTGATGATCCACAGCCCGATGCAGCATCAGCTTTCGCGTTATTATTCAGAGGAAAATACAGAGGCGTTCTTTCCGATCAGCCGAAGTAACGGTCCAGAAGACCCTTGAATGCCTTTCCGTGTCTCGCCTCATCGCGTGCCATCTCATGAACCGTATCATGGATCGCGTCGAGGTTCGCTGCTTTCGCTCTCTTCGCAAGATCGGTCTTTCCTGCAGTCGCTCCGTTCTCAGCCTCTACACGGACTTTCAGATTCTCCTTTGTGCTCGGGGAGACAACCTCGCCCAGCAGCTCTGCGAATCTGGATGCGTGATCCGCTTCCTCGAATGCCGCCTGTCTGTAGTACAGACCTACCTCCGGATATCCCTCGCGGAATGCCGCACGGGACATCGCCAGATACATGCCGACCTCGGAGCACTCGCCCTCGAAGTTCGCACGGAGATCCGCCTTGATGTCTTCCGGAACGTCCGAAGCGACGCCGATCACATGCTCAGCCGCCCATGTGAGCTCCTCGCCCTGCTCCACAAATTTGGAAGCCGGCGCCTTACATACCGGACACTGCTCCGGCGGA
>CADBRN010000043.1 GCA_902797025.1 uncultured Lachnospiraceae bacterium
TCTTTTGGTCTTTGGTTCGGAATAGTGTAGTGCTGGCGGTCTATCTCTTGTTTTCGGTTGCTTGCTTCCTTACCGTACATGAGCATGGCTCTGCCATTTGAAGCATTCAGATGCAGGCATACAAACAGACTGGCGTGATTCGCTGCGGCAATATTGACCCTCTCTTCCAGTCCGACAAACTCGTCCGTCGTTCTGGTCATGACAACCCTGACATGATAGTTTTTTTCCAGTTCTTCTCTGCAGTAATTCGCGATTTTCAGATTTAATATACTTTCCTTGCTTCCGAATAATCCGACCGCTCCGCTGTCACTTCCGCCGTGTCCCGGATCAAGGCAGATGATCTTCTGCGGAGAAATCTTCCCGGCCGGTGCATCTCCGCGCAAAGCGAAGCCCCCGTTCGTCAGGTCGGACTGTGCGCTTGCCGATTCAGTCCCATCCTGCACTTCAGACACAGCCTGCACGACAGACTGCACGATTGAATTCTCGTCCATCGAATCCGTTTCGGCTACGCCTTTAATAGAAGAATCTGCATCCGCCTCCCCGTTTACCAGATCGCCAACATTTTCCACTTCATTCAGACTGACGAGGTCATCGTAACCGTCATAGGTCTGATCCACACCGAACTGAATATCCATGCCAAGTTCGGAGAACCGCAGATAATATTCCTTTTCATTCAAGGTGTAACGGATGCCGTCTACATGATACTCGCCGGCATCCGCTGCCGTAAAGTCTCTGCTGAACGTATACAGTCCGTCCTTCTCTCCGATGCATTCAATGCTTGCCCCGGTCCCGTCATCTCTGCTGTACTCCAGCTTCAGATTTTCCAGATTCTCCGTTCCGTCGCCATACGAAAAAACAAATTGCTCCGCTGCCGGCGTCTGGAGATATGGAGCGGTCACAAGAAAATAGTTAACCTTCGAATACTCTCCTTCCGTATCTTCCGTCTCAGATATACTGTTGATGCTTTCACTGTCCGCGGCTGCGGCCGCTTTCACATCGGCTCCGGTCATGCCGGTCACGATCAGCGCGCAAACCAAAAGGGAAAGAATTGATTTTTTTCTGTTTACAAACATAACCTTCTCCTCTCTTTTTTCTGCCGGGCTTCCGCGGACATCCGGCCGGCAACAGCCCGATCATCAATACGGATAAACCAGTTCTTCCTTGAGCGCGCGAACCTTCTCGTCACCGTGAAGAACACGGACAAGCTCCAGCGCAAAATCAAACGCCGCGCCGGGACCGTGTCCGGTCGTGACATTGCCGTCCGTAACCGCCGGAACTTCCTGAACGTCCGCGCCGGTGAGACGGTCCTCAAGTCCCGGATAGACGACAGCCTTTTTGTCCTTCAGAAAACCGAGGGCTCCGAAATAGCGCGGAGCCGCACAGATCGCCGCGATCCGTTTTCCGCCTGCGAACTGCCTTTTCAGAAGATCCCGCAAACCCTCGTGGTTCTCAAGATGTTCCGTCCCGACGCCGCCGCCCGGAAGAACGAGCAGATCCGCGTCGGAAAAATCAACCTCGTCAAATTTCTCGTCTGCACGGATCATGATGTCGTGCGCACCGAGAATTTTCTTTGAATCCATGATCGAAACCGTGGTCACGTGATCCTCCGCTCTTCTGAGCACATCGACCGTTGTGAGCGCCTCGACCTCTTCAAGCCCGTCTGCCATGAAAACATAAACATTTGCCATATTCTCCCGCTCCTTTCTTACACATCGCGGAACGACCCGATCCTTCCGCCGAATTTACAGTTTTTTCGCCTTTTCTCCGCAAGCCGCAAGCGCCTCGATCACCGCGCTCCGCATCCCCCGCTTCTCGAGCACACGGACTCCTTCGATCGTCGTTCCGCCCGGCGAACAGACCATATCCTTCAGCTCGCCCGGATGCTTTCCCGTCTCCAGCATCAGCTTCGCACTGCCGAGCACCGTCTGTGCCGCCATCCGGTACGCAGAAGCGCGCGGCATTCCCTGAAGAACCGCCGCATCCGCAAGCGCCTCCATAAACATGAACACATACGCCGGCGAACTGCCGCCCAGCGACGTCGCCGCGTCGATCAGATGCTCGGGCAGGACCTCCGTCTTCCCGCAGCTCTCAAAAATCTTCCGGACCGCCGCGAGATCCTCTTCGGTCACGGATTCATTCGGACAGAGCGTCGTCATACCCTCCCCGACGAGCGCCGGGGTATTCGGCATCGTCCGTACGATCTTCAGCGGTCTTCCGAACTGCTCCGCGAACCAGGAAAGTGTCCTGCCTGCTGCCAGGGAGACGATCACGGTGCGCTCATCGACCGCATCCCTGATCCCGCCGATCACGTCCGCCATCACAGCCGGCTTCACAGCAAGGATGAGCACATCGGCAAACAGCGCGACTTTCCGGTTGTTCCGCGTCGTTCCGATCCCGAATTCGCCGCGGACACGCGCAAGCGTCGCATCTGTTTTCGCCGATCCCATCAGATCCTCCGGTTTCACGAGGCCGCTTTTCTCCACGCCGCCGATGATCGCGGAAGCCATATTTCCACATCCGATAAATCCAAGCTTCATGGGCGATTCTCCTTAAAAACACTCAGCTGAAATTGCAATGACTGCAGTTTCATTATAAAATAAACAGGTGAAAAAGCAACTGACGAATTCGGAGGACCGATTATGCAAAAATCTGCAGCATCCTGCGACACATGCGCGTATCTTGTCTACGACGAGGATTGCGAGGCGTATCTGTGCGATATTGATATCGATGAAGATGATTACGGAAGAATGATGAACGACTCCCACTACCGCTGTCCGTATTACCGCAGCGGCGATGAGTATGCCGTCGTCCGGAAACAGAATTGAACCTGTGTGGAGGAACACTATGCACGAACAGATCCTGATTTTCAGTGTGGAAGAAAAAGAATTGAAAGGCCGCCTCAGGAAGGCTCTGATGCCTCTTCACGTACGCGTGCGCGCCGTCGGGGCAGAGGAATGCACAAAAACGATCGGAGAGATCGCCGGCCTTTCCCCCGTCGGAGAGGGCGGAGCGAACGATACCGGCGCGGAATCGCAGTCCCTCTCTGATCCGATGATGGTTTTCGCCGGATTTTCATCTGCGGGTCTCGACGCGGTGCTCCGGTCACTCCGGAAAAATTCCGTGAACATCCCATACAAGGCGGTGCTCACAGAATCAAATGCCGCGTGGACGCCTCATGCGCTGCTCGAAGAGCTGAAAAAAGAACATTCGCTGACTCACGGAAGATAAACCATTTACTCTGCGGCCGCGCCGTCCGGAACGGACGGGGCGATCACGTCCGCCAGAGAGTTGTCCCGGACAAATGTATTTGCATTGTAGAGAAACAGCACATCCGTGATCGAACTGTTTTCGATCAGGGTGTCGACGCTGTCATAATAATAACGCGGATCAATGATGGTGATCGTCTGATAATACGGAAGCAGAAACTGGATGAAACAATTCGCGAAGGAATCCTTGAAGACAAGGAGGTTTTTCTCATTCGCCACCGTCGTGGAAATTGTGATCCGCGTATGATTTCCCCCGAAAAACACCTGATATTTATCCTTATTTTCCAACGCCGCACTGCTGTAAATCGACGTCGTCTTTTCCCCTGTGTCCGCATATTCAACAACGTATTCCTGCTCATCGCCCTTCTGGTGATAAACGGAAACCGTATCGTCCGTCCCGTGGTATCCGCTTCTGGAGGCAAGCGTTCCCTGAAAATCATCGGCGACGGTGTACACATCATAATCACCGGCCGGCTGATCGATCCCGAGAGTCCCCGCGAGTGCGTCAAATCCATACTTCGCTCCAAGACTCGTCCAGTGATGGTCCGTCTTGTAATAGATATACTCGGAGGAGTGCTGCTTCAGCGCATCGGTCAGATCGATAAATGTGATCCCGTCCCCCGCCATTGAACGGATCTTTGCGATGTCGGCCTCCTGATCACGGACCGGAGCATCCTTCGGCAGATACTGACTTTGTACGGAAAATGCGTTCGGAACCATGCAGAACGTCGTACTCAGACCGGAATGGTCGGCAGCAAACTTTGAGACGGCCTGCATATTCTTCTGCACGCCATCCCAGTCCGGCTCATCCGGCTCCTCCAGCAGATGTCCCTTTTTTCCGAGAAACACCCCGTTCGACTCCCTCCGGCCGGATGCCCGCTCCAGACCCAGCTTGAGCGAAATCCATGCATCACGGGCGACAAACTGATCTGCATAATAATTTTCAAATTCTTTCATCAGCTCGCCGGACTGAATACCTGCCCGCGTCACATGGGGCTTCTGGGCGAGCATACGATTTTCCTGGGCCGAGAACTTACGGTCCGGGATCACAAGATTCAGCACCGTGATCAATGCCAGTGCGGCCAGAAACACCGTGCCCATCAGCCGCCGGAAATAGCTGTTTCTCCGGCGCTGCTCCATTTTTCTTTTTCTTTTACGCGCTTTCGGATCCATGAAAAACTCCTATGATCAGAACCTGAAATACAGGAACGGATTGTATGTCGCATTGACGAGAAACGCGATCGAACAGATGAACGCGGCGATGTAGAGGGCGATGACAAAGATTCTCTTCCGGCGCTCCCTCGCGACGATGCATCGGTTCAGCGACGCGGTCACGCCCGGGCCCGAGCACAATGCACAGAGAATCAGAATGATCAGATAATTGTACAGGTAGTAGACGCCTGCCGATCCGTCCGCCGCCGTTCCTCCTCCGAACATGACGTGAATATAATGTACCGCCGAGGATAAGGACGGAGCCGCAAAAATCACCCAGCCGATCACGACGAAGAAAAGCGCGTAAATATGGCGTACCGCCCCCGGAAGACGTTCGATCACCGGATGAAGAACATATTTTTCAAGGACAAGAAGAACCCCGTAGTACAGTCCCCAAACGACAAAATTCCATGCCGCGCCATGCCAGAATCCGGTCAGTGTCCAGACGATGAAAAGGTTGCGGATCGCCTTCGCCGTGCCTTCACGGTTGCCTCCCAGCGGAATATACACATATTCGCGGAACCACGTGCTCAGTGAGATGTGCCATCTTCTCCAGAATTCTGTGATGCTCGATGAGATGTACGGATGATCAAAGTTCATCATGAACGTAAATCCGAACATCTTTCCCAGTCCGATCGCCATATCCGAATAGCCGCTGAAATCAAAATAGATCTGAAACGTATAGGCGACCGCTCCGATCCACGCGGCCAGCGCCGAGAATTTATCGGCGGGCAGCGCCGAAATCGCCGTGTAAGCCATTCCGATGTTATTTGCCAGCAGAACCTTTTTTGCCAGGCCCTTCACGAAAAATTTGACGCCCTGCCCGAAACCCTCAAACGTCACCTTTCTGTCCGTCAGCTGCGCCTCGATATCCGAATAACGGACGATCGGGCCGGCGATCAGCTGCGGGAACATCGAAATATAGAGACCGAAATTGATCGGATTTCTCTGCACATCCACATCGCCGCGATATACATCGATGATGTAGGAAAGCGTCTGGAACGTATAGAAAGAGATACCGATGGGAAGCGCAAGCGGCGTGTATTTGATGGTGAACGGAAGAATACGGTTCAGATTTTCAAGCAGAAACCCGTAATATTTAAAGAAACCGAGAATACCGAGATTCACTCCGACCGCAAGCCAAAAGATCAGGCGCAGCTGTGCCGTATTCCCACGCCGCCGGTAAAAATCGATTTCCATGCCGCTGATGTAGTTGTAAATAATGCTGAATACCATCAGCAGGATATAAACCGGCTCGCCCCATGCGTAAAATATGAGGCTGCTGATCAGCAGGACAATATTTTTCGCTTTTTTCGGCACGAAAAGATAGACGAGAAGGGTCAAAGGAAGAAATACGAATAGAAAAAACAGACTGCTGAATATCATCGCGATGAACCCCTATCTCACAAACTCTTTCGAAACGCTTCATCCGCTTCCGCGGCCTTTCCGTTCACAATGAGCAGAGCATAATTTCCCTGTACATCCATGACGGAATCCTTCAGCAGCTTCGTCTGACTCACTCCGTAGCCCTCAAAACTCTGCGTCTGCGTATCAATCCGCTTCTGCATCGCATCCTTCAGCGTATTTTCCTGCGAAGTATCCTTCATGCGGACAATGAGGATCTCATCCACATCCATGTTGGAATTTCCCAGATAAAACGTCACACCGTCATAATCATTCGCATTCAGCCCGTAATACTTCTTCAGCTTCTGGCTGTCCGCCTGCGTCAGATTTGTCAGATCCGCTGCGGATGTCACCTCCGCGGTCACCGTTTCAATCGGTGTGCTGCTCGCCTTTCCTCCGGAAAGCAGCCGTGCGATAAAAACGATCAGCAGCGCGATCAAAACGAAATTTACGACTTTCAGGTTGTTTCCGATCTTTTCTCTCATAATCCGCAGGGAATCGCACTCCTCTTTTCTCTTCCGATACACAAAAAAGCAATGAAACGAAGGTACTCTTGCGTCCCATTGCCTTTCACTCCCCGAGTAGGGCTCGAACCTACAACCCTTCGGTTAACA
>CADBRN010000044.1 GCA_902797025.1 uncultured Lachnospiraceae bacterium
CCGGCAAACTGGTTCAGCTTGCGAACGCGGGCGGTGGACTGGACAACATTGCAGTGATCGTTGTTGAGCCTTTTACTGACGAGGTGGAATAAATGTTAAAAGAGGGAATCGTATTAGGGGATCGATACGAGGTAATATCGAGAATCGGTTCCGGCGGAATGGCCGATGTCTACAAGGCCAGAGATCATAAATTGAGCAGGCTCGTCGCCGTGAAGGTGATGAAAGCGGAGTTTCGGGAGGACACCTCTTTTGTCGCCAAGTTTCAGAAGGAAGCACAGGCGGCAGCGAGACTTTCTCACCCGAATGTCGTCAATGTCTTTGATGTCGGGGAGGATCGGGGCCTCTATTATATCGTGATGGAGCTGGTGGAAGGGATCACGCTCAAAAATTACATCACGAAAAAGGGAAAATTATCAGTTAAGGAAGCGACGAGTATCGCGATCCAGGTCTCACTCGGACTTCAGGCGGCTCACAATCAGGGTATCATCCACAGGGATGTCAAGCCGCAGAATATTATCATCTCTACGGACGGCAAGGTGAAGCTGTCAGATTTCGGCATCGCGAAGGCGACCAATTCGAATACAATCACGGCGAATGTGATGGGATCGGTTCACTACAGCTCGCCGGAACAGGTGCGCGGAGGTGTGTCGGATGCCCGGAGCGATATCTATTCGCTCGGAATCACGATGTATGAGATGGTCACCGGACGTGTGCCGTTCGACGGAGATACGACGGTATCGATCGCGATCAAGCATCTTCAGGAGGAAATCGTTCCACCGACGAGATACACGCCGGATCTTCCGCATGCTTTGGAACAGATCATCCTGAAGTGTACGCAGAAGAACCAGAACAGGCGGTATCAGAATGTCGGGGAGCTCATAGAGGATCTGAAGCGTTCTCTGCTCGATCCGCAGGGCGATTTTGTGACGATGACGCCGATCTCCGCGGACGGACAGACCGTGCGCGTCTCGGACGGCGAACTCAAAGAGATCCGGAACGGGATTTCCGGAAAAAACAGCCAGCGTTCCTCCGGAGAAGACAGAATCCGCAGATACAGCGAAGAGCCGGAAGAGGATCCGGATGACGCGAAGGGTTCAAAACTGGAAAAAGGGCTGACGATCGGCGGTTTTATAATCGGCGCGGTCATCATCGTGATCCTGATCTTTGTCCTCGGAAATATGTTCGGTATCTTCCGGACAAACCGGCACTCAAGTTCCTCCGAGAGCACGGCTTCCGCTTCCTCCGCAGTGGAGGAGGATACCGTTGAGGTGCCGGATTTCACGGGTATGACCGTCGAAGAGGCGACAGCGGCAGCAAATAAGCGCGGGATCGGAGTCCGGAGAAAATCGACGGAAAGCTCGGATCAGTACGATGAAGGGCAGGTCATCAGCCAGGATCCGGTAAAGGGTACGAAAGTCCAAAAGGCAACGACGGTTTATCTGACGGTCAGCAGCGGGAAGGCGGCGGTGACGGTGCCTTCCGGTCTGGTCGGAAGTTCCCAGTCGGATGCGGAGAGCGCGCTGACCGGCGCCGGGCTTGTTCCGAGCGTTGAGCTGAAGAGCGACAGCGATGTCGCGGTCGGAAATGTTATCTCCGTTGATCCTGAGGAGGGAACCGAGGTCGAATCCGGCGCGACCGTAAAGCTTTACGTCAGCAAGGGCGGAGATACGGTCAGCGTACCGGATCTGCGCGGCTATGACGAAGATACGGCAAAATCATCCCTGTCAAACCTCGGACTGAAGTATGAGGTGACGACGGGATCGAGCGGATCCTATGGCGAGGGCGAGGTTATCAAGATGAACCCTGCGCCGGGCAAGCGCGTGGCTGCCGGTACGACGGTCACCCTGACCGTCAACGGCGGTGATTCAGATGATACCGACAATTCAGACAATACCGGCACGACCGGTACGGCGAGCGGAAAATACGTCTGTAAAAAGACCTTCGCCGAGCCCTCTGATTACAACGGCGGGTCCGTCAAGATGGAACTGATTCAGGACGGGAAGACGACGGTCATTTACGACGGAGATAACCCCTGGGCGAACGGGGATTATTCGAAGCCGATCGAGAGTTCGAGCGGATCGACCGGGACGATCTACATCTATGAAAATGGCGTACGCAAGTGGCAGTACTCAAATGTTGAATTTGAGGCGGAATGATCGCTTATGCGCGGAAGAATAATCAAAGGCATTGCCGGATTCTACTATGTTTTCACAGTGGGATCCGGCATCTGGCAATGCAGGGCGCGCGGCATTTTCCGTAAGGACGGGAAAAAGCCGCTGGTCGGAGATGAGGTGGAAATCGAGATCACCGATGAGGCGGACCGTGAAGCCAGCGTCACAGAAATCTATCCGAGAAAGAATGAACTGATCCGGCCGTCTGTCGCAAATGTGGATCAGGCGATGATTCTTTTTGCAATCGCCTCTCCGGATCCGGACGCGCTGCTGCTCGACCGTTTTCTGGTGATGATGGAGCGTCAGAACGTCCCGGTTTTTCTCTGCTTCAACAAGCTGGACCTGGACGGCGGCGGTCTCGCGGAACACTGGAAGCAGATCTATGAATCCTGCGGATACGATGTCCTTCTGCTGAGCGCACGCATGGATACCGGTTCGGATGAGCTGCGCGCGCGTCTTGCGGGAAAGATTACTGTCATGGCCGGTCCCTCCGGTGTCGGAAAATCTTCGATCACGAATCTCATGCAGGGGACGGATGTGATGGAGACGGGTGAGATCAGCAGGAAGCTGCGCCGCGGAAAGAACACGACGCGCCACAGCGAACTGATCATGCTCGATGATACGACGATGATCTGTGACACCCCGGGATTCACTTCGCTGTATATCCCGGACATGAAAAAAGAAGATCTCAGGTTTTGTTACCCGGAATTTTCGGAATATGAAGGAACCTGCCGGTTTTCCGGCTGTGTGCATATCAGTGAGCCCGGCTGTGCGGTTAAAGCGGCTCTGCAGGCGGGAAGAATCGCAAACGAGCGGTACAGCAGTTACAAAAAACTGTATCAGGAACTGGACGATCAGGAAAAAAGGAGATATTGACATGTATAAGCTTGCACCATCTATTTTATCTGCAGATTTTGCGCATCTGGGTGATCAGATCGCGATCCTGGAAGAGAACGGGGTCGAATGGGTTCACATCGACGTGATGGACGGAGCGTTTGTTCCGCAGATTTCCTTCGGCATGCCGGTCATCAAGTCGATCCGGAAAAGTACGAAGCTGTTTTTCGATGTTCACATGATGGTCGAAGAGCCGGGCCGCTTCACCGAGGTGCTGAAGGACTGCGGAGCGGACATGATCACCGTTCATGCGGAAGCGTGCAGGCATCTGGACCGTACGCTGCAGGCGATCCGGAACTGCGGCATGAAGGCAGGTGTCGTCCTGAATCCTGCGACGCCGCTCTGCGCGCTCGATTATGTGATGGACCGTCTTGATATGGTTCTTCTGATGTCGGTGAACCCGGGATTCGGCGGCCAGTCGTACATACCTGCCGTAACGCAGAAGATCCGGGATCTCCGCAAAAAACTCGACGATGCCGGACATGCGGATGTGCCGATCGAGGTGGACGGCGGCGTGAATGAGAAGACCGTGGATGAAGTGCTGGACGCAGGCGCAGAGATCCTTGTGGCCGGTTCCGCTGTATTTAAAGATGATATTGCCGCGAATGTCCGTATGTTCCATCAGAAGTTTGCGGAAAGAAAATGAGGAAAAAACATTGATCACAGTGATCGTATCCGGAGGAAGCGTCGATGAGACGTTTGCCTCCGGATTTCTTGACACGGTCAGGCCCGATTGCATAATCGCCGCTGACCGCGGATATTATTATCTGAAGAAAATGGGAGTCGTCCCGGATCATATCGTCGGAGATTTTGACAGCCTCCCGAAGGAAGAGCATCTCCCCGATGATCCGGATGTCGGGATCCACAGGTTCCGCCCGGAGAAAGATGATACCGATACGGGAATCGCGGCTTCCCTCGCGGTCCGCCTCGGTTCGGATGAGGTATATTTTCTCGGAGCGACCGGGACGCGGGTGGATCACATGCTCGCAAACATCGCGCTCCTTGCGGCTCTCGAAGCGAAAGGCGTCACGGGCCGTATCGTCGATCCGCACAATCGGATCTCATTTCTTTCTTCTCACGGTGAGGAGAGAGCCGGATCGGAACCGGTTCGTTTCGCGCTGGAGCGTTCCGGCCAGTTCGGAAAATACGTGTCCTTTGCCCCCTTCGGCGGACCGGTTGTCGGCCTGTCCCTTTCCGGGTTTAAATATCCCCTCCGGAACCGGACGCTTTCTCCGGAGGAGACACAGATGCTTGTGAGCAACGAGATCACCGGTGATGTGGGGGTAGTCTCGTTCACCCGGGGCGCGCTGCTGATGACGGAGAGCCGGGACTGAACCGGATCCTGCGTCAGTTCGGGCCGCTGCGTTTCGATTCAGCGGAAGCGCGGTTCATCTTTGCGATGTCCCGGGCGATACTCTGCAGGTGCGCCGCCTGCTCCGGCGTGAG
The DNA here is from genome assembly GCA_902797025.1 of uncultured Lachnospiraceae bacterium. Taxonomy (GTDB): domain Bacteria; phylum Bacillota; class Clostridia; order Lachnospirales; family Lachnospiraceae; genus CADBRN01. The sequence goes on from CADBRN010000044.1 coordinate 4,512, forward strand.
GTCGTCGATTTCGATCATCGTTCGGTACTTATGATCCATCTCAAGCAGGTAATCCGTCGTGCATCCGAAGAAGAACGCGATGTTCCGGATCTGTTCGACGGCCGGGGTGATGTTGTTGTTTTCCCAGTTGCTGATTGCCTGTTTTGACACATTGAGCCGCGCGGCGAGCTGGGTCTGGGATAGATTTCCGGCCTCGCGCAGCTCCCTCAGACGTTCTCCGATCATAATCTGCCTGCCTTTCTACTCTGTTTTTCATAATCGTATTCGAATCCAAAGAGCACGAAAAAATACAAAAGTATCGGGATACAGGACGACGGATGGCTGTCTGATCAGATATGATCAGGCGGCCGTTTTTTTGTTTTTGCGGGCAGAATGATAGGAAAAGCAGGATGATTTCCCGTCAAAACGGGGAGAACAGATGGGGACAAAACGATAAATATCAGTATATTAAATGATATACCTCAACTGTAAAACGAGATGCAACCCCTCTCGTTCTGGCCAGAGGCCATAGTAGTGATTAAGTGAATACCTGCCGGGAGGTTGC
>CADBRN010000045.1 GCA_902797025.1 uncultured Lachnospiraceae bacterium
ACTTTGCACTTCTCGCACATCGGCTTTACAGACGATCTTACCTTCATGTGAATCCTCCTTTCCTCATTGCAGTTGCAAATCGTGTGTGCCGCGTGTCGGGATGGGTACAGTTATCGGGTCAATAAACAGACCGCGCCCAAACACGCAATTTATAATATAGCAAAAAAATGCCCGGATGACAAGTGTTAATTTCACCGTCACGGGCATTTCATCTTCTTTTTTACGATCGCCGTATCGTTTCAGCACCGAAACACGCCGGTGCATCCCTTAATCCGAACGCAGCCGGATTATTTATCACGCCAGATAATGCGGCCTTTATCAAGATCATACGGGGAGAGTTCAAGCGTAACCTTGTCGCCCGGAAGAATCCGGATAAAGTTCATGCGGAGCTTGCCGCTGATATGCGCGAGGACAACATGCTTGTTCTCCAGTTCCACACGAAACATCGCGTTCGGAAGTTTTTCCAGAACGACACCTTCAACTTCAATGACGTCAGATTTTGACATGAATTTTTCTCCTCCTCTAACTCCGGCAGCTCCGGTACATGATTCGTTCAACAGGCGGATGCCCGCCATCAGACACCGCTCACAATCGGCATTTTATATGAATCTCCACGCTACGTCAATCCATTTTTTATTCGGGCTTTCCGTCGACCATCGTGAGAATCTCCGGCTCACCCTCGGTGATCAGAATCGTATTCTCATAATGCGCGGAAAGGGATCCGTCTGCCGTGACGACGGTCCAGTCGTCATCCATCCACTCGACATCCGGCGTTCCGATATTGATCATCGGCTCAATCGCCAGCGTCATTCCCGGACGTAGCAGGATTCCGCGGCTCTTGCAGCGGAAATTCGGAATCTGCGGATCCTCATGCATCTTCGTTCCGATGCCGTGGCCCACCAGATCACGCACTACGCCGTATCCGAACGACTCGGCATAGTCGCCGATCGCACCGGAAATCTCGTGAAGATGATGCCCCGCCTTTGCGTATTTGATTCCCTCAAAGAAACTCTGGCGTGTGACGTCGATCAGTTTCTGTGCCTCCTCGCTGATCTTGCCCACGCCGAACGTTCTCGCCGCGTCCGAATGATAGCCTTCGTAGATCAGACCCATGTCGAGGCTGACGATATCGCCGTCTTTCAGGATGTGCTCCTTTTTCGGGATTCCATGTACGACTTCGTCGTTGACCGAAACGCAGACGGACGCAGGATATCCCTCATAATGCAGGAAATTCGGCACGCCGCCGCATTGGCGGATCAGCCGCTCACCCTCATGATCAATTTCCCAGGTTGAGATGCCGGGACGGATGATTTTCTTCAATTCCTGATAGACGCCGGCCAAAAGATGATTTGACTGCCTCATCCGTTCTATTTCTCTCTCACTTTTGATACTTACAGCCATTTTTAATCACCCCAGTAATTTTTGAATCTGTGAGAAGATTGTATCGATCTCCTGTGTTCCGTCAACTTCCTTAAGAACGCCGTCTTTTTGATAATAATCGATAAGCGGCTGTGTCTGGCTGTGATAGACATCGAGACGTTTCTTCACGGTTTCCGGTTTATCGTCATCCCGAAGAATCAGCCCACTCCCGCAGACGTCACAGACCCCCTCTTTTTTCGGCGGGTTGTAGACGACATGATAGGTGGCGCCGCATGACACGCAGGCACGCCGTCCGGACATGCGTTTGATAATGTTCTCATCCGGTACGTCCACGTCGATCGCGAAATCGACCGACTCGCCGCGGCCTTCCAAGGCGTGTTTCAGTGCCTCGGCCTGGGGAATGGTACGCGGAAAACCGTCGAGGACATATCCGTCTTTCGCGTCATCCTGGGCGATACGGTCGACGACGAGGTCGCAGGTCAGTTCGTCGGGCACAAGCTGCCCCTGATCCATGTATGTCTTCGCCTTCTTTCCGAGTTCCGTTCCATTTTTGATATTGCTTCTGAAAATGTCACCTGTGGAGATGTGCGGAATTCCGTATCGTTCCGAAATCAGCTTTGCCTGTGTCCCTTTTCCTGCTCCCGGGGCTCCTAACATAATAATTCTCATTGGCTGGTCCTCTCTAACAACAATCCTGTATGTTTTCTGTCTGATCCGTCTTGCCGGCAATTCCGGCCAGGCGCCGTAATTCTGTGAATAAAAACGACAAGGCTGCGGTGCCAAGCACCGCAACCTGCCGGACTCAGTTCTCGAGGAAACCCTTGTAGTTTCGGACAAGCATCATAGAATCTACCTGCTTGAGCGTCTCGAGGATGACTGAGACAATAATGATCAGCGAAGTTCCGCCGAAAGATACATCCGCTTTGAAGACACCGTTGAAAATATACGGGATGATCGCGACGATCACCAGACCGACGGCACCGACAAAGATAATGTACTTCAGCACCTGGTTCAGATACTCCTCCGTTGCCTTACCCGGCCGGATACCGGGGATAAAGCCGCCTGACTTTTTCATATTGTCCGCTACCTCGATCGGGTTGAAGGTGATCGAAGTGTAGAAATATGCAAAAAATACTACCAGAACGATATAGATGGCAACACCCAGAGTCAGAAACCAGTCATTCGGGTTAAACCAGTTGCCGGAGCTCAGCATATTGATGAATCTGCCCCAGCCGCCTCCGACGGTTTTCCCGGTGAACGAAATAATGATACCCGGGAACGACATAATCGAGGCGGCAAAGATGATCGGGATAACGCCGCCGGTGTTCACCTTCAGCGGAATGTGCGAGGACTGACCGCCGACCAGCCGTCTTCCCACCATCTTCTGAGAATACTGTACCGGTATCCGACGCTCTGCACCATTCAGGATCAGCGTCAGAACGGTTACACCGAGGATCACCGCGACGATGATCACCCAGGCCAGCGTCGCACGCGCGATCGTTTTTCCCTTCACGAAATTCTCGTAAAGGGTGATCATATCCTGCGGCACACGGGAGAGAATATTGATAAGAAGTACCATCGAAATACCATTTCCGATTCCCTTCTCATTGATCTGCTCACCCAGCCACATCTGCAGCGTCGAACCCGCTGTCAGAGACGCAACCACCACGATGATTTTCGTCGCGCTGATATTCATAATCATCTGATTGCCGAAACCGATACACATCGCGATCGATTCGAACAGAGCCAGAGCCACCGTCAGGAACCTGGTGATGACGGTCAGCTTCCTCCGGCCGTCCTCCCCGTCGCGCTGAAGCTCTTCGAGCTTCGGAATCGCGATCGTGAGGAGCTGTACGATAATCGACGACGTGATATACGGCGTGATACTCAGCGCGAAGATGGAGAAGTTTTCGAAACCTCCTCCCGTAAAAGCATTCAGGAAAGAAAACGCGTCGTTCGCATTGTTTCCCCTAAAATACTGACTGAAGAATTCCCTGCTGACACCCGGCACCGGAACCTGTGAACCAACGCGGATGATGACGAGAACCAGCACGACATAGAAAATCCTGCGGCGGATCTCTTTTACACGGAACGCTTCTCTGAGTGTTTTGAACATCAGATCACCTCTACCTGACCACCTGCCGCTTCAATTTTCTCTTTTGCGCCGGCGCTGAACGCGTTTGCCTTTACGGTGAGCTTCTTCGTCAGCTCGCCGTTCCCGAGGATCTTCACGCCGTCGCGCGGATTGGAGACAATGCCGTTTGCGATCAGTGTCTCAACGGTCACTTCACTTCCATCCTCAAAGCGATTCAGTACACTCACATTGACCCCGACGATTTCCTTCGAGTTGATGCACTTGAATCCGCGCTTCGGAAGGCGTCTGTACAGCGGCATCTGGCCGCCCTCAAATCCCGGTCTCGGAGCTCCGGAACGGGCCTTCTGTCCTTTATGTCCTTTACCTGCCGTCTTTCCGTTTCCTGAACCGTGACCGCGTCCTCTGCGGAAGTTGTCACTGTGGACGGATCCCTCAGCCGGATGTAAATTTGACAAATCCATGATGGTATCCTCCTTCCTGGTTTACTCTTCCACCTTCAGCAGGTAGCCTACCTGTCTGATGATACCGCGCGTCGCGCCGTTATCCGGAAGCTCAATACTCTGGTTGATTTTGCGAAGGCCAAGTCCCTCGATGATCTTTCTGTGTTTTTTTACACAGCCGATCGTTGATTTGACCAGCGTAACTTTTACTTTTTTATCCGCCATTTTTTACTCCTCCTTATCCCAGAATCTCTTCTACGGATTTTCCGCGGAGTCTTGCAACTTCTTCAGGCGTTTTCAGCTGGCTGAGTCCGTCGATCGTCGCAAGTACGACATTCTGTTTATTCTTGGATCCGAGCGATTTCGTACGGATGTTGCTGATTCCGGCAAGCTCCACGACTGCACGGACGGAGCCGCCCGCGATAACGCCGGTACCTTCCGGAGCCTTCTTGAGCAGTACGTTTGCGCTGCCGTACTTTCCGATGAAATCATGCGCGATACTGTGATTCTCGTCAAGCGCGACGGAAACAAGTTTCTTCATCGCGTCCTCTTTTCCCTTGCGGATCGCCTCCGGGATCTCAGTTGCTTTCCCGAGTCCTGCTCCTACATGGCCGTTCTTATCGCCGACTACGACCAGAGCGGTGAAGCGCATATTGCGGCCGCCCTTGACCGTCTTCGAAACGCGCTTGATGGAAACAACTCTATCTTCCAGCTCTAACTGACTGGCGTCAATAATTACGTGTCTCATGTGCGTTTTTCTCCTTCTTAGAATCTCAGTCCGGCTTCTCTGGCTGCGTCTGCAAGTGCCTGTACTTTTCCGTGGTAGATATAACCGCCACGGTCGAATACGACTTCCGTGATGCCAGCGTCAACTGCTTTCTTTCCGATCAGCTCGCCGAGCTTTGCAGCCGCCGCCACATCATCCGTGTGCTCAACCTGATCTTTGACCTCTTTCGAGAGAGTCGAAGCGGAAACAAGCGTATGACCGACTGTATCATCTATGATCTGCGCATACATATGCTTGTTGCTGCGGAACACCGCGAGACGCGGACGCTCTGCTGTACCCGCAAGATGAAAACGCATTCTTCTATGCTTATTCTGGCGAATCTCAGCTCTGGATTCCTTTTTGATCATCTTATTCTCTCCTTCCTAAGATTACTTACCGGTCTTGCCGA
>CADBRN010000046.1 GCA_902797025.1 uncultured Lachnospiraceae bacterium
CCACATGCTCTTATATTTCCATACGCTCTCTTTGCACTGTTTGACGAACGGCTCAATGCCGTATTTCTCGATCTGATCCTTTCCGTCAAGCCCCAGTTTCTTCTCGACCTCGAGTTCGACCGGCAGCCCGTGGGTGTCCCATCCGGCCTTGCGCGGAACCTGATATCCCTTCATCGTGCGGTATCTCGGAATCATATCCTTGATGACGCGGGTCAGGACATGACCGATATGCGGCTTGCCGTTCGCGGTCGGCGGTCCGTCGTAAAATGTGTAACGCGGACAGCCCTCACGCTGCTTCATGCTCTTCTCGAAGATATGATTTTCCTTCCAGAAGGCCCCTGTTTCTTTTTCTTTCTCGATAAAATTCAGTTTCGGGTCTACTTTCTGATACATATTTCCTCCATCTTCCGGAGCCGTTCTCGTAAGCCCCGGAGCATAATCTAACGCCTTAGTATAGGAATGCATCGCATTCCCTGTCAAGACGTAGCACTCAATTTTTCCTCGTTCAGGTGCCTTCTTTTCCGCCTTTTTTCACGCAGCTCATCCCGTCTTCTCCGGATCGCCTCCGCCTGCGCCTCCTGACAGGGCGCGACGGTTTTCTTCACGTACGTTGCCCCCGTCTCGCTCTTGCGCATCCGGATCACGCCCTGGAGAAACCCGTGAACCGGACAGACCGCAAGGCACACATACTTCTGCGAACCGGCCGCGAACCAGCGGATCTTCCTGTGTGCCTTCTTCCCGCACTTGCTGCAGTAAACCGTGCGCACCTCCTGGTCATTCATCGCCTCTTCCTTCGACCGGAACTCCCGTGATACATACAGCGAATAGCGGTTATAGACCGTGTGAATCTCCTCCGTCTTCGACTTCGGATTCTGAAAGACATTCAGCGAATCATTTTCCGGAAGAAGCCCCCGCGGTATCCTGCGGAACACCTCCGATGTATACTCCGCATCCGCCATCGCGCTGTGAAACTCTTCGTCCTCCTGCAGTTCCAGAAGATCCGCCGCATAATTCAGCGAGCGGCATGTCCGTCCGTCCTCGAACGCGATCGAAAACAACTTCTGTACATCATAATAATGGAACGGCCCCGGCAGAAGATGCAGAAGCCCGTAGAAATTCATATTTCTCTGCAGCTCGTTCAGATCGACACAACCCCAGGTGCAGAAAACCGAATCCCGGCCGGCCCACTCGAGGAAATCCCGCACCGCCATCGGAAACGGCATCCCGTTTTTAAGATCTTCCATCGTCAGATTGACAATTTCTTTCGTCCGGTAATGAAGCTGCCGGTATACCTTCGGGCGGATCACGCGGTGAAATGTGCTCAACCGGCTCATGTCCGCGTCCAGCATAACCGCCCCGATTTCAATTATTTCAAATGGAATCTTCCGATTCTCCCTGGCCTTTCCGTAAGGGCACTGATTCCATTCCAGATCAAATACTACGTAATTCATGAGTTCAAGTCCGTCCACACCTCTGCTGCGCGGCTCCGCCGGATGACGCAGCGGGGCCTGCCTGTCGCAGGCAATATTAGATATATAATAACATAAATTCCTATTGAAACAAAGTGCGGCAGGATTCCTGCTTTCATGATACAATGCCCTGTGGATATGCAAAAACCACCTTTTTCCCTAAAAATGGCGTAATAAAAGGACCATGATCTTCACACGATCCTCTTTCAAGTGGATTCATACCTCTCTCTTCGGGTGTATTTTGTAAGCTTCAAAAAGCCAGAGTCTCAAAAAAGACGCTGGCTATTTGACGCTCACGAGAAGATCACAGTCTTCATCGACCACTTCCTTCTTTATCTAAGAAACATCACTTTTTCTTCATCAACTTCCAGATAATCCGGCATTCCTTTCTCTAAGATCTCTTCCATCCGGTTTCTCTGAATAAACCAGCAGACCGGCTCCTGTCCGTTTGCCTCTGCCGGACTGATGTAGTATTTCGTCTCAAACGGAAGCTTCGCACTTCTATAAATTCCGACAGGAATGCAATTCTCTTTCTGCCCTCCCCAGACGGGCAAAAAATCATGCGCACGGATCCCGATGTGCCTTGTTTCCTGCGGCACCTCCGTCCGGAAATGAAAGGTCACTCCCCATTCCGCTGCCAGTACCCTATGCGCATCCATTCTCTCGACGGGAATCACATTCTTACAGCCGGTTAATCGGGCCGCTGTTTCTGTCTCCGGCAGTCTGAAAATGCGTTCTGTCTCTCCGAAGGCATCGACATGACCTTCATTTATTACACAGAGTTCATCACAGAACCGGTAGATCTCATCCCGGTCATGTGAAACAAGAACCACCGATCCTGCATAATCCGATAAAAAATCTTCCATCTGCCGCTGAAGCTGATCCTTCCGATATACATCCAGCGCTGAAAACGGCTCATCAAGAAGAATCAGATCCGGCGACTGCGCCATGATCCTCGCAAGCGCGACTCTCTGCTGCTGACCTCCCGACAGCATACCGGGCATCCGGTTCCGCAGTTCCCCGATATGAAACTTTTCGATCATCCGGTCTGCGACCTCCTTCCGCTCCTGTTTTTTCAGCCCGCACCCGATGTTCTGTTCCACTGTCATGTTTGGAAACAGCGCATAATTCTGAAACAGATACCCGACCTTCCGTTTCTGCGGTTTCATATTAATTCTCCGCTTACGGTCAAACAGTACGCGTTCCCCAAAGCAAATCTTCCCATCATCCGGAGACTCAATTCCGGCAATCATTTTCAGCGTCATGCTTTTTCCGGAACCCGAAGGCCCGAGAATGCCGATTCTTTTGCAGTCGGTTGAAAAGCGCACCTGCACATCAAAATTTCCCAGTTTTTTTCTGATATCCAGTACAAGGTCCACCTTCTCACCACTTTCTTATTTGATGTTCTTTTCTCATCGTTACATAGTTCAGCAGGAAAATAATTCCAAATGAAATCATTACGATGACGGCGACCCAGATCCCCGCTGTCAGATAATCCTGATCCTGCATAACCATAGCTACCTTCTGAGAAATTGTCGCGGTCCTTCCGGGAATATTGCCGGCGAGCATGGAGGTCGCCCCATACTCCCCCATCGCCCGCGCAAATGTGAGAATCGTTCCGGAGAGGATTCCCGGCTTTGCACAAGGTACGATAACCCGGAAAAAGATGCTGATTTCGGACATCCCGAGCGTCCGCGCCGCGTATATCAGATTCACGTCAACCTGCTCAAAAGCAGATCTGGCATTCCGATACATCAGCGGGAACGAAATTACAACGGCAGCAATGATGCAGCCGAGCCACGATTGCACCACCCGGATTCCGAATTCTTCATACAGAAAACTGCCAAGCGGTCTTCTCTTACTAAAAAGAAGGAGCAGAAAAAATCCGATCACAGTTGGCGGCAGCACAAGAGGAAGCGTCAGGACCCCATCCAGTACCGATCTTGCCGTCCTGCCGGAATGCAGAAGCTTCCCTGCGATCAGAATCCCGAGAAAAAAAGCGATTGCCGTAGCAACAGCCCCTGTTTTCAGAGAAATAATCAGCGGGCTCCAATCCAGATTTTTTAATATTGCTTCCACTTCGCTCATTTGCACCCTCCCCCTGTCCTTCTCCGCAGCCGGACTGTAAATCTTCTGCTCCGAAACATCCCTGTTACTTATTACTCAACCGCCGTGTCAAAATAATATTTCTGAAAGATTTCCTTCATTTCATCAGCCGTTACGAATTTCGTGAACTCTTCCGCTGCCTTCTGCTCCGCCGCATCCGCTTCGTCGTTCCTGATCTGAGCAATCGGATAAAGCACATCGCCGGTCAGATCGTACGGAATCTTCTGAATAATCTTGATCTGAGCATCCTGACCATATGTGTCCGAATAATACGTTGTTCCCACTTCGCAGGAAGCTTCTGTAACCGCAGCCAGAACCTTGCTCACGTTTGACTGCTCACTGATTTCCACCCCGCCGAGCGCATCAGAAATCTCCTGTGTCGTAATCTTTGACGGATCATCAACCTTCGCGAGGATGCCGGAGTTCACGAGAGCTTCCCTCGTATATTTTCCGACCGGCACCGAGCCGTCCGCCAGCGCGATACTCTCTGCGTCTTTCAGGGTATCAAGCCCGGTCACCTTTGTTCCGCTGTCTTTTCTTGTAATGATACAAACCTGATTATTGACGACATTTTTTCTCGTACCATCTACTACAAGCCCCTCCCCCTCCAGCTGATCCATCTGCTTCTGTGCTGCCGAAAAGAATACATCGCATGCGTATCCTTCCTCAATCTGGGTCATAAGCTTTCCTGAGCTGTCCGCGTTATACGTAACGGTAACATTCGGATACTGCTCGTTGAATTTCTCCGCAACCTCCTGCATCACCTGATTCAGACTGGCCGCAATGAAAACATGGATCTCTGTTTTTACACCGCTTCCACCCCCTTCCGACGCTGAAACCGCACTCTCTGAGGACGTGCCCGCCTCTTCCGATGCCGATGATACGGAATCGGAGGAAGCCACGCCCGCGCCAGAAGAAGACGCTGCCGGCTCTGAACTGCTTCCGCAGCCTGTAAGCATACCCGCCGTCATTCCAAACACCAGTGCGATAGCCGAAACCTTTCTTAAATTCATCCGTTAGCCTCCCCAAAATTAAGACCGTTTCATTTATCAGCAGTTTCCTGCCGGATCGTGATCACAAACATGATCACGGCCGCTGCGAAATGCGCCGCCTCAAGCGGCACATTTCGCATTCTCCAATAACTCATGTCTCATGCATTTTCATTCATGCCCGCACACTTTCTCATTTTTTCCCGGAACAGTTTCTGGAAAACGGCAATAAAACGGCCGACGACGATCATCGAGATCAGCGTCCCGATTCCCACCCCGATCATGCGGTGCCGTACTGCCAGCCCGATCAGCATTGCACAGAGTGCACATGTAATATCAACAATATTTTTTCCTGTTCCCACACCCTTCCCGGTCAGCCGCCCGACGGTATTTGCAAATCCGTCCGCCGGGTTCGTGATCAGTTCCATATTGATCATGCCGGAGACGCCCGCCGCCGTCAGCATCATTGCGGCCAGAAGCAGCAAATACTGCTGCCACACAGCCGTAAATGAGAAAGAGAAAACACCGCCCCACAATTCAAGCAGCATACTGAACACAAAGCTGAACGGAAACTGCAGCAGAATCTTCACGCTCCGCGGCCGCTGCGCCAGCAGAAAGGAAAGAGTCGTAAAAACCGCGTACAGGATAAAAACCAGTACGGAAAAATGAATTTGCAGAATCTCCGAAAGCGCCAGCGGAAGCGTCAGGATCGGTGCCGTCCCAAGCTCCGTTTTCGTATTCAGCGTCAAACCGATCGACAGCAGAACCGTGCCTGCCAGATAAAACAAAACCCTCCAAACGGTTTCTCTCCGGTTCATCGTCCCGCACCTCCTGTTAACTGACAGACATCCTCGATCAGCACCTTCATGGATCCTCCGCAGACCATCCCTTCCTCCGATGCGACCTCGTTGCTCATGTTAACTGTGAACACTTTCTTTTCTCCTGTTCCGATCAGAGAAACCGCATCGTGCAGCACTGCGCTCTCTCCGCAGCCGCCTCCGATCGTGCCCACCTGCTTCATAAAGTCCGTCACCGCCATGTATGAACCGGATTTGACCGGAGTCGAACCGCTCGTTTCCGTAACAAGAAGCAGCGCCTTGGGTGCCTCATCTTCCGCAATAAACCGGATCAGATTTTCATCGATGTCCTCATTCGTCAGAAGATGGCTTCTGGAACGCCGGTTCAGATCTTTCCTTCGCTCGGCAATCAGTTCGGCAAGAATCGAAACAGCGATCTCTTTCACCGTCAATGCACCGATGTCAAGTCCGATCGGCGTATGAATCCGGTCAAGTCTTTCTCTCGGAATTCCCTCTGTTTCCAGCAAATTCAGAAGAGCGATGGTCCTTCTTTTCGACCCGATCATTCCCAGATACTTCGGCATAACCCCCGGGAGGATGGTCCGCAGGCAGTCGGCATCGTACTGATGCCCCCTCGTAATCACACAGATATAATCGCCCGGCCGGATTTCCAGCTTTCTGATTGCTTCCGGAAACTCATCACAGACCAGCTCCGACGCTTCAGGGAATCTCGGGCGGCTGACAAATTTTGCGCGATCATCTACAACCACGACCGAAAACCCAAGCTGATCTGCAAATGCACAGAGCGGCTGTGCAATGTTCCCGCCCCCGAGAAGAATCAGCCGTTCCTTCGGCAAAAAGTTTCTTTGATAATCCCCCTCGTCAGTCGATACTGACAGAGTTGCCTGTCTTCCTTCCCTGACCGCCTTCTCAATCTGTTTAAACTGTTCTCTGATGTTCATTGACATTCTCCGCCTCCCGCACCTTTTTTACGCGTTCTTCCGCGGCAATTCTTTCAGCATTCTGCATCACCCGCTGCGCGAAATTTCCGATCGCATAAAGATCTTTCGCACCTCCGATACAAAGATGGCCGTATTCAACAACCACCCGGCCCTGCAGTTTCTTTTCAAACGCGAGAATTTCCGGTGTTTTCGTATCCGTATTCCCGCCCCAGAAAATCACATCGGCATTCAGCGCTTTCTCGCTCATGCCTCCCATATAGATGCACTGATTTCCGACGACGGCCTCCATCGTCTCCGCAAGTCTCCGTGCATTCGTATTCGGTGTTGCATATACGATTGAACAGGTCAGCATCTCATTCTCCTCTTTCACTTCGAAGTCTTCCGATCCGTTCCCGGTACTCCGGGAAACTCGCGTCCAGACTGTCTGTCACTGCTTTCACGACACGGCTATATCCATCCATCACCTCAATTGCTTCCGGCGACAGCTTCGATCCGCCGCCATCCGCACCTCCCTGCTCACAATAAAGAAGCGGGAACCCGAATCCCTGTTCCGCACTACGGATCATCTTCCACGCCTTGCTGTACGGAATTCCCGTCATCTCCGCGGCTTTTCTGAGCGATCCGGACCGGCGGACACAGATGAGAAGTTCTTCCACACCCGGACCGTAAAACGATGTCTCTCTCCGGAGTATGACTCGTACCTTACAGGTGAGAGGCTTTTTCCCCATCGGCGGACTCCTTTCCGCAGTCTGTAACTTCTCCTCTCAGGACACGGACCGCATGTGGAAGCGCCGGAATCAGAAATTCCGTGCACTCCCTGCATGCCTTCGGGCTCCCCGGAAAATTAACGATCAGCGTCGCTCCACGCGTCACGGACACACCGCGGGAAAGCATCGCATGCGGCGTAAGTTCTCCGCTCCTTGCCCGAAGCATCTCGGCAATCCCGGGCACATTTCGCTCGCCCGCCGCCAGAGTTGCCTCCGGTGTATGATCTCTCGGAGAAAGACCTGTACCTCCCGTGGTGAGTACAACGTCTGCTCTTTTTTTATCCGCGAGTTCAAGCAGAGTATTTTTGATCTGATCCGGATCATCCGGAACAACTCCGTACCAGATGACCTCATGATCGATTTCCCCAAGCGCATCCCGGATCGCAGGGCCGCTCAAATCCTCCCGCTCGCCGGCGCTCGACCGGTCACTTACAGTCAGAATTGCAATCTTTATCTTTTCACTCATGCCATTCCCTCTCTCACGCCCTGCACTGAAAACACCCGGACGGAATCTCCCGGACGAACGATGCCTCCGCTCAGAACCCTCACAAAAATGCCTTCCTTCGGCATAATGCACGTTCCTACCTTCCTCGCAATCTCACACTCTTTATGGCAGGTCTTTCCGATCTGTGTCACCTCGCAGAAGCAGGGACCGATTTTCAGAACGGTTCCGACCGGAAGCGTATGAAGCTCAATTCCCTCCGTCGTGATATTTTCCGCGAATTTCCCGGCGTCAAGTCCGTCGATTCCCATCGCCGTCATTTTATCAATGCTCTTCTGGGAAAGAAGGCTGATCTGCCTGTGCCACTTCCCGGCGTGCGCGTCGCCGACTATGCCAAAGCCCGGTCGGAATTCCGCTTCATCCACCGGGGTTTTGATTTTTCCGCGCTCCGTACTGATATTGATGGATTTTATTACTCCCATGCTCTCAGCCTCCTATCTGATTCATCCTTCGATTCGCGTGATACAGCTGCGTAAATTCATTCTTCGCAGGCTTCCGGAAGATCGCCTCCCGGATTATTCCGGTCAGATCCGCATCTTCAATGTGGGGCCGCAGATCCGTTTCTTCGTTCCTCCCGAGACACATCCGGAGCTTTCCGTCGCTCGTCAGGCGGACCCGGTTGCACTGATCGCAGAACCGGTGCGACACCGGGCTGATGAATCCCACCCTCCCGGTGAAACCCTCGCCCTGATAATCAACGGACGGCTGCGACTCTGAGCGGGCAGCCACCCGATGAAGTTCCGGATGGCTGCGGATGATTTCTTCATTCGAAATGTGGTTTTCACTCTTTTCACCGAACGTGCCGATCGGCATCAGTTCGATGAAGCGTACATCCAGCGGCTCCTTTGACGCCAGATCGATAAAGCGGTCCACTTCTCTTTCATTTTTGCCGCGAACCACGACGACATTCACCTTCACCCCGAGACCCGCGTCGATCGCCTCCCGGATCCCGGAAAGTGTCCGATAAAGATCCCCTCCCCTTGTCATCTCGCGATAACAGGTTTCATCCAGAGAATCCAGACTGATGTTCAGCCGTTTCAACCCGGCCTTTTTTAATTCCGCCACACGGCCGGCAAGTCCCTGTCCGTTCGTCGTCATAGCGATGTCCTTGATTTCCGGATGGGATGAAACGATGGTGACAATCTCCGCCAGATCCTTCCGCACCAACGGCTCGCCGCCGGTCAATCGTACTTTCGTGATCCCGAGCCGTACAAAAGAATCGGTAAGTTTTGCGATTTCATCCGTTCGAAGTTCCTGCTTTCCCCTGCAGTAATAGTTCTCATCTCTGCAGTAGATGCATTTCAGATCACACCGCTCAGTCAGCGACATCCGAAGATAATTGATCTCTCTTCCCAACCAGTCCCTCATCCTCCGGCCTTCCTTTCACCTCACTCTTTTCCGAATTCGCACTGCGGATACGTACAGACACGGCAGCCCCTGCAAAATCCGCCTTCCGCCAGATTCTTGATGGCATCCCTCGTGATCGTTTCCCCGGCAAGAATTCTCGGAACGATCAGATCGAACACACTTATCTTTGCATACATAACACATCCGGGAAGACCGACGACAGGCGTGCCGTCCAGATATCCCATTAAAAACATCGCTCCCGGCAGCACAGGAGCGCCGTAGCTGACGATATCGGCGCCTGCCTTCCGGATCCCGAGCGGTGTTCTGTCATCCGGATCAACTGACATTCCTCCGGTCACGGCGATCAGTTCCGCCCCTTCATCCCTGACCTTGTGAATTTTCTCCGCGATCATCCTCTCATCGTCATCGGAAAACTGCTGATCGATCACCTCGCACCCGAGATCTGCAAATTTCCTTCTCAGTATTTCTCCGAAACGATCCTCGATCAAGCCGTGATAAACTTCACTTCCTGTCGTGACGATGCCAACCTTCATCGGCCGGATCGGATCGACGGAAATCACACTGCCGGCCGATTCCGCTCTCCTGACCGCCTCTTCCTTCACATAAAGCGGAATCACCCTTGTGCCGGCCACGACCGTATCTTTGTCAACAAGCTGATTTCCATGAATCGATGCGAACATAATCTCATCATCTTCGATCAATTTTCGGAGATTTTCCTTTTTGACGCGAAGAATCCCCCGGACGGCAGCTTTCAGTTCAACCTTTCCCTCGCCCTTTTGTACCATTTCCAGGTTTTCTCCCATCGCTGCCGCGGCGATTCTTCTGCCCGCCTCATCCTCATGCACATCATTATCCGAAAGCTCCAGAACATACAGGTTCTGCTTTCCCATGGACAGCATCACCGGGATATCCTCTTCCTGAACGATATGGCCTTTTTTGAAACGCGCTCCCTTATATTCTCCCGGAATGATCTGCGTCAGATCATGCGCGAGCGGCATTCCCACCGCATCCTCTGTTTTTACCGTCTTCATAGTAGAAATTCCTTCCTATTACTAATTGCACTGCAGCTGTTTCCGCCGCCTCAACCTGATCACGGCCGCCGGTTCGCCGTGATCGCCATGATGATCACGACCGGCGCATAAATTCCCCCAGGCACGCGCTCACTCCTCGCTTACGTCCGCGATCATGCTCTCACCGATCCGCTGACTGACGTTTGTTCCTGCGATTCTTGTAAGAATCTTCGCGTCCCCCTTCGTAGGGCCGATCGCACTGATTTCAATACAAACCGTGTCTCCCTTTTTGACAAACTCCACCCGGGGATTGTCATACCCGGCCCATTCACCAAGCTTTTCTTTCAGCTCTTTGATCCGTTCCTCATCTACACCCGATACGAGACGGATCGAAAGCTTCGCCTTCCCGGTCGCCGCAATTTTCATCAGGCATCCGACCACATCGCTCTCAAAAATATCTTCCAGCTCATCATGCTCTCCCGGAAGGGAAATAAGCGTTTTTCCGCCGTTTTCGAGAAAGTATCCCGGCGTCGGTCCCAGCTCGCTCTGAAATACCAGCGCCTCTTCAGGCACATCAGCAAGTTCCCGGATCTGCTGTTCACTGTAGCTTCGGTTATGTTTCTTTCCGAACCGGACCACATAGTCACGGACATCCTTGTTCTCCGCCTGTTTTTTCCCGAAAAACTCCGCCGTAATCCTTCTCACTTCAGGATTTTTATAAAGACCGAGTGCTCCTGTCATCACGATCACGTCGGAATGACTGCACGCAAAATCAAGCACATTCTTTACCTGAAGCGGGTCATCTCCGACAATATGTCTTCCGCAGACCTCCAGCCCGACTTCCGTGATCCGCTGTGCCAGAAAACCCGCATTCCGCTCTTCAAGCATTCCCTGCAAATATTCGGTTCCAATGCTGATAATTTCTACGTTCATTCCATGCCTCTTCGCAATTTTTCGTAATATTTCCGCGGCTGCCCTCAGAATCTGAAAGCAGCCGCGGAAAACGGATAATTCTTTTCACATCTTGTTCATGACATAGTCGTAAGCCATCATGACGTTGTGTTCCTGAATATACTCCATCGCATCTGCCTGTCCGATATCAACCGGGCACCGGTCCGCAAAGCTGATGTTCTTCACGCATTCTTCCTTTGTCCATCCCTTCGCAATACCGTCTGCAACCGCACCATACCAGTCATACAAAAATTTCTTGTTCTCATAGATCGCAGATTTGTCGCAGACCGGACCATGACCCGGAACAATATAATCCACGTCCAGACCGGCCAGAAAATCGAGCGTCTTGAACAGTTCATCCGGCATCACGGAGTGGAGCCAGATCTGGCAGTCGTTGAAGATCGTGTCGCCGACGAACGCGGTTCTCTCTTCCGGAACATGAATGATGATATTCGCGTCGGAGTGTCCCGGTGCATAATACAGACAGAATGTATGATCACCCACCTTCAGGGTCATCCGGTCCGAGAAGGTAATCTGCGGCGTGTTCACGATGTAATCTTTTTCGGACGGCATATCCTTCAATCCTTCCGGATCCTGACGTTTGATGATATCGACACTGTAGTCATATGTCGTCTGATTGAAAGCCGGCGGAATTTTCCAGAAGGATTTTGATAAATTCTCATGGCCGATGACAGGGCATTCTCCGGCAAACCAATGGTTTCCGAAGATGTGGTCGATATGCGGCTCAGTGTTGATAAGATACCGGATCGGTCCCTTTTCGTGCGCAAATTTCCGCATCTCAAGAAGTGTTGTGATCCATTGCGCCGTATCGATAAAAACAGATCCCTCACTCGTAAATACAATGCTCGGATTGCATCCGCGAATCTTCGTTTCAGTAAAAACATTTTTTGTAAGCTGCTGCATAACAATCCTCCCGAACCAATTATTCGCACTCCGGAAGTTTTCCATCGTCCCATCTCATGATTTCGATCAGGTTTCCTTCCGGATCTTTCGCATAAATCATCGTCAGTGTCTGTCCCTTATTCTCATAGTAGTGAGAGACAATCTCTCCGTCTGAACTTCCGCCATGTGCAAGCAGATTCTCATACGTTTCTTTTACATCGTCCACAAGGATTCCGAGATGTCCGAACCCTGTGTGATTGAACGCTCCCGGCTCTCCATCCTGAATGTCATGCGAAAAGATCTCAAGGACCGGTCCGCCCTCTTCATATCCCGGAAGTGCGACGTGACAGCCGCGCACTCTTGCACCTTTCATTCCAGATGCCTTTTCGAACCACGGTCCGCCCAGATCTCTTTCCGGCGGTACTACCTTCCCTTCAAAAACATCGACGTAAAAATCACGCAGTTTTTTCCAATCCTTCGCATTCAGATTTGTGTGTGAGTATCTCATTCCCATAATGATTCCTTTCTTGTCCTGACTGAGACAGTCCCTTTTTCTTTCCTAAAACAACGCATCAGAATTTTGCGGCTTCTTCACTGTCCGCAGCGATCACCTTGTTGCAGATCTTTCCGATTTTTTCAACGGAAAGTTCTATTTCATCCCCGACCTCCAGCCAGCGGCCGAGCGACGAGCAAACCGATGTTCCCTCAGGAGACGTTCCGAATCCGATGAAGTCACCCGGATTCAGATATGCATCCTCGGAGATCTTTGCGACGAGTTCTCCGAGAGAGAACAACATTCCGGAGGTGCGGTTCACACAAACCGTTTCACCGTTTACCTTCGCCGTCATCTCCAGATCGTCATAATCCGGCAGTTCATCCTTCGTGACCACACACGGTCCCATCACAAGACTGTTACGGAAAAATTTACCCTTTGCCGGTCCGAGCGCCATAACAGACTCATCCGCCTGCGCATCCCTTGCAGACACATCATTGAACACCGTGAAGCCTGCAACATAGTCGAGCGCTTCTTCCGGCCGGATATCATGTCCACGTCTGCAGATGTAAAACCCGGTCTCAAACTCAAAATCAAACTGCTTCGTGTAAGCCGGTTTAATCAGCGGCACGCCCGTTCCGACGACCGTTGATCCACCCTGTGTGTTCCACACCGGTCTCTTGTAATATGCATCCGGGATCTGTCCGTAATGATGCTTGACGTGAGCCTCATATACCATGCCGTCAAAAATAATATTCGGCTTTGTCACAGGCGCAAGGATCCGTACCTCGTCAAATCCGTAGATCAGTTTCTGTCCGGCCAGTCCTGACTGACCGCCGTGATCTTTCATATACTGAAGGACTGCATAGCCTGCATCCAGACTCCGTTTTCCATTCGCAAAAAAAGTAATCATGTCATTCGGAAGATTCGCGTCTGAAATCTGCTGCGGATTTGTGTCCCCTTTCGATGCGTAGTACACTCCGCCTGCAGCGTTCAGGTCGATCAGTTTTTCACCCTGTTCCGCCGCCAGACGTTTTATCCCTCCGACCGGGGTCTGAATTTCAACGGTGTAAAGTCTCATTTCTGCTCCTCTCCTGATAAACCTCGCTGAGTCAGCTGAATATTATATATAATCGATTAACTTTAATATATTTTATAGCCGTTCCGGGAAAATGCAATTGTAATTCGCCACAAATTATTGTCTCTGTTCTTGTGAAGAAAAACGAAATATAAACGATCATCGATTATATGGTTGCATAATGCAGATGAGACTTTTAAAATAAATAAGAGATTATGCGATACGGAGGATAAGATTTCATGGCTTATATATTTTACGCCCCGTCAAAATACATTCAGGGACGGTGTATTCTCGGTCAGCTGGACCAATTTCTTCACTCTTTTGGCCGGAAGGCTCTGATTGTCGGAAATGAGCTGGGATTAAAATGCATACGCGATGCCGCTCCATCCGGTGATTTATGCACTCTGATCTATGAAGACTTCAACGGAGAATGCTCGATGAACGAGATCCGTCGCCTGCAGTCCGTCTATCAGGAAAACGAGTGCGAAATGATCGTCGGCGCCGGAGGCGGAAAAGTACTTGACGCTGTAAAGGCGGCTGCCTGTTTTCTGCAGGCCCCCTGCATCGTAATTCCGACAGCGGTATCCTCGGACGCTCCGACCTCCGCTCTGTCGGTGATCTATCACGATGACGGAACTCTGGATCAGCGGCTCACTCTCCCGAAAAGTCCGGATCTGATCCTTGTCGATTCTCAGGTAATCGCAAACGCACCGGCGCGACTTCTTTCCGCCGGCATGGGCGACGCTATGTCGACGTATTTCGAAGCCCGCGCGTGCAGCGCCTCGAACTCGGACAACATACACGGCGGAAAAACAACACGTGCAGCGATGGTCCTTGCAGAGGAATGCTACCGCACAATTCTTGAAAACGGAGCAAAAGCAAAGGCAGCGGTCTCCCGCCATCTCTGTACCCCCGCCGTCGAGGCAGTGATCGAAGCAAATACGCTGCTCTCGGGAATCGGATTTGAAGGAGGCGGAAAAGCGGCCGCTCATCCGATCGGGGACGGTCTGAATACGATTCCGGAGTGCAGGAGCATGCACGGCGAAAAAGTTGCATTCGGCAGTCTTGTGCAGTTGTTTCTCGAGAACGCCGACGAAGATGAGCTTGATGAGGCATATTCGTTCTGCGTATCCGTGGGGCTTCCGGTCACGCTGCAGCAGCTTTCTATTACAGAAGATCCTGAAGACGCAGCTCTTCAGATCGCAAAGATTGCGACACAAAAAGACAAGCCGATCTATAACATGCCCTGCACGATCACAGAGGCTGCCGTCAGGGACGCAATCCTCGCAGCCGATCTGTATGGCAGGTCGTATCTGGAGTAAGTATGATTGAAAAACCGGTATACGCGGTCATCATAGCAGCCGGACTTTCCTCGAGAATGGGCTGCTACAAGCCGCTCCTGAAAATCGACGGAGTTCCGGCTGTCTGCTGCCTCCTTGATCGCTACCGTCTCGGCGGGATACGGCATTTTATCTTTGTTACCGGATATAACGCACAGGCTCTTGAGGATACCTGCCGAAGCTGGCAGAGAACGCACAGTGATACCGACCTGCTCTTCCGATACAATGACTCCTACCGGACCACTGAGATGATAGATTCCGCGCGTCTCGGATTTCAGGCTGTACCCGAAACCTGCGGGCGAGTTCTGTTTTCACCGGTCGATATCTGCCTCGTATCACCGGATCTCATCCGGTCACTGGCTGAATCACCATGGGATCTCGTCTATCCGAGCTGCCATTATAAAAAGGGACATCCGGCCGCTTTTTCCGCTTCATTTTTGAAACAGCTGTCTTCATTCTGCAGGGAGGGCGGCCTGAAAAGTGCATTCCGGTCCTTAGGTATTCGACCGCATTATCTGGTCACCGATGACGAGACGGTTTTGATGGATATGGATACTCCGGAGGATTACGAGAAATCCTGCCGATATGCCATGGCACATCCGGTTGTTCCCCGTTGAAATTTTTCAAACTATTTTCATCAAAGGAAGTGGCACAAACTTTGTCTGTTCAGCTCAGTATGTGGAATGTGCACACATGGTGCGATCTGCACGAGATCGGACATTTCTATTCGATCGAAGAGGATGTCAATACTTTCTCCGGAGTCCGTATGCAAAGTGATTCGGTCTTCCCGGACTGCGCCATTTTGTCCGACGAACCCGGAAACAGCCAATACCGGTCCGTCCTCTCGTATGGACGCGACCGGATCTATTTTCTGCAGGATACGGCGCGCTCAATCATGAAACTGCTGAATGAGATGTTTTCCTCTTATCTGGACTGGGAAAGGACGATGATCCGGATCTGTGTCAGCCGCGGATCACTCAGTTCTCTTCTCTCTGCCGGAAGGACCATTCTGACATTTCCCGTCCTGATCCTCTGCCGCGGCGAGATCATCGCTTCGTCCGAAGATAGAAGCGGCGGTGTCGAACAGCTGTCCCGCTTTATCCTTGCGGACAAGATTGAAGACCTTGCACAGTTCGCAAATCAGATTGAAGGTGCAGAATCACCCGACGGGCATAATGATTTGCCCCTCATTCTGCCGTCCCCGTTTTCATCGGGAGGCTCCGTCCTCATCGATCATCTGGAAGTCGGCGATATTGTTTTCTGGATCATCGCATCAGACGGAGCAAGAAAACTTGTGTACGGTGATGTTTTCCACATACAGCTTCTGCACAACGTCCTCGCAAAATATTTGCCGGAAATGATCACGCAGCTGGATGACTCACCACCATCCACACCGGAACAGGATTACGCGGAGGCGGATGCCCGGTCTTACTGTGTCTACCGGATCGAATCCGTCTCCGGAAGGCCGTCACTTCTGAATGAGCGAATTTACAAAGAGCTGCAAAAACGCCGCCCGGAAGACCGGATCGCCTTCGCCGGATCCGGCTTGATCCTGGTCTCCGGCTCATCCGCATCTGATACACTGCCTGACTGCGCTTTTTTTGATTCCTTTATACCGAAAGGATCCTGTTTCATCGGAGAGAGCTGGCACTATCCGGATCTCTCCGGACTTTCCTGTATGCTTCAGCAGTCTTACCGTGCCGCTTCCGCCGCGCGAAAAAAAGCGGTCCGGTACGAAACGATCCGGAATTGCAGCGCACAGCTGATCCGTTCGGTGTTTTACAACACCCCGGAAATTCAATCCTATGTGCATCCGTTCATCCGCCATCTGGACGCCCTTGACCGAAAGAGTTCCGCTCCCTTTCCCTATCTGAGAACATTGGAGTCATACCTCGCTCACGGAGGAAATTTCTACGCAACTGCGCGGGAGCTTTCCATCAACCGGAACACACTGGTCAATCGCATCACCCGCCTCGAATCCATCGGCGATTGCTCGCTGCAGGATCCGGACCTTTGCGAGATCCTGTATCTCTCGCTTTTGATTTATGACCGTCGCCCGCAATTCATCTGACGGAAGAGCTCCGGATTTCTCACAAGCTTTGTAACGGTATCTGTTATGGATGCGGCATCATTGGTATCAAGTACGGTCAGCTTTATCGCCGGACCAAGATACTCCGGAAGTGCTTTCGCCGCATCTGCTCCGACTGCCGCAAAAAACCGGACCTGCTTTTCATAAAATTTCAGGGTCTCCTCATCCATCGGATGAAAACAGCTTTCCTCCAGAACCGCCGTACTTATCCCCCGGACCGCGAGAATCCGCGATGCTTTCATCGCCTCGCCTGCTTCACCCAGAGCCGCAACGATGGCAACATCCGCTCCTTTGTTCAGCACCTTGATACTTCCCGTTTTTCCCGGACCTTTAAGCATATTCTCTCAACCTTTCCACCGCGATACCGATCTGTTCTGCAGCTTCATCGATCTCCTCTTCTGTGTTCTCCCAGGATACGGTAAATCGCACCGATTCCTGGGCTTCTTTTCTGCTGCACCCGATCGCAAGAAGCACCCTGGACGGTTCAAGACTTCCCGCCTGGCAGGCAGACCCCGCAGATGCAAAGATTCCTTTTCTGTTGAGCAGAAGCAACAATTCTTCCGCATCCACATCGGGGAATGTCACATTCAGATTATTCGGCAGACGCCGCTCCATTGAACCATTCACGGAAATATCCGGAATTCTGTCCCGGATCCCCGTGAGAAGACGGTCCCGGAGCCTGCCTTCTTCCTTCATGCGGTTCGCCATGTATTGTCCGCTCTTTGCTGCAGCCTCTCCCATGCCGACGATACCCGGCACATTTTCCGTTCCGGACCGTTTCCCATATTCCTGGCCGCCGCCTGCGATAAACGGTTCAATCTGCAGACCTTTTCTGACGTACAAAAAACCGACCCCCTTCGGGCCGTTAAATTTGTGCCCGCTGGCGCTCAGCAGATCAATTTCTTCCTGGTTTACATCGATCGGAATGTGTGCGAACGCCTGAACCGCGTCCGTGTGCATCAGAGCTCCATTCTCATGTGCGATCTTTCCGATCTCCCTGATATTCTGTATCGTTCCGATTTCATTGTTCGCATACATGACGGAAACGAGCGCCGTCCCGGGACGGATCGATGCCCGGATCCTTTCCGGATCGATGAAACCGGCGGAATCCGGCGGAACGAACGTAACTTCCGCGTATCCTTCCCTCATGAGATTCCGGCTTGTTTCAAAAACTGCCGGATGTTCGATTCCGGAAATCAGGATGTGTGGTTTTCGCCCGCCCGCACACACAGAGTGGAGTGCCCAGTTATCTGACTCAGAACCGCCGGATGTAAAGAAAATCTCTTCCGGTGAGGCTCCGAGAATCCCGGCGATCTTTTCGCGCGCTTCCTGAATTGCCGCGCGGCTTCTGACGCCGAGGGAATAGGCGGCCGAAGCATTGCCGAACCATTCCCCAAGGTAAGGCATCATTTGAGAAAGTGCGCCCTCATCCAGTTTTGTTGTCGCAGCGTTATCAAGATAAATCATAGCTTCCGTCCCGCTCTGCGGATGCCGCTTCCCTGTTTCCGGCAATGCGGCATCCGCTCATCCGAACAACGAATCGTTACGCCAGTTTTTTAAGTGCTTCGGTCATCGCATTTCTCAGATTGACATAGGCCATCTGCTTTCTGTACTCAGCCGTGGCACGCTGGTCTGTGATCGGAGTAATCGAATCACGGGCCATTGCCGCTGCTTCTTCAATGATCGCCTCTGTTGCCTTTTTCCCGATCAGGAAGTCCTCAACTTCCTTCATACGGATCGATCTGGGAGCGACTGCGCCCAATACAAGACGCGCATCGGATACCTTTCCATCTGCCCCGAGACCGATTCTTGCACCCGCATTGACAATCGCGATATCTGTGTCTCCGCGGATCGCAAATTTGATATACGCCGCCTGCGAATTCTCCTTCTGTTTCGGGAATGTGAAGCCGACGACGATCTCACCGTCTTTCAGATCCACTTTTCCGGGTCCGAGAAGAAAATCATCCACCGCCACATCACGTTTTCCGTCCGGTCCTGCGATATGAACGACCGCATCACACATCAGAAGTGCAGGCGTTGTATCCGCACTGGGTGAAGCATTTACATTATTCCCCGCAAGGGTCGCAACATTGCGAACCTGTGTGCTGGAAACATGCCCTGCGCACTCCGCGAGGATCTCCCATTCACTGTTGACTACATCCGGATTTTTCGAGAGATCCATCAGACGGGTATTTGCACCGACGTACAGCTTGCCGTCCTCAATGCGAACTCCCGAAAGTTCCGGAACTCTCGAAATATCAATGATCGTTTTGACACGAAGCGCGTGTGCCTTCAAACGAATCACGACATCTGTGCCGCCTGCGAGCAGCTTGTACTCTCCCTTGTATTCTTTCATCAGATCGATCGCTTCCTGCAGAGATTCCGGCCGGAAGTATTTCTCGAATTTCATAATCATATCGGTATCCTCCTCATGCCTGTGCTTTCATATCATCTCTGGCGGCTTCGATCGCCTCGATGATCTTTTTATAACCGGTACATCTGCAGAGATTTCCGTGAAGTGCTTCGCGGATTTCATCCTCTGTCGGATCCGGATTTTCGTCAAGCAGTGCCTTGGCCGCAAGGATAAACCCCGGTGTGCAGTATCCGCACTGAATCGCAAAATGCTCGATAAATTCTTTCTGAAGCGGATGGAGAACACCGTCTTTCTCAAGACCCTCGATCGTCGTCACTTTCGTACCTTCCGCCTGCCCGATCAGCATGCAGCAGGATTTTGTCGCTTTTCCGTCCACAATTACCGTACAGACACCGCAGTTCGAATCATCGCAGCCATGTTTGACTCCGACAAGACCGAGATCCTCACGGAGCACATCAAGAAGCGTGCGGTTCGGTGCTGTGAAAACGGTGACCGGTTTTTCATTCACCTCAAACGAAACGGTGATATAGTTTTCAAATGAATTCATTTATTCTCCGCCTCCTTCGCTTTTTTTTCCTGGATGAGCTTCAGAATGCGCTCGGAAGTCATCGGGAAATACATCGGACGTACGCCGACAGCCTGATAGATCGCCTCGGAAAGTGACGGCGCGATCGGAATTGTGATCGACTCCGCCATGCCTTTTGCGCCAAACGGTCCGTCAGGAAGCGGATCCGGATTGATCAGTGAGATAAAGTTATCGTTCTTCGGCGTCATCAGTACATCCGCGATCCGATAATCGGAAAGTCCCTTATTGATAATCGCGCCATGTTCATTGAAGATCGGCTCCTCCATCAGCATATAGCTTGCTGCAAGGATCGATCCTCCTTCGATCTGTCCCTCAACTGTTTTCGGGTTAATCGGGTTTCCTGTATCAGCCGACGTAGCAATCTTCAGGATACGCACCTGTCCGGTTTCCTCGTTTACCGCAACTTCCATAGCGCTCGCAGCGTACTGGAACCAGTTCCACATGCGTTTTGTCAGACCGTCGTGGCCCCATTTGCGGATCGGCGCCGGGCAGAATACTCCATGGCCTTCAACCGGTGAAAACCTCATCAACCCCCAGTTGCCCTGATCATACGGGGATGTGTTCTTAAACAAGGTTGCCAGATCGATTTCCTGAATATCCGAACCGAGTATTTTCGCCTTGCTTCCATGGATTATGACTTTGCTCTTATGAACGCCAACCTCTCTTGCCGCTGCCTCCTGAAGTTTGTCCTTTACCTCTTCTGCAGCGATCTTGACTGCATTTCCTGTTGTGTACGTTGTACGCGAGGATGCGGAGTAGTTGTCGAACGGAGTTACGATGCTGTCGCCCTTGATTACCTTGACGTTTTCAATCGGAAGTTCCAGAACGGAAGCTGCGATCTGTGCCATAACCGTCATCGCACCCATTCCGTTCTCATCGCAACTGATCAGAACCTCGACGCTGGAATCACTATAGTAACGCACAATTGCTTCCGCGCGGCCGAGCGGAGTATTCTGTTTTCCTCCGACTCCGCAGCCTTTTCCGCGTTTCCAGACGGACCCGTCCTGTTCCGGCGGTGTCTCGAGATCGATCGCATCTGCACAGGCACGCAGGCATTTTTCGACGCCGATTGATGTGACCAACTCTCCATATCCATTGTGTCCGCCATTTTTGATGAAATTCTTCGCACGAATTTCAACCGGACTGATTCCGAGGTCATCGGCCAGCTTGTTCATCATGACCTCCATGCCGAACTCAGATTCCGGACAGCCAAGTCCGCGGAACGCTCCGACCGGCATGCAGTTCGTCGCAACAGCTGCGGTGTCCATGTGAATATTATCAATATCATATACGCAGACCGCACCGGAAGACGAAAGGCGTCCGGTATAGGAAACGTTGTTCTGGATCGCGCCGATCTCTTCAACACAGTCGTAATCCTGTGCAATCACGCGCCCGTCTTTTGTCGCGCCAAATTTTACGCGGCTGTATACCGGCCACGCGAACGGTGCACCCTCAAACGTCTCTGCTCTCGTGTATTGATATCCGCAGCTTTTCTTCAGGAAAAGTGCCATCATCGCAGTGAGCACCTCGATATAAGGCGCCAGACGATCACCGAAGGATCCTCCGATGTACGGCTGAATGGTACGGATCTTGTTCTCCGGAAGTTCAAAAATATTGACGAATGCAGATTTAATGACACCATGGATTCCACAGCCGTTGCCGTAGCAAGTGATGCTGTCATCCGAATTATAAGTGACAATCGCGGATGAGAGTTCCAGATGGGTGTGCTTTCTGCGGCCTGTACAGAATTCCCCTTCGACGACGATATCCGCCTTCTTCATCGCTTCTTCAACATTTCCCTTATCGAGAACATAATTTCCGATGATGTTCGGGGATACTCCCTCTCCTGCGAATTTACTGTCAACAACATCGAGACGACCGATCTTCGCCCAGGGGTTCGATTCATCGATCGTTCCGCTCCGGCCGTGGTTCGGATCCACTACTGACTTCGGATTCGGATCCAGTGCTTCGTAGACATTCAGAACATGTGGCAGCTCCTCATATTCCAGATCGATCGCTTCGAGTGCATCCTCGGCGTGTTCCAAAGTATCCGCAGCAATAATCGCGATCGGCTGTCCCGCCCAGATACATTCTCCATCAATCGGAAAACGGACCTGTTCAGGAAGTCTTTCCATATGGAACGGAGAGCGGTCAACTGTAAAAATCCTCTCGACGCCAGGAATTGCCTCCGCTTTGGAGACATCCAGCTTCGTGATCTTACAGTGCGCGACCGGACTTCTCAAAACTTTTACACGGAGAAGGTCCGGGATTAATTTAAAATAATCACTCGCGAACAAACCTTTCCCTGTCGCTTTATCGTATGCATCCACACGAATCGGCGACTTACCAATGTAATTATTGGCGTTTTCAGTCGTATTACTCATGTTTGCTTACCTCCCGACTTTCAGTTTTGCTACATCCAATGTAAGCTTTTTCACCGGATTGCACATCGGTAATCACGCCTGAAGTACACCACTTTTTGTGCCAGATTATCGTTTATATATAATCTATTAAATATAATATTGTTTTTTCGGCCGGCTCTTCCATTTCATGGCGATTTAGTATAAAATATTGCACAAAGATGTTGATGTTGTTGTGCAATATTGTCGGGGGATTCTCATGAAGCTTTCAATGTGGAATTTTAAAGACTGGTATCAGAAACACGGGCTGGATTGTTCTTATCAGATCTCCGGGAACCGCATCGCAATCGAATCCGTCGAATTCGGTTCCCGGAGCTCTGTGAAGGACACGGATCCTTCTGTCGCGTACATTATTCCGGGAGAATATCTCGGTCATCTGTGCCGGTCCGCACTTTGCTGTGCCGGAGATATCATACAATTTCCAGCCGCCTCGGAAAATGAAGTGATGAATCAGTCGCTGGAACTGATTGCCAGCTGCCGGACCCGCACAGAAAGCCTGATGGACTGTATCGTAAAAAACCAGCCCCTGGAAGAGCTGCTGAACACCGCATCCAGACCGTTTTCCTTCGCGATGAAGCTGATTTTCCGCGACAGTCCCCTCGAATACCAGACGGACGGCTGGGATCTTCCTCTGTCGTGGACTGCATTTTCTTCTGCTCCAAAGGACGAAGATGCGACTTCCCCGTCCTTCTGTACACTCAGAGTCCACGGTCATCCGCGTACGGTACTGCAGAGAAGTCTCTCATATAAAGGAAAGCATGTCGGCGCACTGATCGCGGGCAATGACAATGATGCATTTAATCCGGGCGATTTTGCTTTTTTTGAAGAGATTTTGGAAATTCTCGAGTTGTATTTAAACTATCATATGCAGGAAAATGAAGCGAAAAGTCCGCTTGACGCATGGTTTGCCGCTCAGCTGTCAGGGGATTTTTCAGCAGAAGGGACGCATCCGGAGCCTCTTGCCATCGTCGGCTGGGATGAAAACGATTCTTATACGATTGCTGCCGTGCGGGGATCGGAAAATACTACTCATTCCAGTTCCCTGTTTACAAACCTGTTCTCAGAACAGGTCTGTTGTGCTGCGATACATAAAACACTCTTTGTCCTGATCCGACTTGGCCGCGATACGAAAAAAGAAGACCTCCGCAAAAAGCTGCAGGATGTTGCCGCTTCCCATTCTCTCAGGATCGGAATCAGCCTGATTTTCCGCGGTTTCTCTGATTTGACGGAATTTGCAAAGCAGGCAGAAAAGTCCGTGCCTCCCCGGGTCCCCGGCAGAGGCTGCGCAGTTTTCACCGAAGACCACCTGCGGGAGTACATTCTGGAAGCATGTGGCGATATTGCCGGGCTTAAGAGCTATATTTCTCCGGCGCTTACCGGCCTTGCATCTTCCCATGCAGACAACAGCCCCGATGACATCACGATACTCTATACGTTTCTGATTCTCGGCTGCTCCGTCACCCATACTTCTGCACGGCTGTATCTGCACCGGAACACTCTGAGTTCCCGTCTGTCACACATCCGGAGGAGGCTCGGGGAAACACTCGAATCTACGGATCGAAATCGCGATCTGCTGACCTGGATTATTACTGTCCTTGACCGTACGGATCGCTCCGAGCCGGCGGATCATCATTCCTGAACGCCCGGGGCTCCTGAAGGCCGGTTTGTCATTCCTCCAGATTCTGCAATCCTTCAAGCAGCAGCTCAAAGTGGCGGCGGATTGCCTCTCTCGCCAGCTGAGGATTCTCTTTGCTCAGTGCCTCACAAACCTCTTCATGACGCTTTGCCAGATCGATAATCGAGTCTCTCGATAACATCGTAGTGATCTGTGTATTGTCGACCGCACCGCACTGCTTCCAGAGCCGGCTTAGGACATTGTTTCCCGCACCGTTCACGATGATTTCGTGGAACGCCACATCGGCCTGAATAAACTGATCCACCTCTCCTTGATCAGCCGCACAGGTCATCGCCTCCATCTCTTTTTCCAGTGCCGGTATCATTTCCGCGGTTCCGCGTCGAATATCCTCCTCAACAGCCATCGACTCAAGTGCTGTGCGGACCTTGAAGACGTTCTCCATCTCTTCTTTGGATATCTTGCGGACGATGCAGCCTTTATATGGGATATTTTCGACGACCCCTGTCGTTTCAAGCTCACGAATTGCCTCGCGGATCGGAGACTGTGAAACCCCCAGCTTTCTGGCCCACCTCGTCTCCACGATCCGGTCTCCCGGCTGAAGTTCGCCGGACAGAATCGCGTCCAAAATTTTTTTCTTGATCTCTTTGCTGTACAACGGCCTCTTCTTAATCATTGTTGTCTCCGCCATCGTATCTCCTCCGTATCTGACAATCGCTTCTCACCACTTATTATCTCTGGTATTGATACTCTCCGGATTTTCCTCCGTCCTTGTGCAGCAGCAGCACCTCGTCGATTCTCATGCCACGGTCCACCGCTTTTACCATATCGTAGATCGTAAGTGCGGCCACTGACGCAGCCGTAAGCGCCTCCATTTCAATACCGGTTTTATGGGTACATTTCAGTGTACTGACTACTCTCACCTGTGTATCCGATATGGCTTCAATTTCCACTTTCACGCTGTCAATCGGGATCGGATGGCACATCGGGATCAGATCCGATGTCCGTTTTGCCGCCATGATACCCGCGATCCTTGCACACGCAAATACATCCCCCTTCGGCGCCGTTCCGTCCGTAATCATTCGCAGGGTCTGCGCTTTCATGGTGATTACCGCCTGAGCAGATGCGGTTCTGACCGTGACCGCCTTTTCACTGACATCGACCATTCTGGCAGCTCCATTTTCATCAATATGCGTCAGTTCCATTTTTTTCTTCTTCCTGTATTTTGTTTATACATCGTTTACTCAATCATAATATAATTCAGCCGGAAAATAAACGATTATTTTATATCACAGACCACAGCATCGATCGCACAGAGCATCCGGAAAATAAAAAAAAGGCGCTCCCCCCAACCGGAAAACGTCCCTCATTTTTGGCAAAAACTATCTACTTTTTTACTCCCAGTCCGCCAGACCTTTTCTCTGCCTCTCCTTCGCTTCCTCCAGACTGATCTGTTTCACCGGCAGACTTAAATATTTCCTGAGCTCTCCCAGTCCGTCGCCGGTCATGTTGTTGATATAAAAAATCTTTTCGCAGCAGCAGTTCTCAAGCCATTGCCTCACCATCGGCACGTTCGCGTAAGGCGAATCGATCTTTGTCACGATTCCGATCAGCGGACGATTCAGAAATGCGTTGCAGTTCGGAGTAAACAGCGAGAACGGCTCATCCGCAGCCACTACGATCGCGACGACGTCCGCCTCGAAGGAAAAGCACGCCAGTCCGACGCCGACTTCCTTGGATTCGGCGTATTCCCCCGGCGTATCGATCACAGTGTCGCCGGCATAGGTGTACTGGGTTTTCTTATAGGCAATCTTCTCTCCCTTCAGGATCTGGGACAGCGTCGTCTTCCCGGCCTCGCTCCGGCCCATCAAAAACAGTTTTCTCATCGCTTCAGCTTTCCTCAATCTCACAGACATGAAAATGCAGATCGTCCCTGAAAAAGTCGCGGACTCCCTCCAGCGCCGTCCGGACCTCCTCCCTGCGTCCGAGTATGATCACGGTGCCGTTAAAACGGTCCAGAAACCCGATTTCCACATCCGCCGACTTCAGAGAGATATCCGCAGCCGGGACCGTACATTCCCACGGGGTAAACTTCATGATGCCGATCGTCTCGCCCGTGTGATCCTCGCCTTCATGCACGCCGATATGCAGTCCGAGATTCTGATAAATCTCCCGCCCCGATGTTCCGATCAGGTGAGCCATCGTCATATCCCGCCCGGGCGTACGGAGACGCACGATCCGGATCTGACCGTTTTTCTCCCGTTTCTTCAGGCCGGCGATCAGATCCCACAGTTCTTCTGCCGTCATTCTATCCGCCATAGACGCTCCTATCGTTTCGTGACCGGGCAGACGACATAGTGCAGCTCGTCACGAAAATAATCGACGACAGCCGTGATCGCGGCCGTTACATCTGCAATCTCACCGGATACGATCAACGTCCCCGTGAACCGGTCGGCAAAGCCGAGGTACACATCCCCGCTCTTGACAGCGATGTCCGACGCGATGACTGCCGATTCGGGCGGCGTCATATTCATGATGCCGATCGCCGATGAACCGTAATTGATCGCCGGGTTCATACCCAGCTTCTGATATATGATCGGGGACGGACCGCCCATAATGTGTGCAAGCGTGATTTCCTTGCCCGCCACGGTCTCCTGTACAATTCTGATCTGTTCGTCCCGGTTGTCCATCCGTTCCCCTCCGACGTTTCCATATAGTGATCAGGCTGCGCGGCGGCGCAGCCTGATCAGCGTTTCAAATGATACAATGTGTCTGATGCTTTGCCTCAGGCCAGATCCGCCCAGTTCGCCGGATATACAAAATAAGCATAGCGGCAGGTCTCCGGAGTCTGGAAATGAATATGGCTTCCCTTCGGGATGTAGATAATATCTCCCGGATCGCCGGAAACGACTCTGCCGTCGATTTCGATCTCCAGTTTGCCCTCGAGAACCACATCGTACTCATCGTAGGTCAGCGTCCACTCAAAGCTGGTATGATCCAGTTCCATCACACCTGCGCCCATTCTCGGAGCCTCGTCCAGTGTGACGACATCTTTCAGAGCGACGCCCTCCTGCTTGAACGGTTCGCATTTTACTGTGGATGTCTTGATGCCGATGATGCCGCTCGGATCGATTTTCTTCTCGAATCCGCAGTCATCCTTCTTGTCCGGCGCGACCGACTGTTCCACAACCTTTGTGATAATCTCACGGATCATTTCTTCCGTAATGTTCATGATGCTCATTCCTTTCCTGAATCAGGACCGTCTCTGATTATTAGTCCTTTGTAGCGTTGACCTTCTGCAGCAGCTTCGGAGACAGAAGATTCGCGACAATCAGCGCGGTGATACCTGCCACAAGTTTTCCGATGATAACCGGAGTAACCATGGTCTGATCAACGCCTGCCGTAAACCCAAGATGATCACCGAATACGAATGCTGCGGATACGGCAAATGCGACGTTCAGAAGTTTTCCTTTCGGATCCATGCCGCTGAAGATATTGAACATTGCGATGTTGTTCGCAAGGTTTGCGACCATACCTGCAGAAGCTGTCTCGTTGATTCCCAGAAGATGACCAAGTTTTTTCAGCCCTCCTCCGAACGTGCGGGTGATCCACTCGACCATCGGGAACGCACCGATCAGTACGATACCGATCTGACCGCAAGTCAGAAGACCGGAATCCAATGGCGACAGGCCGGTCGTAGCGTCCTTCGTAGCCATCTGGTCAAACAGCGGGAACATGATGCCGGTGATCTGCTCGAATACAGCGATCGCTGTCAGTGCGGTGATCACGACCGTGACGCCGATACCGAAGCGGTTGAATCCGCGGATCATGCGGCCGGGATGGAACCACAGACCGATGACGATCAGCGCTGCAATGATGATAACCGGGATCAGGTTCTGGACGATGCGTCCCAAGCTCAGCTTATATCCGGTCATTCCGGACATGCACAGACCGCCTACGATACATCCGATCGGGATGGTGATCATACCTGCCAGTACGCCGGCTCCAAGATATCCTCTGTCCTTCTTGTCGATGATTCCGAGCGCAACCGGGATGGTAAATACGATCGTCGGTCCCATCATGGTACCAAGAATCAGTCCTGCGAATTTTCCGATCGCCTCGTCGCCCGCCAGCTGCATCGCCAGCGGATATCCGCCCATATCGCACGCGAGAAGCGTGGTGGCGAACATGGAAGAATCCGCGCCGAAGAAGTTGTAGATCGGCTTGATGACCGGTCCGAGAACCTCCGCCAGAACCGGAGCGGCAGCCACAACGCCGGCCATGGAAAGAGCCAGCGGTCCGATGGCGTTGAAGCCTTCCTCAAATTTTTCTCCATATCCGAGCTTGTTGCCGCGGATCTTGTCAATCGCTCCGACAATCATGAAGATCATCATGATCATCATGATCACTTTGTTAATGGAGAGGGTGGTTGCCCACTCCGTCAGGCTTGAAGTAAATGTGTTCATATAATGCCCCTCAAAATCAACCTTGGTTTATAGTTGCTGCAACAGTGCCTCTGACGGATGAGGTATGATCACCGAATGGATCAGCCTTGCCGCGCAGCTCTTTTCCGCCGCTGCCGCTTCCGCTGACGCCTTCACTTCTCCCACATCGCCCGTCATCACAAAATATCCTTTTCCTCCGATGCCGCTGCCGACGCGAACGCGTACCAGAGAAACGCCGGCTGCTTTGAGCGCTGTGTCAGCGGCGACGATCGCCGCACTGACCGTCCGAAACTCAAGAACGCCCAGTGCACGGATGTTCTCGCGGTGCACCTCGCCCTTCACAGCCTTCAGGACAGAGGGATGGACATTCGGGAGAATCAGATCATCGACCCGGTTCTTTCCCGCGCACCGTATTCCCTCTGTCAGCGATTCCCGCACATCCCCCGTGTCTCCTCCTATGAGGACCATGTACTTACCGGGGCATATGGCGGAAGAACGAATCAGCTCCACCCTGGCTGCCTTCATCATGATGTCGCACGTCTCAATTCCCCGCGCGATGCTGTTCAATTCAACCAGACCGATTGCCAGACTCATACGATACAGCTCCTGATTCCATCAGCAAATAATTTCCAGATCATCCACGATTCCGACAACGGTTGCATCAACGGGCGTACCCATATCATTAACCGCACTTCGTGCGGAACTTCCGTTGACGACGATCACCGTCTCACCGACACCCGCGCCGATGAGATCAGCCGCGACGATCGGATCGCTGTGTGCCTCCTCGTCCCTGACATTCAGCGGCTGCACGAGCAGCAGCTTCAGACCGGAAAGCCGTTCATCCTTTCTGGTCGCCCAGATATTCCCGATGACCTTTGCAACCTTCATCTTTTAATCCTCCTTCAATCGCTGCAGAAGCGGATGCCTTTGCGTGCCGCCGCTTCTTTTGCGAGATCCGTGATGATACATCCCGGATTTACGCGGATACATGATGCACCTGCTCTCTCGGCGTCGATCAGATCCCGTTCCGTCACAACCCTGCGCCGGATGATGATCTCATTTTCACACGCCGCACAGGTTTCCGACGATGCGGCCGGCTTTTCCGCCGCCTCATTCTGAACCGGACGGTTCATTACCGCACCGGCCAGCTGATCCGCGGGAACGACCGCGAGACCGCAGCTTTTAAGAAAATCGAGATCTCCGCTCATTTTCTTCCACATCGGCGCAGGCATCGTCTTCTCATACTGCAGATATTCGATCTGGTCCGGTGATGCCAGGAGCTTCTTCCCGGACATGATCGCCTTCAGCGCGGTTTTCAGATACGGCGTATCCGCCATGCCGCTGCAGAGTTTTGAAAGATTTGCACACGTGAGATTGAACAGGATGACCGTATCCACCCGATCCATATCGACCGAATAATCGGAAAGAAACGCGCACTGCACATCATACACAGCGGCAAGATCGCTGTTTTCAAGGAGCGCGTGACAGTCCGTTCCGTGATCCTCGGTAAGAATCAGCAGAATTTTGCGGTTCGTCTCCGCAGGACCGGTTCCGGTGCATGTACCGTCTCCGCCGCAGGATGTGCACGGCGCGTCACAGCCCGTTCCGCCGAGGCACGCGCTGATTTCCCCATCTGAAACAGTGATTCCCATCTGTTCCAGTTTTTCTTTCACCCTGGCAGCGATGCGGTCAGTTAATTCTCCTGTTTCCATACTGCCTCCTTTCTGTCAGACTTTAACCGGAAACGATGCAGTTCATCGCGATTCCGGCCGGCGTCACAAGGAAGGGATCCGATGGCTTGATCGTATGGATGCCCGTCACCTTCTCAAAGACGCCTTCGATTCCTGTCAGACAGGACGTTCCGCCGCACAGATAGATCGTATCTGTCTTCGACGGATCGATGTACTTTTTTACAATGGTGGCCATCTTCTCGACCACCGGACGTACCACCGGCATAATTTCCTTATGCCGGCTGTAGTCCTGTTTGATTTTTTCAGCTTCTTCGAAAGATACGTGATAATTTCCGGCGAGTACCAGAGACAGATGGGTTCCGCCTGTCGGCTCATCCTCGATCTCGATGACCTTTCCGTTCTTAAAAACGGCAAGACCGGTTGTACCGCCGCCGATATCCACCACAACGCCGTCCTGAATCTGATAGACCGAATTCGCCGCCGTCGGCTCGTCGAGCACATTCGTGACCTCAAAACCAGCACCTTCTGCCACGTATTCATGAGTCCGCACACTGGTATCCGTACCGGCCGGCATGGCGATCGCACACTCGGTCAGTTCCCGGTCAATCCTCTGCTCCAGTTTATCCTTCAGCTTCTGAACAATCGTCCGGGCTCCGCTGAAATCAACTACTACACCGTCCCGAAGAACGCTAGCCGCCTGTTTCTCGCAGGCAACCGGCTGATTGTTTTCATCCAGAACGACGAGCACAATATAAGCAGTACCCAGATCCAGTCCCGTCTTCAGTTTTCCCGACGCTGGGAAAACCTCCTCCTGAGAGCGCGATACCTTGTCCATGTATGTGTCAATCCGTTTCAGATCAAGCATAACGTACCTTTCGTTTCAAATTTGTGAGATTCCAAAATTCCCGCACAGGAGCGATCCTGTCCGTCACCAGTTTTCACTGCGGCCGATTCCCTTGCGGTCAATCTTCCGGATGATCCTGCCCATCGTAAAGCCATGTACAAACGCCGCGTTTGCCTCATCGAAATCGATGTGCATCTTACAGCTGAAATTCCGGCTTACGCGGATGATCACATCCTCAAAGATCACCGGCCTGTTACTGAGTACTTCTACAGCAACCCTGTCCTTGTCCTTAAGATTCAGCAGTTTCGAATCCTTCGCCGTCACATGGATATGATTGTGCGCAATAATCACGCCCTGTTTGATATCCAGCGATCCGGCCGGTCCCTGAATGGTGATGGCACCGCTTCCTTCCACATCTCCGGATTCCCGAATCGGAGCATCCACGCCCAGCGCAACGCAGTCGCTTTTGGAAAGCTCTACCTGTGTCGCGCTGCGCACCGGGCCGAGAACAGCCACGTGGCTCATGGTGCCTTTCGGGCCGATCAGCGTCACACGCTGTTCGGACAGAAACTGTGACGGCTGTGAGAGGTCTCTTTTCGGAGTCAGCGTTGCTCCCTTTCCGAAAAGGATCTCACAATCCTCCTGCGTCAGATGAACGTGCTTCGCAGAGACTTCGATCTCCACCAGTCCGGCCATATGGATGGAATCCATCACGGCTGAAACAATATCTTTCATCAATTGCCTCCTCCTGTGTAGTCTCCGGCCAGATATTTGC